>NZ_CP032544.1:3021262-3344078 GCF_003867075.1 Tenacibaculum mesophilum | reverse complement strand
ATCGTTGTCTTTTTCAAGCTTTGATAATGCCATAATAATTTCTCTTATTTATTATGCAGATTTACCTGCTTTTCTTCTTAATACTTCTCCTACAAACTTAATTCCTTTTCCTTTGTAAGGTTCTGGCTTACGGAATGAACGAATTTTTGCTGCAACTTGACCAACTAATTGCTTGTCATGTGAAGTTAATTTTACGATTGGGTTCTTACCTTTTTCAGATACTGTTTCAACCTTAACTTCTGGAGCTAAATCTATTACAATATTGTGAGAGAAACCTAAGGCTAAATCTAATTTTTGTCCTTGGTTAGATGCTCTATAACCAACACCTACTAACTCTAACTCTTTAGTAAATCCTTTGCTAACACCTTCAACCATATTATTGATTAAAGCACGGTATAAACCATGTGCTGCTCTATGATCTTTACTTTCTGATGGTCTTTCTAAAGTAATGGTACCATCTTCAACTTTTACAGTAATATCAGACTTAATTTCTTGAGTTAACTCTCCTAATTTCCCTTTTACTGTAACCACATTTCCGTCTACTTTTACTTCAACACCTTGTGGCAATGCGATTGGATTCTTTCCTATTCTACTCATCTTACAAAATGTTTTTTAGTAAACGTAACATAATACTTCACCACCAACGTTCTCTTGTCTTGCTTTTTTGTTTGTCATTACACCTTTTGATGTAGAAACAATAGCAATACCTAATCCGTTCAATACTCTTGGCATTTCTTTAGCGCCAACGTATCTACGTAAACCTGGTGTTGAAATTCTTTGAATCTTTCTGATTACTGATTCTTTCGTGTCACGATCGTATTTTAAAGCTATCTTAATCGTTCCTTGAACCTTATCGTCATTGAACTGATAACTTAAAATGTAACCTTGATCGAACAAAATCTTCGTCATTTCCTTCTTCAACTTTGAAGCAGGAACTTCAACTACTCTGTGATTTGCTGCAATAGCATTTCTCACTCGAGTAAGAAAATCCGCGATTGGATCTGTATACATAGTTAATTAATTTTCGGTTTTGGTTTTTAGCATTATTATCTTATCAACGCAAATACTAAACCTGAAACCAGTTAATACTTATTTATTTGTTTTTTGAGTAAAATCTCATAAGCATTATACCATTTAAGTGGTATTTACTTACAAGGCGTAATTTACCCCATAAAAACAGAGTGCAAATATACATAAACTTTTTGAAAATCAAACCTTTTTGATGATTATCATTTTTAGTATCAAAATATTACGTTTTTGTAAGAGTATTTTTATTTTAAAATGAAATTAAAGTATGTATTAATTACACCCTTTTGTTAAGCAAAAAGGTGTACAACTTTGTTTAGTTATACACCTTTATTTTGTATGGAAGAGCTTCTTACCAGCTTGCTTTCTTTACTCCTGGAATTAATCCTTGGTTAGCCATTTCACGGAAAGTAACACGTGAAATTCCGAACTGACGCATATATCCTTTTGGACGTCCAGTTAGTTTACAACGATTGTGCATTCTAATTGGTGATGCGTTTTTTGGCAACTTTTGTAATGCTTCATAGTCTCCAGCTTCTTTTAAGGCTTTTCTCTTTTCTGCATATTTAGCAACCATTTTAGCTCTTTTGCGCTCACGCGCTTTCATTGATTCTTTAGCCATCTTATTAATTCTTTTTAAATGGTAATCCTAATTCTCCTAATAATGATTTAGCTTCCTTATCAGTGCTTGCTGATGTTACAAAAGTAATATCCATACCACTAATTTTTTTCACTTGATCAATATTAATCTCTGGGTAGATGATTTGCTCAGTAATTCCTAAATTGTAATTACCTCTACCATCAAAACCATTTGCTTTGATACCGTTAAAGTCTCTTACACGTGGTAAAGAAGCTGTAACTAATCTATCTAAAAATTCGTACATTTTATCTCCTCTTAACGTAACTTTTGCTCCAATAGGCATTCCTTTACGTAATTTGAAGTTTGCAACGTCTTTCTTAGAAATTGTAGGTACTGCTTTTTGACCAGTAATAGTAGTTAACTCATCAATAGCGTATTCTATTAATTTCTTATCTGCTATAGCTGCACCAACACCTTTACTTACAACTATCTTTTGTAATTTAGGCACTTGCATTACATTGCTATAACCAAATTCATCAGTAAGAGCTTTGATAACTCTGCTCTTGTACTCTTCTCTTAATCTTGGTACGTAACTCATTGTTATATTGCTTTATCTGATTTTTTTGAAACTCTGAACTTTTTTCCACTTTCCTTATCAAAATCATACCCTACTCTAACAGCTTCACCGTTTTCGATTAAGGCTACATTCGATATATGTAATGGAGCTTCCTTTTTTACAATTCCTCCTTGAGGGTTAGCAGCACTAGGTTTAGTGTGTTTAGACACCATATTTACACCTTCTACTACTACTCTATCCTTATCTTTAAGGATTTGTAAAACTTTTCCTTCAGATCCTTTATGATCCCCTGCTATAACTTTAACAGTATCTCCTGATTTAATTTTAAATTTTTTCATTTTAAAATCTGATTTTATAACACCTCAGGTGCTAATGATACTATTTTCATAAATTGTTTCTCACGTAATTCACGAGCCACAGGTCCGAATACACGAGTACCTCTCATTTCCTCTGAAGGATTTAAAAGTACACAAGCATTATCATCAAATCTGATATATGATCCGTCTTTACGTCTAACTTCTTTCTTAGTACGAACAACAACTGCACGAGATACTTGACCTTTCTTTACAGTTCCGTTTGGAGTTGCAGATTTTACTGAAACTACAATTTTATCTCCAACGCTAGCGTAACGCTTTTTTGTTCCTCCTAAAACTCTAATCACTAAAACTTCTTTTGCTCCAGTGTTATCTGCGACTTTTAATCTTGATTCTGTCTGTAACATATTATTTAGCTCTTTCTAGGATTTCTACTAATCTCCAACGCTTAGATTTACTCATAGGACGTGTTTCCATGATCCTTACAGTATCACCTTCGTTGCAATCGTTATTCTCGTCATGTGCAACGTACTTCTTAGTCTTCAATACGAACTTTCCGTACATTGGGTGCTTTACTCTTTTTACCTCGCTAACTACGATAGATTTCTCCATTTTGTTGCTAGATACTACACCGATTCTCTCTTTTCTAAGATTTCTTTTTTCCATCTTTAAAACTGACTAGAATTATTGTAATTCTCTTTTAGTTAACTCTGTAGCAATTCTTGCTACAGTTTTTCTTAAGCTACGTAACTCTAATGGGTTTTCCAATGGAGTTATGGCGTGAGCCATCTTAAGATCAGTATAATTTTTCTTCAACGCCCCTAGCTTTTCTTGTAAGTCAGCTGTTGATAATTCTTTAATTTCTGATTGTTTCATGATCTAATAGAATTAAGCGTTATAATCAAAATCTCTTGCTATTACAAACTTCGTTTTTACAGGAAGTTTTTGCGCTGCTAAACGTAAAGCTTCTTTTGCTACTTCCATTGGTACTCCACCAATTTCGAACAAAATTCTACCTGGTTTTACAACTGCTACAAAGTGATCTGGTGCACCTTTACCTTTACCCATACGTACCTCTAACGGTTTCTTTGTTATTGGTTTATCTGGGAAAATCTTAATCCAAAGTTGCCCCTCTCTTTTCATATAACGAGTTGCCGCAATACGAGCTGCCTCAATTTGACGAGAGGTAAGTAAGTTCTGGTCTAATGATTTGATACCAAACATTCCGTTAGAAAGTTGAGTACCTCTACCAGAGTTACCTTTCATATTTCCTTTCGCCTTCTGTACCTTACGGTATTTTACTCTTTTTGGCTGTAACATTGTTAATTTCTTTTAAAAATTATTTTCTTCTGCGAGGTTGACGTTTACCACCTCCTTTGTTTCCACTACCTTTTTGCTTAGATAGTCCAACTAATGGAGATAATTCACGTTTTCCATAAACCTCACCTTTCATAATCCATACTTTCACACCGATTCTTCCGTATGTAGTATGTGATTCAACAAGTGCATAATCGATGTCTGCTCTAAAGGTAGAAAGAGGAATTCTTCCTTCTTTGTAATGCTCAGAACGTGCCATTTCAGCTCCGTTTAAACGGCCTGATAATTGAACTTTAATTCCTTCTGCATTCATTCTCATTGCAGCAGCGATTGCCATTTTAGTAGCTCGCTTGTAAGAAATTCTATTTTCAATTTGACGTGCAATACTAGCAGCAACTAATTTTGCATCTAATTCTGGACGCTTAATTTCGAAAATATTAATTTGAACTTCTTTACCAGTAATTTTCTTAAGCTCTTCTTTTAACTTGTCTACCTCTTGACCTCCTTTACCAATAATGATACCTGGACGTGCAGTAGTGATAGTAACGGTTACAAGTTTTAAGGTACGCTCAATAATAATTCTTGATACACTTGCTTTAGATAATCTAGCATATAAATACTTTCTTATCTTATCATCTTCAGCAATCTTATCTCCGTAGTCATTTCCACCATACCAGTTAGATTCCCATCCTCTGATAATTCCTAAACGATTTCCTATTGGATTTGTCTTTTGTCCCATTTCTACTTTGATTAATTACTATTATTTTTAGTTCCTAACTCTAAAGTTACGTGATTAGAACGCTTACGAATTCTATGTGCACGACCTTGCGGAGCTGGTCTTAACCTTTTTAACATACCTGCGCTATCAACACAAATTGATTTTACGTATAATCCAGCATCTTCAATGCTTGCATCTTCATTTTTAGCTTGCCAGTTAGCAATAGCTGATAATAATAACTTTTCTAAGTTACGTGATGCTTCTTTTGGACTGAACTTTAAGATTTGTAAAGCTTTTTCAACTTCTACTCCTCTTACTAAATCTGCTACCAAGCGCATTTTCCTTGGTGATGTAGGACAATTAGTTAATTTAGCGAAAGCTCTAGACTTTCTAGCTTCTTTTAACTGTGTTGCCATGTTATGTTTACGACTTCCCATAATTTCCTACTATTTTTTACCTTTATTTTTTGCACCAGCATGTCCTCTAAATGAGCGTGTTGGTGAAAATTCGCCTAATTTATGACCTACCATGTTTTCAGTAACGTAAACTGGTACAAACTGACGTCCGTTGTGAACTGCAATTGTTTGTCCTACGAAATCAGGAGTAATCATACTTGCTCTAGACCAAGTTTTGATAACTGACTTACTACCTGCTTCTACGTTAGCTAACACTTTTTTCTCTAACTTATAGTGAACGTAAGGTCCTTTTTTTAATGATCTTGCCATGGTTTATTATTTCTTTCTACGTTCTACGATATACTTATTACTAGCTTTGGTCTTTGATCTAGTCTTAAATCCTTTAGCAGGAATACCGTTTCTAGATCTTGGATGCCCTCCAGAAGAACGTCCTTCACCACCTCCCATTGGGTGATCAACTGGGTTCATTCTTACTGCATTTGTTCTTGGTCTTCTTCCTAACCATCTACTTCTACCTGCTTTACCTGAAACTAATAATTGGTGGTCTGAGTTAGACACTACTCCAATTGTAGCCATACAAGTTAATAAGATAAATCTTGTTTCTCCAGAAGGTAATTTAACAGTTGCATATTTACCTTCTTTTGCAACTAACTGAGCAAAAGCTCCAGCAGAACGAGCCATAACAGCTCCTTGACCTGGGTGTAACTCAATACAAGAAATTGTAGTTCCTAAAGGAATTTCACTTAAATACATAGCGTTACCTACTTCTGGAGCTACTTCCTTTCCTGAAATGATTGTTTGACCTACTTTTAATCCGTTTTGTGCAATCACATAACGTTTTTCACCATCAGCATAACTAACTAATGCAATAAATGCAGTACGGTTTGGATCGTACTCAATAGTTTTTACTGTTGCAGGAATACCTTGCTTATCTCTTTTAAAATCGATAATACGGTATTTTTGTTTATGACCTCCACCGATGTTACGTGTAGTCATTCTACCCTGGTTGTTTCGACCTCCAGATCGTTTTTTCGGAGCTAATAAAGATTTCTCCGGCTTATCAGTAGTAATGGTGTCGAACCCATTTACAACTCTAAAACGCTGACCTGGTGTTATTGGTTTTAATTTTCTAACTGACATTCTGTCTTTTCTTAAAGATTGTTATAAAAATCAATAGTTTCTCCT
Source organism: Tenacibaculum mesophilum (assembly GCF_003867075.1). Lineage (NCBI taxonomy): Bacteria > Pseudomonadati > Bacteroidota > Flavobacteriia > Flavobacteriales > Flavobacteriaceae > Tenacibaculum > Tenacibaculum mesophilum. The sequence continues at coordinate 3,337,945 of NZ_CP032544.1, read as the reverse complement.
TCAGCTAACTGAACGATTGCCTTTTTGTATCCACCTGTTAATCCAGTAACTAAACCTTTTTTAGTGTATTTAGTTTTTCTTTGTGCTGGATAATTCATTGTTTTTACAGATTCAATCGCTACACCATAAGCAGCTTCTACAGCTCCTTTGATTTCTAATTTGTTAGCTTTTTTATTTACAACAAATGTATAACGGTTGTTTAACTCGCTATCATTTGTAGCTTTTTCTGTAATAATAGGTTTAATTAAAATACTCATCTTGTTCCCTATTTACTTAAATTAGACTCAATTCCTTCTAGAGAGCTTTCTGAAATAACCACTTTATTAGCATTTAAAACGCTATACGTGTTAATACCTGAAGCATCTACTACTTTAGAACCTTTTAAGTTACGAGATGATAAGTAAACATTCTTACTTTCTTCACCTAATACGAATAAAGACTTTTTAGCGTCTAATTCTAAAGCTTTTAATACATTGATAAACTCTTTAGTTTTTGGAGCTTCAAAATTGAAATCTTCAACAACCACTAAATTGTTTTCTTTTGCTTGAATACTTAAAGCTGACTTACGTGCTAAACGCTTTAAGTTTTTATTTAACTTAAAAGAATAGTTTCTAGGTCTTGGACCAAACATACGTCCACCACCTCTAAAAACACCAGACTTGATACTACCCGCACGAGCTGTACCAGTTCCTTTTTGTTTTTTTATCTTTCTTGTACTACCAGCAATCTCAGCTCTTTCTTTCGATTTATGAGTACCTTGTCTTTGATTAGCCAAATACTGCTTTACATCTAAATAAATTGCATGATCATTTGGCTCAATTCCGAATACCTCGTTAGAAAGTTCAACTTTTCTACCAGTATCTTTTCCTGTAATATCTAATACTGCTACTTTCATTATTTCTCGATAGTTACATAAGAGTTTTTGTGACCAGGAATTGCTCCTTTTACAACGATAAGATTCTTATCTGCAACCACTTTTAAAACTCTTAAATTTTGAACTTTTACTTTGTCTCCACCCATACGACCTGCCATACGCATTCCTTTGAATACTCTTGCAGGGTATGATGCTGCACCAATTGAACCTGGAGCTCTTAAACGGTTATGTTGACCGTGAGTTGCTTGTCCAACCCCGCCAAAACCATGACGTTTAACAACACCTTGAAAACCTTTACCTTTAGAAACTCCTGATACATCAACGAATTCTCCTTCAGCAAAGTGTTCAACAGTAATTGAGTCACCTAATTTATACTCACCTTCGAATCCTTGGAACTCAACGACCTTTCTTTTAGCAGATGTACCAGCTTTTTTAAAGTGACCATCTAAAGCCTTGTTAGAGCTTTTTGCTTTTTTGTCATCGAAACCAAGTTGTAACGCGTTATAGCCGTCAACCTCTTCGGTTCTGACTTGGGTAACAACGCAAGGACCTGCTTCGATTACAGTACAAGGAATATTTTTCCCGTTTTCATCGAATAAGCTGGTCATTCCTACTTTTCTTCCTATTAACCCAGACATATTTGTTAATTTTCAGACGATAGATTTTAATTTATCCAGCGCGTCTATTAATAAAATAATTTTTTGAAACAAATGTTTCTTGTTTTCCTTCGAATTTCTCAAAAAAAAAGAGCGAAAAACATCTTCACTCTTTGAATTTGTTTTACCGTTTTTCCTTCGCGAAACCCTCAGGACATGTCATTTCTGAATACTTTTCAGAAATTTCCACACTCCGAAAACTAAAATTTCGGTGTGCAAAAGTATAAAAAACTTTCGGCTTAACAAAATTAAACCGAAAGTTATTGATTTACTTATACTTTGATCTCAACTTCAACTCCACTTGGTAACTCAAGTTTCATTAGCGCATCAATAGTTTTTGAAGAAGAACTATAAATGTCTAATAATCTTTTGTAAGCAGATAATTGAAATTGTTCTCTTGATTTTTTGTTTACGTGTGGTGAACGTAACACTGTAAAAATCTTTTTATTTGTTGGTAAAGGAATTGGTCCGTTTACCACAGCACCAGTACTCTTTACTGTTTTTACGATTTTCTCAGCAGACTTGTCTACTAAATTATAATCGTAAGATTTTAACTTTATTCTAATTTTTTGACTCATCTTAATTAACCTTTAGCGTTTGCGATTACTTCTTCTGAAATGTTACTTGGAGTTTCTGCATAGTGAGAGAATTCCATAGTAGAAGTTGCTCTACCTGAAGATAATGTTCTTAAAGAAGTAACATATCCAAACATTTCTGATAAAGGAACGATTGCTTTTACTACTTTAGATCCAGCACGATCGCTCATATCGTTTACTTGTCCTCTTCTTCTGTTTAAGTCTCCAACGATATCTCCCATGTTCTCCTCTGGAGTTAACACTTCTAATTTCATCATTGGTTCCATGATTACAGCTCTTGCAGCTTTTGCAGCAGCTTTATAACCTAACTTAGCAGCTAATTCGAATGATAATTGATCAGAATCTACAGGGTGGAAAGATCCATCCTTTAAAGTAATCTTCATCGAATCCATTTCGTAACCAGCTAAAGGACCATTCTTCATTGCCTCTTTGAATCCTTTCTCTACAGAAGGTACAAATTCCTTAGGAACGTTACCTCCTTTAATAATAGACTCAAATTGTAACCCTGTAACACCTTCATCAGCAGGCTCCATAGTAAATACAATATCAGCAAACTTACCACGTCCACCAGATTGTTTCTTATAAACCTCTCTGTGATCTGCAGTAGCTGTTAAAGCTTCTTTGTACTCTACTTGTGGTTGTCCTTGATTTACTTCAACCTTAAACTCACGCTTTAAACGATCAACAATAATATCTAAGTGTAACTCACCCATTCCTGAAATTACAGTTTGACCTGAAGCATCATCTGTTTTTACAGTAAATGTTGGATCTTCCTCTGCTAATTTACCTAAAGCCATACCTAACTTATCAACGTCAGCCTTAGTTTTTGGTTCAACAGCAATACCGATTACTGGATCTGGGAAATCCATTGATTCTAAAACAATTGGATTCTTTTCATCAGATAAGGTATCTCCTGTTTTAATATCTTTAAATCCTACAGCAGCTCCAATATCTCCAGCTTCAATAAAGTCGATAGCATTTTGCTTGTTAGAGTGCATTTGGTAAATACGTGAAATACGTTCTTTTTTACCTGAACGGTTGTTCAACACATAAGAACCTGCATCTAAACGACCAGAATAAGCGCGGAAGAATGCTAAACGTCCTACGAAAGGATCGGTAGCAATTTTAAATGCTAAAGCTGAAAATGGCGCTTTTGCGTCTGGCTTACGTGTTTCCTCCTCACCAGTATCAGGATTAGTTCCTACGATATTATCTCTATCTACTGGAGAAGGTAAATAACGACATACAGCATCTAATAAAAACTGAACACCTTTATTTTTGAATGATGAACCACATACCATTGGAATAATAGACATATCCATTACAGCAGCTCTTAATGCAGCGTGCACTTCTTCTTCTGTAATTGAATCTTCATCTTCCATGTACTTCTCTAATAAGTTTTCGTCATAAGCAGCAACCTCTTCGATTAACTTACCACGTAACTCACGAGCTTCTTCTTTTAATTCTTCTGGAATTTCTACAACATCGAAAGTTGACCCGTAGTTGTCATCATGCCATACAATAGCACGGTTTTTAACTAAATCAACAATTCCTTTAAAATCTGCTTCATCACCAATGTTTAATACGATTGGCACTGCATTAGACTTTAACATGTCTTTTACTTGCTGACATACAGCTAAGAAGTTTGCTCCTTGACGGTCCATTTTGTTAACGAAACCGATACGTGGCACTTTATAGTTATCAGCTAAACGCCAGTTAGTTTCAGATTGTGGCTCAACTCCGTCTACTGCAGAGAATAAGAACACTAACCCGTCTAATACACGTAACGAACGGTTTACCTCTACGGTAAAATCAACGTGACCTGGAGTATCAATAATATTAAAATGGTATCCCTTAGCATCAGCTGTAGGCTGTCCATTTTCGGTTGGAAATTGCCAAGTACAAGTAGTAGCTGCAGAAGTAATTGTAATACCTCTTTCAGCTTCTTGCTCCATCCAGTCCATTGTAGAAGCACCATCGTGAACCTCTCCAATTTTGTGAGACACCCCTGTATAGAAAAGGATACGCTCAGTTGTTGTTGTTTTACCAGCATCAATATGAGCAGCAATACCGATATTTCTTGTATATTTTAAATCTCTTGCCATTTCTTATTAAAATCTAAAGTGTGAGAATGCTTTGTTTGCTTCAGCCATCTTATGAGTATCAACTCTTTTCTTAACAGCAGCACCTTCTTCTTTAGCAGCAGCTAAAATCTCAGCAGCTAAACGTTGTGCCATTGTTTTTTCATTACGCTTACGCGCATAAGAAATCATCCATTTAATCGCCATAGAAACCTTACGGTCTGGACGAATTTGCATTGGAATTTGGAAAGTTGCACCACCAACACGGCGAGAACGAACTTCTACGTGAGGCATCACGTTAGACAAACCATCTTTCCACACTTCTAAAGCCGACTTTTCTTCGTCAGTTTTCTTTTCGTTTACGATATCCATTGCATCGTAAAACACTTTGAACGCTACAGATTTTTTACCGTCCCACATTAAGTTATTCACAAAACGTGTAACTAATTGATCGTTGAATCTTGGATCCGGTAACAAAACTCTTTTTTTAGCTCTTCTTTTCCTCATGTCTTTACATTAAAAAAGTTACTAATTAATTTTTACTTTTTGTCTTTTGGGCGTTTTGCACCGTACTTAGATCTACGTTGGGTTCTACCCTCAACTCCAGCAGTATCTAATGCTCCACGTACCACGTGATATTTAACACCTGGTAAATCTTTTACCCTTCCACCTCTAACTAATACTATCGAATGCTCTTGCAAGTTGTGTCCCTCACCTGGAATATACGCGTTGATTTCATTACCATTTGTTAAACGCACCCTTGCAACCTTACGCATCGCTGAGTTAGGTTTCTTAGGTGTAGTGGTATACACACGCGTACAAACTCCACGTCTTTGTGGACATGCTTGTAAAGCAGCCGATTTACTCTTCTTAGTTATTTTGGCTCTTCCTTTACGAACTAATTGTTGAATAGTTGGCATACTAAATTATTACTTGTTTTTAATTTGTACTTAAATTACTCTAATTTTAAGAGTGTGCAAATGTACGACAATTTTCTATTTATTCAAATATCAAGGAGTTATTTTTAACAAACCTCAAAAAAAAACTTCAAAAACTCAAACTCACAGCGCCTCTTACACCTTCTCTAAAACATAAAAAAATAAACAATATGTTAAAAAAAACAAACAATTTCAAAAAACAAACAACAACCTTACATTCCACACCAAAACAAACACTTTATTTTAGAATTATTTAACAAATACCTTGTTTTTTTAAGTTTTATTTATGATTTTTGGCTCAATTAATTCAAATAATTACATAATGAAAACAAAGTTTAATGGAATTTTAACGCTAATCTTAGCGTTAATTGTGCAAATATCCTTTGCACAAGAAAAAGTAATTTCAGGAACAGTTTCTGACGAAACCGGACCTCTGCCTGGAGTTAATGTATTAAAGAAAGGTACAACGATAGGTGTAGAAACTGATTTTGACGGAAAATACACTATTAATGCTAAAACTGGAGATGTTCTTGTTTTTAGTTTTGTTGGTATGAAAACTATCGAAAGAACAGTTACAAGCTCTAACACAATTAATTTAACAATGACTACTGACAATGTACTTGATGAAGTTGTTGTTACCGCACTTGGACAATCAAGAAGTGAAAGAGCTTTAGCCTTTGCAGCTCCTAAAGTAAAAGCTGCTGAATTAAATGCTGCTCAGAACGACAATGCCATAAGTGCTTTATCAGGAAAAGTAGCTGGTTTAAAAATCAATTCTCCTTCTGGTAATATAGGGGGATCTCAAAGAATCCTAATTAGAGGATCTAATTCTGTTACTGGTGAAAATCAACCTTTATTCGTTATCGATGGAATACCTATGGATAACTCAAATTTTAACAGCTCTAACGCCCAAAGAGGTGCTGGTGGTGTTGATTTTGGTAGTACTATTAATGATATTGACCCTAGTAATATTGAAACAGTTACTGTTTTAAAAGGAGCAGCAGCAGCTTTGTATGGGTCTAGAGCCTCTAATGGTGTTGTGTTAATCACTACCAAGACAGGTAAAAATTCAAAAAAACTAGGTGTAAGTATTAATTCTTCTATTACTTTTTCTGAAGTTGCTATCTTACCTGACCTTCAAAGAGAATATGGTGGAGGTTCTATAATTCCAGATTTTGATGACAAAGGTAACAGAATAGGTCGTAATGGTTTTGCTATACAAAATATTGGTGGAGCTGAATACATGTTAGTTCAATATAACACTGATGAAAGTTGGGGACCTAAATACAACCCTAATTTAAAAGTATTACACTGGGATGCTTTTGATCAAGCTAGTTTTCCTAATGATTATTTAAAACCAAGAGCTTGGGTAGCACCTGAAAACGACGTAGACTCATTTTTCAAAACAGGTATTTCTACAAACAACACCTTAACTCTAACTTCAGCTAGTGATAAAGGTAGCGTATTATTTTCTGCTGGTATTCAAGAAAATAGTGGTATAGTACCAAACACAGAGGTTAATCGTCATTTTGCAAAGTTTAGCATCAATCAAAAACTATCTGATGATTTAACCGCTGTTAGTAGTATAAATTATGTTCAAACATCTGGTTCTAGACCTGTTATTGGCTATGACGACAATAGTGTTACCCAAAAGTTTTTTCAATGGGGACAAAGACAACTAGACTATAAAAGGTTACAGAAGTATAAAAATGATGACGGAACCCAAAGAACCTGGAATAGAAATTCATGGAACAATCCTAAACCTAAATACTCTGACAACCCTTACTGGACAATTAACGAAAATCTACCTACCGACAGAAGAACTCGTGTATACGGAAATGCTAGTTTAAATTATCAAATAACAGATGACTTAAGTATTAAAGGTAGTGTATATGCTGACACATATAACTTTAGAAACACAGAACAAAAAGCTATAGGTTCTCAAGCTCAATCTGAATTCTTAGAAAGAGCCTACAATTTTAAGGAATACAACTATGAGTTTACTGCTAATTATAAAAAAGATTTTTCAGAAAACTTTAAACTATCCGCTTTGTTTGGGGCTAACAAAAGAAATCACACCTTAAATTATCGCTTCAACCAAACTACTGGTGGCTTATCAGTACCTAATATTTATAACATTAACAATGGTAAGGGACCTTTAGAGAAAAATGTTGATAATATAGATAAAGTAGTGAATAGTTTATTTGGAAGCGTTAGCTTATCTTTTGCTAATCAATTATTCATTGACTTAACAGGTAGAAATGACTGGTCTTCTACTTTACCAGAAGATAATAACTCATACTTCTATCCTTCTGCTTCTGTTGCATGGGTATTCAACGATGTTTTATTTCCTGAATCAAACTGGTTTAACTATGGTAAATTAAGATTTGGGTGGGCACAAGTAGGAAATGATACAGATCCATACAGAGTTATAAGCACTTTAACTTTAGACACTCCTTTTAAAGGTGATGGTAGAGTTACATCTCCTTCAAGCCTATTAAACTCTAACTTAGTTAACGAAACAACTACTACATGGGAAGTTGGAACAGAGTTAAACTTTTTAAATAGAAGAGTAAATTTAGATGTTACATATTACAGCAACGAAACAACAGATCAAATCATACCTGTTGACCTTTCTTATGGAACAGGTTATGGCTCTCAATGGATAAATGCGGGTAAAATGACTAATAAAGGGGTAGAAATACAACTAGGCTTAAAACCAATAGTTAATGAAAACTTCACATGGAACATTGATGTGAATTTCGCTAAAAACGAAAATGAATTGGTTGAATTAAAAGAAGGGCTAAACTCTATTCTTTTAACAAACGCTCCTTTCCAAGCTCAACTAGCTGCAACAGTTGGTAAAGCTTATGGTTCAATCATGGGTACTGACTTTATTTATGATGATCAAGGAAATAAAGTAATTACTAGTGATGGTACATATGCAGCGACTAATGATTTAGTTGCTTTAGGTTCTGCTAACCCTGACTTCAGTGCTGGTTTAAGAAATAGTTTTAAATACAAGAACTTTGACTTAGGAATTTTACTAGAAATGAGTAAAGGAGGTAAGTATTTTTCTACATCACACATGTGGGGAATGTACTCTGGTATGCTGCAAGAAACAGTTAACAATAACATAAGAGAAGATGGTATCGTATTACCTGGAGTAACTGGTACTGTAACTTATAATGACGATGGAAGCTACACTGTTACTAATACCGCTCCTAACACAACTAAAATATCTGGTCAAACTTACGGTACTTCACACTACGGTGGTTTTGGAACTCCAGATGCTCAAAATGTATTTGATGCTGACTTTTACAAAATAAGAGAGGTTTCTCTAGGATATACTTTTAAAGGAGAATTTTTAAAAGTTTTTGATAACGCTAGAGTTAGTTTATTTGGTAGAAATTTATACACCTGGGGGCTTGATTACGACGGAATTGACCCTGAAACAGTATCAACAGGTTCAGGTAACATTCAAGGTTTAGAAGGAGGTTTACAACCTTCTGTTAGATCTTTTGGTATGAACTTAAACTTATCTTTCTAAAACTAATATAAGATGAAAAAAATAAAATATATATTCGCTTCACTTTTGCTAAGTTCTTTTTTAGCATGTGATACAGATTACATTAATGACCCTGACAACCCTGAAACAGCACCTTCTACTCAGTTAGTAACTAGTGCTCAATTTAATTTAGCTTACGAATTAAATGATCAGTGGACTGGCGCGAGAGCAACATTAGCATTTGCTCAATTCTGGGCTGATGAATTTTATACTGACGAAAATAGATACGCCTTAAGAGTTTCGCAAGTAGATGATTTATGGCAGGAACCTTATTTAATTTTAACTGACTTAAAAAAAGTCATCGAATTAAATGAAAATCCTGAAACTGCTAATTTAATGTCTGCTTATGGCGACAATAACAATCAAATACAAGCTTCAAGAATAATGATGGCATTCACTTTTTCTAAATTAGTTGATGTTTTTGGAGATGTTCCTTATTGGAGTTATGGACAAAGAGATAATACTGCTTTTGAAGCTTTACGTCTAGAAGAAGGTATTAATAGTCCTGCTTATACTAGTGCTGAAACTATTTATGAAGACTTATTAGCTGAATTACTTGATGCCGCTAACAAAATGAATACCTCTAAAACTGTATTCACATCAGGAGATAATATTTACAATGGAGAGCCTGCTTTATGGGTTAAATTTGCTCACTCTATAAGACTTAGACTGGCAACTCATATTAATAAATATGATAACGCATTGGCTATGACAGTTTATAATGAATCTAATACCAAAGCTTTTACTTCTAATGCGGATAATGCTACTTTTGAATATGGTACTGATGATATAACTGGAGGCCCTTGGCATAACGCTTTTACTGTTGGAGCTCGTAAAGACTTTGGTCCTGCCCTATCTTTTACAGACTTACTATATAATCGTGTTGGACCATTCTCTTCAATCACAGAAGAAGACCCTAGGGTTACTAAATATTTTGATCCTTTAGGTACAACTGAAATTATTGGTATTCCTTATGGGTTTGGTAACGCTGTTGCACGAGCTGTGGAAAATGAAAGCATACCTAGCTCTGAAATAATCAAACCAGACTATAATCAGATTTTATTGTCTTACGCGGAAATGGAATTTATTAGATCTGAATTCAACGGATGGAACCAAACAAATTATGAAAATGGCGTTAAGGCTTCAATGCAGTCATGGGGAGTTCCTTCATCAGATGCTGATAACTATGTAGCAATGCTACCTGTTGCTAATGAAGAAAATGTCTTGACTCAAAAATATATTGCTTTATATATGGACGGGCTGGAAGCTTGGACTGAGTATAGAAGAACTGGATACCCTAATACTTTATCTGTGCCTGGAGATACTTTTGGTTCTGCTACCTTTACTACCTTAGTACCTGGATTAAACACGATACCTAACAGAGTTAACTACCCACAGAAAGAACAATTATTGAATAATTCTAATTGGGATGCTGCTAGGCAAGGTCTTTCTGATGGAGACACCATGATATCTAAATTGTTTTGGGATGTAAATTAATATACTACGACCTAAAACAAACACTTTTTATTAAAACGCCCTGATATCAGGGCGTTTTTTTATGTTAAAAAATTGTTTATTTAAGATATATTTATGATTTTAGCGATTAATTAATTCAAATAATTACATAATGAGAACAAAGTTTAATGGAATTTTAACGCTATTCCTAGCGTTGATTGTGCAAATATCCTTTGCACAAGAAAGAACGATTTCAGGTACTGTTTCAGATGAATCTGGTCCATTACCGGGAGTTACGATCTTAAAAAAAGGTACTGCACAAGGTACTGAAACTGATTTTGATGGAAATTACTCTATTCAAGCTAAAACAGGAGATGTTTTAGTTTTCAGTTTTGTTGGTATGAAAACTACTGAAAAAACTGTTGGAGCTTCTAACCAAATTAGCGTTGTGTTAGAAACAGATAATTTATTAGAAGAAGTAGTTGTTGTAGGTTATGGTACTACTACAAAAAAATCTTATGCTGGTACAGCATCTGTGGTTAAAGCTGAAAACATTGAGGCTAAATCTTTTTCTAACGTATCTCAAGCATTAGCTGGTGAGGTTTCGGGTGTAACAGTAATTAACACTTCAGGGCAACCAGGTTCTATTGGTACTGTACGTATTCGTGGTTATGGTTCTCCTTTAGGTAATCGTAGTCCATTATATGTGGTCGATGGAATCCCTTTTGCTGGAAATTTTGATTTGAACTCGATCAACCCTTCTGATATCAAAAACACTACGGTACTAAAAGACGCTACAGCAACAGCTATTTATGGTTCTAGAGGTGCAAATGGAGTTATTCTTATAACTACAAAAAGTGGTAGCAACAACTCTGAAAGAAGCTCTATAGAGGTTGATGTTAAAACAGGTATCAACACACAGCTTATACCTAGATATGATGTTCTAACATCTCCTGAAGAATATATCGGTTATACATGGGAAGGTATTTATAATGAGGGCGTTCTCGATAGTAGTACTGACCCTGTAGCTTATGCCAATGCAAGATTATTTACTTCAGTTGGAGCTGGTAACGGTTATAATATGTGGAATGTTGCTGATGCTTCTGCTTTAATAGATCCTGCTACAAAAACTGTTCGACCTGGTGTTCAACGTCTTTTTACTCCAGAAAAATATGCAGATTTAGCTTTTGGTACTGGGATAAGACAAGAAGCTAACGTACGTTTTTCAGGCGGTTCAGAAAAATCTAAATATTTTGCTTCATTTGGTTATCTTGATGACAGTGGTTATTCTTTAAACTCAGATTATAGAAGATATACTACAAGACTTAATTTAAACTCTGATGTTAAAGATTGGTTAAATATAGGAGTAAATATAGGTTATGCTTATTCTGAAAGCACAAATAATGGTCAGATTGAAGGAGCTGAAAATGTATTCGAATTTGCTGATAAGATGGCTCCTATTTATCCAGTATATGCGAGATACCCTAACTCAGGCCAATTAATTCCTGATCCTATTTATGGTGGCAACCAATTTGACTATGGTGCTCCAACAGGAACTACAAATGGTTTTGATAGAGATAGACCTATATCAAACTTGTTAAATCCTATTGGTTCTGCTATTTTAGATTTAGATGCATTTGATACTCATGCATTAAATGGTAGTTTTAGTGCTAATTTTAAATTAACTGATAAATTATCTTTTGAAACTAAATTTGGAGGTCAATACTCTATAGAACAAAGAAATAATGTTAGTAACCACGCTTACGGTACTGCTGCTGGAGTTAATGGAAACATTACTGTTAGAAACAGAGTTAGATGGTCTCAAACATTTTTACAACTTTTGCGTTATAAAACCTCTTTTGGAGATCATAATTTAGAGGCTTTGGCTGCTCATGAAACTTTTGAGAGAAGATTTGTACAAGATCAAGCTTTTAAACAAAATATAGTTGTTCCTGGCTTATATAACTTAAATAATTATTTAGAAGCTAGTGCTGCAGCCTCAGGCTATGAAGTTGGCTCGGGAATTGAGTCTTATTTTGGACAAGTAAACTATAACTATGCTGGAAAGTATTATTTCACAGGATCGTTGAGAACGGATGGTTCTTCTAGATTTGTAAACGATAAGTGGGGTGTATTTGGCTCAGTTGGTGCTTCATGGGTTGTTAGTGAAGAAGACTTTATGCAAGACAGTTTTATTTCTTACTTAAAAGCAAAAGCTTCTTGGGGTGTAACAGGAGATCAAGACGGTGCCTTAAATACTTCTGGTTTTGATATATTCAATGTTAATTTTATTGGAGGTGGTGCTGCTATTGATTTACGTTTAGCTGGTAACCCTGATTTAACTTGGGAAACAACTAGAATGTTCCAAACTGGTGTTGAATTGAGTTTAGGTAATTATGTTGATGCTAACTTTGACTATTATATAAGAAATACTGATAATTTATTTTTCAACAGAAGACTTGGACCTTCTTCAGGACTTTCTTCTATTTTGGTAAATGATGGAGAAGTTCAATATAACGGATTCGAGTTTGATGTTACTACACATATAATAAATAAAGAAAACTTTAAACTTGACCTGTCTTTGAACGGAGAAGTCTTAAGTAATGAAATGAAGACTATGCCTTTGGATCCTTCAACTGGTTTACCTAAAATTCTTGATTCAAATTCAAGTGAGGATGGAGGTTACGCTTATGCTCAAGGACGTTCTATTTTTGACTTTTATATGCAAGAGTGGGCTGGTGTAGACCCTAATGATGGTGCGCCATTATGGAATCAATACTATAATGATGCAAATAACAATGATGTATTAGATGCTGGTGAAGATGATTTTAGCACTTTAGAAAATGGAGATGACAGTACTACTGGTTCTCTTTATGAATATAGATTAAACGCATCAAATGCTAATATTAAAAAAACTACAACCAAAAACTACTCTAATGCAACTCAAGTATTTCTTAATAAGTCACTAATTCCTGATGTAAGAGGTGCTTTTAGATTATCTGGTAAATTAAGTGACTTTGATTTTTCTACTCAGTTTACTTATAGTTTAGGAGGATATGCATATGACAACACTTACGCAGAACTTATGTCTGGAAATAACAACTTTCACGTAGATATTAGAAATAGATGGCAAAATCCTGGTGACCAAACTAATGTGCCTCTTTTAGCTAACGATTCTGATGTTGTTGCTAATATTTCTTCTGCGTCTTCTCGCTTTATAACTAGTACTGATTTTATAGCATTAAACAATGCTAGAATTGGGTATACCTTACCTAATAAGTTCTTAGGAGAGTCTGGTATTGATTTATTAAATATTTGGATATCTGGAGATAATCTTTTTAACGAAACTACTAGAAGAGGTTTTAACCCTGCTGTTACAGAAACTGGAAGCTCTGCACGTAGAATATACGCTCCTGCTACTACGTTAACTTTAGGTGTAAGAGTTAAATTTTAAATTTTATTAACATAATAATTATGAAAAAAATAATAAAAATATCATTAGCAATTATGACTATAGGGTTTTCATATAGCTGTGCTGATGAACTATTAGATAATAGTGGAGTTTCTGGTGATAGTCAACCTACCCAGTACCTTACTAGTGCTCAAGCTGAATTTGGCACAAACACAAATCCAGATATACCTGCTGCTTTTGCTAATGGTATTTACGCACAAATGATTCAAGTTGGTAGTGGTGGTTCTGACTCTCAAACTGACTTTGGACAAAAAGGGCAAGATATTTATGCTGATATTGTATCTGGAGATATGGCTCTAACTGCTTCTGCTTTCCGCTGGTATAATAGAATATCTCAACTTGATGTTACTCAAAACTTCATAAGAGGTGAAAATAGAATCATTTGGAGATATTATTATAGAATCGTTAGATCAGCTAATACAGTTATTAAGAGTTTAGGTGGTAACGACTTTACTCCTACTATTGATGAAAACAAGTTTGCAATGGGACAAGCTAAAGCAATGAGGGCTTATGCTTACTTTTATTTAACTCAATATTATCAAAGAGAATATAATCCTAGTGAGTTAATTTTACCTATGCCTATTGAGGCTACTAGTACAAATCTTCCTAAATCTTCTGCTCAAGAAGTTTATGACTTGATGGAGAAAGATTTAACAGAGGCTATAGCTTTATTAGACGGTTTTGAAAGAACTTCTAAAAACCAAGTAAATAAAGATATTGCTCAAGCTTTATATGCATATGTTTTAGGTGCTAGGGGTACTGACTTCCCTAAAATGGCAACTCTAACGCAAAATGTTATTGATGCTAATAAGTTTATTATTAAGTCTGCTAATACTGTTACCGATGGCTTCAACAGTGTTAATGACCCTAGTTGGATGTGGGGTATTGACATAGTTCCTGAAAATGGATTAGGTTTAGTTTCTTGGTGGGGTCAAGTCGATGCCTTTTCCTATAGTTACGGATGGGCTGGTGATTATAAAGCCATTGATATAGGGCTTTATAACCAAATCCCTGCTAATGATGCAAGAAAAGCTCAATTTTTTGCGAACTCATCAAGTACTAGATATTTACAACCTTTATTTAAATTCTATTGGGCTCCTAATGTAGATGTAGGTTCTGGACCTCAAACTGGTCTTGGTGCTGATTATGTTTATATGCGTATTGAAGAAGTTTATTTATTAAACGCTGAAGCAAATGCTCGCTCTGGTAATGAAGGGGCTGCTAGAAATAGTTTGAAAGCTGTTATGCAAAATAGAGTTCCAGATGTTACTTATATTGATGCTTTAAGTGGTCAATCATTATTAGATGAGATATACTTGCAAACTCGTATTGAATTATGGGGAGAAGGTAAGAGTTATTTAGCAATGAAGCGTTTTAAAGCTACAGTAAATAGAGGTTCAAATCATATTTTCTTAGCTAATGAATCAATGGATTATAATGAAGAAAAAATGACTTTTGAAATTCCTCAAGATGAAATTCAAAACAATCCTTTCTTGAATGATCAAAATCAATAATTATAATAAGACATAATTATTCATAGTCTTAACCACCTCTAACGAGGTGGTTTTTTTATACCATAAAATCAACTACATTTGCAACATGGAACAAAACACAAATATTTTCGGTATTAGAGCCATTATTGAAGCTATAGAAAGTGGAGCTTCAATTAACAAGGTATATCTTCAAAAAGGTTTACGAGGAGAATTATTTTTTCAATTAGATAAGCTCCTAAAGAAGAATAAAGTATCAACTAGTGTAGTTCCTACTGAGAAGTTAGATCGTTTATCTAAACATAACAATCATCAAGGTGCTGTAGCTAAAATTTCACCTATTGACTTTTATGATTTAGAGAACTTAATTGAAGAAGCATTAGAATCTGATAAAACTCCCCTATTTTTATTATTAGATCAAGTTTCTGATGTAAGGAATTTTGGGGCCATTATTAGAACAGCAGAATGTACTGGTGTAAACGGAATCATCATTCAAAAAAGTGGTAGTGCTCCTGTAAATGCTGAAACCATTAAAACTTCAGCTGGAGCTGCTTTTAAAGTACCTATTTGTAAAGTAGATCATATTAAAGATGCCATTTTTCAACTAAAAGCTGCAGATATTAAATTAGCTGCTGCTACTGAAAAAACTGAAGATTCAGTTTTTGATGTTAATTTTAATCAACCTATGGCAATCATCATGGGTTCTGAACACAAAGGAGTAAGTAACTCTGTTTTAAAAATGGTGGACTATAAGGCTAAATTGCCACTTCTAGGTGAAATTGAATCTTTAAATGTTTCAGTTGCTTGTGGTGCGTTCTTATATGAAGCTGTAAGACAACGTTTATAATATTTTAAATCCTGCTTAGTGCAGGATTTTTTATTCCTCTTCCTTGTAGATATAACGGTATTTTATTTCCTTCAATTCTAACTCGGCTTCTTCTACAATTGGTGGAATATAGTTTCCATTTTTATCAAACATATCATCAAATTCTGTTTTAGAGAACTCAAACCTTTCCTTAATTATACCTTTATTTTTGTATAACAAAGCTAATACTATTCCTGTAATTAACCCTGATAAATGACCTTCCCAAGACATTTCTTCTTTAATCGGTAATACATACCAAACCATACTTCCGTATAAAAATATGGTGATAAAAGAAACAGCTACTAACCTGTAGTTTTTCTTTATAATCCCACTAAAAAGAACAAAACTAAAAAGCAAATACACAATTCCACTCGCTCCAATATGGTAGGATTCTCTTGCAATTAACCAAGTTAGTAATCCAGTAATAATCCCTCCAAATAACAAAACTTTAATTGCTACTTCCTTATAAAAATAAAAAAGACAAGCTGAGAGCACAAATAAAGGAACTGAATTATTAAAAAGATGCTTGGTGTCACTGTGAATAAAAGGAGAGCACAAAACCCCTTTTAAGCCACTAAAATTTCTCGGAAAAACTCCAAATTTATTGAAATTCCATCCAAATTTAATTTCTATCCAGTATACAAGCCAAATTGTAAAAACAAACAGGAAAGGAATAGTAAAAACTGTTGAAGAAAATTTTAGTTGCTGTTCTGTGTTCATAGCCTTTAAAATAACAAAAATAAATCCAAAGCAGTATTTCTGAAGTTCTGTCATAAATCTTTGCTATTTTTACATTATGAATCAACCTTTGGCAGAAAGAATCCGTCCACAAAGTTTAAGTGACTATATTAGTCAACAACATTTAGTGGGCGAAAATGGAATTTTAACCAATCATATAAAACAAGGAATTATTCCTTCACTAATTTTATGGGGGCCTCCAGGAATTGGAAAAACTACCTTAGCCAATATTATTGCAAATGAATCTGGACGTCCATTTTATACCTTAAGTGCTATTAGCTCTGGAGTAAAAGATGTTCGCGAAGTAATTGAAAAAGCAAAGAAAAGTGGCGGATTGTTCACACAAAAAAACCCTATTTTATTTATTGATGAAATTCATCGTTTTAGTAAATCACAACAAGATTCTTTATTAGGCGCTGTTGAAAAAGGTTGGGTAACTCTAGTTGGCGCTACCACTGAAAACCCAAGCTTTGAGGTTATACCTGCCCTACTCTCTCGCTGCCAAGTGTATATATTAAATTCTTTTGATAAAAATGATTTGGTTGCTTTGTTACATCGCGCAATGGAAAAAGATGAAATCATTTCTCAAAAAAAAATCAACTTAAAAGAAACCGATGCACTGCTTCAAGTTTCTGGCGGGGATGCGAGAAAACTTCTGAATATTTTTGAATTATTAGTTTCTGCTGATGATGAAATTGAGGTTACTAATGAATTGGTGTTATCTAAAATTCAAAAAAATACGGTTCGTTATGATAAAACAGGTGAACAACATTACGATATTGTTTCTGCTTTTATAAAATCTATCAGAGGAAGTGATCCCAACGCAGCAGTGTATTGGTTAGCTCGTATGATAGAAGGCGGAGAAGACGTGAAGTTTATTGCTCGTAGAATGCTTATTGCTGCTTCTGAAGATATTGGTAACGCAAACCCTACTGCCTTAATTTTAGCCAACAATACCTTTCAAGCTGTTTCTGTAATTGGCTATCCAGAGTCTAGGATTATTTTAAGCCAGTGCGCTGTATATTTAGCAAACTCTGCCAAAAGTAATGCTTCTTATATGGCTATAGGTGAAGCACAAAATTTAGTTAAAACAACTGGTGATTTGTCTGTTCCGTTGCATTTACGTAATGCTCCTACTAAATTAATGAAAGACCTAGACTACGGAAAGGAATATCAATACTCTCACAACTACGCTGGTAATTTCGTAAATCAAGAATTTTTACCCGATGAGATAAAAAACACAAAATTGTATGAACCAGGTAACAATGCTCGTGAAAATCAATTTAGAGAACTACTGAAGCAACGTTGGAAAGATAAATACAATTATTAGTTACAATACAAATAGGTTATGAATTATAAACTAAAAACTTTTATCAAAGTTGCTCAGTATTCAAGTTTTACAATCGCTTCTAAAGAGTTGAATATTTCACAACCTGCCGTTTCTAAAACTATTTCTAAATTAGAAGAAGAATACAATACAACTTTTTTTAATAGATCACGAAATTCTATTTCATTAACAAATGAAGGAAAAATTTTTCTTGATTATGCTTATAAAATTACTGAGTTATTTGAAGAATTAAAAAATTCTTTTCTTTTAAATGAAGAGAGCGTTTCTCTTGAATTTAATATAGGATTAAGCACCACAATTGCTACGTATGTGATACCAAAAGTACTTGCTAAAATACAACAAAACTCTAATAATATAAAGTTCAATATAATTAGTGGTAATACAAAAGATATTGAACATAAGATTTTAAATCAAGAATTAGAGTTTGGTATTGTAGAAGGAAAATCTTCTAATCAATTATTACGATACTCAAAATTTATAAAAGATGAAATTGTGCTGGTTACAAGCACTAACAATAGCAATAGTAAAAGCTCTATATCAAAAAAAGAACTAAGTGAAATACCTTATGTAAGTCGTGAAATTGGTTCGGGTACACGTGAGGTAATTGAAGAAACTTTAAAGAAAAACAACATTACTACACTAAACAGAGTAATAACATTAAATAACACAGAGGCTATTGAACAGTACTTACATTACTCTAACTCTTATGCTCTCTTATCTATCCATGCTGTAACGGAAAAACTCATTCAAAACAAATTAAAAATAGTTGATATTAAAGGGCTTTCTTTTGAGCGTGAGTTTGATTTTGTTTGTAGGACAAACTATCAATCAAAAAAAATGGACCTACTTTATAAATTAATTAAAACCAACTATAACTTTTAGTTATTCTGTATAACTATTTAATTTCCTTTTTAGCTATATTTCAGTCGTAGTTTTGTTTCATCAAATTCTTAGAAAAAATGAAACAATTCTATCTAATTATCTTTTTTATATTCTCTATAACACTAGCCTTGGCTGGCTACATTTCTAGCCCTTTTGCTTTAGTATTTGGCTTTATTTTGACATCTATTTTTGGTAATCCTTTTCCAGAAAAAACTAAAAAAACAACTCAAATTCTTTTAAAAACGTCTGTTATTGGTTTAGGTTTTGGAATGTCTTTAACTGAAACTATACAAACAAGCAAAGAAGGGTTTATTTTAGCTACTTTATCAATTATTTTAACCGTAACTCTAGGTCTCTTTTTTATTAATTTTTTCTCAATTGAGAAAAAGTTAGGCTTTTTAATTATTTCGGGGACTTCTATTTGCGGCGGAAGTGCTATCGCTGCTATTTCACCTGTAATTAAAGCTAATCATAAAACTATAAGTATCGCTATTGGAGTTGTTTTCTTTTTAAATGCTATTGCCTTATTTATATTTCCTCCTTTAGGACATCTTTTTGGTTTAACTCAACAACAATTTGGAATTTGGTGCGCCATAGCTATCCACGACACCAGTTCTGTTGTAGGGGCTGCTTTAGAGTATGGTGATGAAGCTTTGCAAATAGCAACTACTGTGAAACTTGCTCGTACTTTATGGATTATACCTTTATCTTTTTTTGCTATGCTTCTTTTTAAGTCTAGTGATAGAAAAATTAAAACCCCTTATTTTATAATTGGATTCATTGTAGCAATGCTATTCAACAGTTATCAAGTTGTTCCTGAAAGTTTTTCAATAAACATCGTAGAATTATCTAAAAGACTTCTCGTAGTAACCTTATTTTTAGTAGGAATGAATTTAACTGGTAAGGATTTAAAAGAAAGTGGTATTAAGCCTGTTATTGTTGCTTCTCTTTTATGGATATTTATAAGTGTTTTTTCACTACTCTTTATTATTGTTTCTTAAAGAGTAGTGAAAAATATGCATTAGAACTTTATTTGATATTGTTTTGTTGTTTTAGTTCCATCCATATAATACTCAGCAAACCAAAAATCTCCATTTTTATATAAAATTCCATTCTTATCTTTAATTACAAAAACGTCTTTTACATTCGTTTTTAATACTTGAAAAACAACTTCAGGTTTTGTGTTTACTAACTGGAATCCGTTAGTTGTTAATTGTGCATACAATACATTCTTTGTTGTGTTTTCTTCATTAGCCTGCACTGTTTTATTTTTTACTACCTCAACAGTTGAAACCACTGGAGCTACTTCTTCTTCTTTTACAGTAGTTACTTCTTTTGATGGTGTATACTTGTACTTTAATGCCTGTACTGATTTAAAAGCATTACGAATAGCTTCATGATAGGCCTTTTTGTAATCTTTCTCTTTACTTCTTCCTTCTTTAGATGCAAACACCACTTTGTTATTACAATCTTTTAACTCTACAATACTCTTTGTTGTAAATAATCCTGATTCATCTCTTACTGTACCTGTTAAAGCTAAACACCTATTATTTACAACTTCTTCTGGTAACTTCTCATCTTCTAATAGTGCTGTAAAGCCATACTTATTGAATAAGAATTTTGTTAATGAACTTGTTTGGTATTTATCTTTACCTTTTAAAAAGTCAAACTTTGTTGGTACAATAACATACTTATAAGTATTAATAGATTTTTGCGCAAAACTTGTTGCTGTGATTAATAATAAAACGTAAACTATTTTTTTCATTTATTTAAATATTAAATTAACTCCTAGTTGAAAAGAGGTTGTATTGGCATCAGCAATATCGGCAATTTTAAACAAATTGTCCACTACACCGTATATGTTTAACTTTCCTGTTTTTACTGATAATCCTAATCCAAAATTAGTGTATGAAAAATCATCAATTGTATAGGTTATTTTACTCCTCACTCCTTTTATTAAAATTCTTTCATAAAAACTTGTAAATGCGAATTTAGGTCCTGTAGGTCTAAAAACAGCAAACAACTGACCACCAATAGCATTGTTATAAAATTTATTATACGTCATATCGTAGCAAGTTTCTTCTCTTCTTGATTTTCCCCAACTATGTTTAACTGAACTATTAAACTTTATAGGGCGCATTACTGTATATGAATTTTTATCTTCTTCATTAGGTATTTGGCTTTCTATGTCGTTCTTTAAGTCTTCCCAATAATTACGATTTGTTCCATCGTATTTAAACTCAATACCAGAAAAATCATAACTTCCTTTTACAGATGCATTTCTATTTCCTTTTGAATAATTCACAAAACCTACATCTAACAAACTAGCTGTTAATTCAGTTTGTTTATTAATCTTATAGGTAATTCCAAAATCTATACCTAAGCCCAAGTTTCCTCCCAAAAGTGATCTACTAATGATATCTTTTGTAGAAATTTCAACATTATTATTTTCATTATAAATACCAGAGCTATAAAGCGCGGCATCAATATTATTTAAATGGTGTGTGTAAATATTATCTTGACCTAATTTTGTTGCAAAACTTCCTTTATTTTCAGTAGAAGTAACATTAGCTATTCCCGAATAAATTTTTAACCTCCCCCCTACTATTAACTTATCATTTACTTTTTTTGAAATACCAACATGGAGAACACTTAATACTTCAGATTTTACCGAAACTTCTGATGCCAAAAAATCTTTATTTAAGTTGGAAGCATTGCCATCATTAATTAGTTGTAATATATTTTTTGGCACCGCCATAAATGCGTCTACTTCTGTATAAAAACCTCCAGATATATAATACTTATCATTAAGTTTATAGCCTGCATTTAGTATTTCTATTTGTGTGTTTAACTGTACATAATCGTTAACTGATAATTTATTTAATGCATTCCTATACTTAACATTAAAATTAATCATGTCATTTCTAAAAACATCAGCTATTGTAACATCACCTGTTACTCCGGCTTGAAAAGACACTCCTGATAAAAAGGGAATTCCTACATGATATTTATAATTAACGGTTGCTCCTGGGTTTAATAATAATGTTTGTGGTATTTCATCGAACCCATATAAAACTTGTTTATTTTGACTGTTTATTTCGTGTATTACGATTATAAACAACAGCAATAAAATGTATAAATGTTTCATTAATTTATTTTAAAATAAAGGGTTCCTGCTGATTTAAAAGTAAACTTTTTGGGTTCGTTGATATCAATCACGGTACCGTCTGAACTTGGTAATAGCTCAAGAATTAATTCAATTTTAGTTGAATTTAAAATACTTGAATTACTCAAAACATCAATAACCTCTTGAAAGTTAAAAGCCTGAGTGTTTTTTGGAATATTAATTGATGTAACTCTATACGTTACTGCATTATTCTCGTCGAGAAAATTAAAATTAAGTTTAAAGTTTCTATCAAAAGGATTATTTATTTCAAAATTAAGTTCAATTTTATTTAAATCTTCAGCTCCTTCATTATTAAAAACTTCTAACCTTGAAACCTCTCTTATTCTTGCTATTTCAATTCCTGTTGGTGTAACTAATGAAGTTTGATCAAGATTGGCATACACTAATGATGCAACAATAACTGGTGTTATTTCTATATCTTCTGCTTGACTAAAATCAATATCTTTTATACATGACATATGTGTTATTAAAACAAATAATATAAAGAAGTGTTTTACTTTCTTATTTTTATTTATTTTCAGAATATTATTCATTTATAAATATTTTTTTAATTCAATTAATGAAGTTATTTGTTGGACATCTTTACTTTTTATTTCTTCTGAAAAGTGAATTACTTTCATTTCTGAATTTAGAGCACCAATAATATCAGCCTCATAATTGTCACCTATCATAACAGACTCTTTTGCTTTAGCTCCGGCTTTTTCCAATGCAAACTTAAAAACCTTCGAATTAGGTTTTTTAGCTCCAACACATTCAGATGTGATTACTTGTTTAAAAAAATTACTAATTCCTGACTTTTTTAGTTTTAATTTCTGCACCTCTTCAAAACCATTAGTAATGATGTGTAAATCATACTTCTTTTCTAAGTACTCTAGTACCTCTTTAGTATTATCAAATAGGTGGTTAAAGTTTGGTAAATATTCTATGTAATCTTTAGATATTTGGTTTATTAAATCATCAGAAACTTCATAATTTAAATTATCAAATGTTTCTTTTAATCGATAATACCTTAAAGCTGATTTTTCTATTTTATCTTCTCTGTATAGTTTCCAAAACTTAAAGTTCAAAGGCATATAAACTTTTAAAAAATCACCTACTGGAATAGTTATATTTTGTTCTTTAAAAATTTGATTAAAGGTTAGTTTAGAGTTTTTATCAAAGTCCCATAATGTATGATCTAAATCAAAAAACAAATGTTTTATATCCATATTATCTATGTATTTCTTACTATTTTTATCATTGAATTGTATAATCTATTCCAGCCTCTCCATCTTAAATAATTACTTAAACTTTCATTATGAAATACTGTTATAAAAGTACCATTTACCGCCTTTACTTCATTTTTTAAATCTCTAATTTTTCCTAATGACTGTTTTGGTGTTAACTTCATGTAATCGTTTAACGTTGTATCCATCAAAGCAAATGGGAATATTTTTAATGGTGTTTGAATTTCAAAATCTAAATCGTAAAAGTGAAAAGGTGTACATGTAGTTGCTCGAAAACCAACATGTGTTGTATATCCCATTGAATAGTCTTCATCTATCTCTAAATCTATTAACTGTTGATATGTTTCTGGTAAAGACACTCTTAAATAGTGTTGTCTTGAACGCTTAATAGGCATATTAGTTATGTTTTCTAAACGCTCTTTTTCCTTTTTTAACATAGCCGCATTATTAACGGTGTAATAAGAAGGATGTAAGCCTACACGAGCGTAATCAACCATATCTTTTATTAACAATTTAAATTTTCTTTTAGAAGCAGAAACATTAGTATCGAATGTAGTATAATCACCTATTAAAAAGAAAAATATAGTTCTTATGTTATATGTTTTCTTTACATCTATTATTTCTTTAAAGGTATCAAATGGGTCTTTTTTAATATTAAAAAAGACAGCAAATCTATCCCAAACTGTAAAAATCTTAAACTGAGAAATGTCTTTTAAAAAACCTCCCAATATCCTAATAAAACTTTTATACTTATATGCATAAGCATTATCCACATCTATTGTAGATATATACTTATATTTTCTTGTAGTATGTTTAAAATCAGGAAATTTTTGCTTTAAAGTATCGAGAAACTTATATGCCCATATATCAACAAGTGGCTTTTCTAAAAACCCATTTTGATATGCTATACTTTCTTTTACCGAAAAACGGCCATGCTCGTCTTTAATATGCGGTAAATATTCTTCATATCTTGATATTAAATAAAAACTAGCAGCAAAAATATCAAATGGGATCTCAGAAGTTTCAGCCGTTGAAAAAAAACAAGGAGCTTCATCCCATTTTTGAATAATTATTTCTACATCCTTTACACCTTGTTGAAACAACAACTCATTACTTTCAACAAAAAACTCTTTTCCTAAAGGAACATTTGTATATGAAAACTTAGGTCCATTATAAGCTACAAATTCCTCTACTTTCCCTGTAAAATCAATCTGAACTTGTAAAATACGAGTAAATATATGTTTAAAAATATAACGTACTCTAGGAGTAACTTTATGGGTATAAATAAGTATCATAAATAGTAACTAGAATCGTAAAACGACTATAAAATTCCTTCATCTGCAAAGCTAAAATAAGCTTTTTCAGTAACTATTAAGTGATCTAGTAATTTAATATCTAAGGTAACACCTGCTTGCTTTATTTTTTTAGTGATATCAATATCTGATTTACTTGGTGATAATTTTTCTGAAGGGTGGTTATGACAAACAATTACTCCAATTGCAGAAAGCTCTAAGGCTCTCTTATACAACAATCTTACATCTACCAAAGTAGCGGTAAACCCTCCTTTACTTAATTGGTGTTTTGCTAATACTTTATTTGAGTTATTAAGATATAATACCCAAAATTCTTCGTATTGTAAATCACCTATAAGTGGTTGCATAATTTTTGCTACATCAATAGAACTTTTTATTTTAGGCACACTTGCTCTTCCTACAAACTGTCTTCTTTTACCAAACTCTAAAGCAGTTACCACAGATATTGCTTTTGCCTCCCCTATTCCTTTAAATTTCATTAACTCCTCTATAGATAATTTTGCTAAAGCATTTAAGTCGTTGTTTACTGATAATAATATTCTTTTTGCTAAAGCAACTGCACTTTCATCTCTATTTCCAGAGCCAATCAAAATAGCTACTAATTCGGCATCTGACAATACTGTTTTTCCTTTAGACATTAACTTTTCTCTTGGTCTATCATCTAATGCCCACGATTTAATAGAAATCTTATTCATATTATTTTTTTTTCTTTTCACAGTCTTATAAATACGTAAATAAACGTAGTCGTTTAATTACAAAACTTTAATTGTTTTTTCTTTTAAATTTATAAATATAATTCATTTTTTGCACAACCAAAAGAAGCACAGTATCTTTGCATTCTATCTTTTTTAATTTTTAATATGAAGATTATTATAGCCGGGGCTGGAGACGTTGGTTTTCATTTGGCTAAACTCCTTTCTTACGAAGCACAAGACACATATGTAGTCGATTTTGATGGTGAAAAATTAGAATATCTAAACAATCATTTAGATGTTATCACCAAAAAAGGAGACGCTACCTCTATAAAGTTATTGAAAGAAATAGGTGTAAGCTCTGCCGATTTATTATTAGCAGTTACTGAAAGTCCTAATACAAACTTTACGATTTCTGTAATAGGTAAAGCATTAGGTGTTAAAAAAACAATTGCTAGAATTAGTAATCCTGAATTTTTAAATAACCCTTGTATTAATTTTAAAGATTATGGTGTAGATTTTATGATCTCTCCAGAAGAATTAGCTGCGGAAGAAATTAAGTCTCTACTAAATCAGTCTTCATTTAATGATACTGTTGCTTTTGAAAATGGAGTTTTCAATATCATGGGAACAACACTTGGGTATAAATCTCCTATTTTAGACCTTACTGTTAAAGAAACTAAAGAGAAATTTTGTTTGGTAGACTTCATTACTATAGCTATAAAACGTGAAGGGACTTCTCAAACAATTATTCCTCGTGGAGATACTGAGTATAAAATAAACGACCAAGTATATTTTTCTGTACCAAAATATAGTATTGATAAACTATACCCTATCATAGGAAAAGAATATATAGATATTAAAAATGTAATGATCTTGGGAGGAAGCCGTGTAGGAAGAAAAACAGCGAGAAAACTCTGCAAAGATAACTTTAAAGTAAAGCTAATTGAAAAAGACAAAGACAAAGCCTTACAACTTGCAGAAGATTTACGTAATACATTAGTTATTTACGGTGATGGTAGAGATTTAGAATTATTAGAAGAAGAAAGTATTAGAGAAATGGATGCTTTTGTGGCTGTTACTGGAGACTCTGAAACCAACATCATGTCTTGTTTAGTAGCTAAATCTAAAGGTGTTAAGAAAACAGTAGCTTTAGTGGAGAATATGGATTATATTAACATTTCTCAAACTATTGGTATTGATACATTAATTAATAAAAAATTAATTGCTGCAAGTAATATTTTCCGTCACATTAGAAAAGGGGAAATTGTAGCTTTAGCTAATCTGCATAATGTTGATGCTGAAGTTTTTGAATTTGAAGTGCATCCTGGTGCTAAAGTAACTCAAAAAATCATTAGAGAATTACGCTTTCCTAGAGAAGCCATTATTGGAGGTGTAATTAGAAATGGAGAAGCATTAATGTCTTTTGGTGATTTTCAAATGCAAAGCGGTGATAGAGCCATTGTTTTCTGCTTGCCTGAAGCTATAAATATCGTAGAAGACCTATTTAAGTAATGGAAAACCTTAATCTTAAATTAGTCTATCGTTTTTTAGGAGTTACAGCTATCCTGAATGGGTTATTTATGTGGCTTGCCTTACCCATAAGTTTTTATTACAACGAATCCGCCAAATTAGGAATTCTAAATGCCGGAATTATTACGATAGCAATTGGTTCTTTATTGTTTTTTTTCAATAAACCCGATAATAAAAACATTCATAAAAAAGAGGGATACCTTATTGTTACTTTAGGATGGCTTACCTTATCGTTCACAGGAATGCTTCCCTATCTACTCACAGAAAGTATACCGAACGTAACTAATGCTTTTTTTGAAACAATTTCTGGTTACTCAACCACAGGTTCCTCTATTTTAACCGATATAGAATCTATGCCTAAGGGTATTTTATTTTGGCGAAGTTGTACACACTGGATTGGAGGCATGGGAATTATTGTACTTACTATTGCTATTTTACCTTTATTAGGTATCGGAGGTATGCAACTTTTTATGGCTGAAGCCCCAGGTCCTTCTGCTGATAAACTACACCCAAGAATTACTGATACAGCAAAACGCTTATGGTTAATTTATGTATTGTTAACTGCTATTGAATTTTTACTACTAAAAGTAGCTGGAATGACTTGGTTTGATGCTATTAATCATGCTATGGCGACCGTAAGCACGGGTGGATTCTCTACTAAAAATGCTAGTGTAGCTCATTGGAATAATGCTCCATTAATTCAGTACATTATCATCTTTTTCATGTTTATTGCTGGTACTAATTTTGTACTCACCTATTTTGCATTAAAAGGAAAAGTTAGAAAAGTTATACAAAGTGAAGAATTCAAATACTACCTTTTTGGTATTCTTGGAATAGCTACCATTGTAGCTTTAATGATTATCTTTTTTCAAGATCCCAATCTACAAACTACTATAGAACATCCTAAAGTATGGGGTGAAGTAGAAAGTGCAATAAGACATTCTTTATTCTCTGTTATATCTGTAGTGACCACAACTGGTTTTGTTACTGCCGATTTTACAATGTGGAGCTTTTTTGTTACCGCAATATTTTTCTCTTTATTTTTTTTAGGAGGTTCTGCAGGGTCTACATCTGGAGGAGTGAAAATTGTTCGTCACATTATCATGTTGAAGAATAGCTTTCTTGAATTTAAAAAATCATTACACCCAAATGCCATAATACCTGTTCGTTATGACGGAAAAGCAGTTAATCAAACAATTATATTCAACATACTTTCATTTTTTGTACTCTACATGCTAATTTTTATAATTGGTACTGTTGTTCTAGCCCTTTTAGGTTTAGATATAAAGTCTGCTTTAGGAGCATGCGCTTCTTCATTGGGTAATATCGGACCTGCTATTGGAAGTGTTAGTCCTGTAGACAATTTTAACCATTTATCAGCAGGTGCTAAATGGTTTTGCTCTTTTCTAATGTTAATTGGTCGTCTAGAGCTATTTACTGTGTTAATTTTATTAACTCCTTTTTTCTGGAGAAAAAACTAACTTAAGTAATAAACTTACCTATAAAAAACATCTCTACTTATACGTATATACCTTAAAAGTACACGTTTGCATATTAATCGAATACGCTTAAACAATAGAATTAAAGTTTAGTGCGGTTTGTTTTTATATTTGGTTTATAGAAAACAAATATTCAACATTTAGCAATTTTACACACTTGTAACAAAAAACTATAACCAACAAATAATTAAACAGTTACACAAAGCATATTATTTTTTTTACTAAATTGTTGTTCTTAACATTAACTACTAAACTTTTTATTTATGGAACCATTTTTAGGTCAAATTACGATGTTCGGAGGAAACTTTGCTCCAAGAGGTTGGGCATTTTGCGATGGACAATTACTGGCAATTTCACAAAACTCTGCTTTATTTTCAATTTTAGGAACCACGTACGGAGGAGACGGAAGAACAACTTTTGCTTTACCCGATTTAAGAGGTAGAGCTCCAATAGGCCCTAGAAATGGCCCTGGCTTAAGTGATTATAGATTGGGTCAAAGAGGAGGGGTAGAAACGGTTACCTTAAACATTACTCAAATGCCAAGTCATAATCATGCAACTCAAAACAATACAGCTGCTGACCAACATATTCAATTAAGTGCTGATGCTGGTATTCGTAGTACTCCTCAAGCAGGAGATGTTCCTGCTGGAGCAAGTTTTGGATCTGGTATTAGTGCCACACCTGTAAATGCTTATGGACCAGCTAACAATACTGTTAATGGACAAACTATTAGTGCTAATGCTGGTTTGAATATACTTAATACAGGTGGAAACCTACCACATACTAATGTACAACCTTACTTAGCTGTTAATTATATTATTGCTTTGGTAGGTGTTTTTCCTTCCAGAAATTAACTTATTTGCTATAATTCATTTGATAAAATAAAACTCTAGTGAAAATCATTAGAGTTTTATCTGTAAAATTATTTAACCAATCATATACTAAATAAAAATGAAACATCGTTACTTTAAATTCTTATTGAATATACTTGTTTATTTTGTGCTTATTTTTTCTAATAAGCAATTGAACGCTCAGACCCCTAGTACTATGGAATTTGGTTCATCAACTGTGGTTTTAGCAACTGGTACAAATCCTAGTGCTGATCAATCAGTTAATTCTCTATTAAATAGCTTTGATATCTCTAGTACATCTAGTGGCAACATTGTTCTTGCCTTTGCCACAAATGGGAACGGAGTAGGTACTGATGCAATTGGTGGAGCCTCGGATGCTGTATTAGCTTGGGCAGGAAACGGTACTTTTTCTGTTAGTTCTGGAACACTATCAACAGATAGTGGTGGGGAAATAGGTATTACATCAATGCAATTTGCTTACCAACAAGCTATAGGTGGTAGCACACTTGATTTCACATTCATTGGTAAAAAAGATGGTGCAACAGTTGGTACACTTGTCTTAGTAGACCCTGCTCATAACTCTGCTATAAATATAAACTTAGCTTCACCTACTACAGGTTCTTTTTCAGATATTGACGAAATAGTTATAACACCTGCTACTCCTATTTTTGGGGGATTTTCAATAGATGGTATGGTAGTTACATCTGCTTTTTCCAATACAGCACCTGTAATTGGAGGAACAACCGCTGGTCAAAGTGTAAATGATAATAGTACTCTTTCTCCTTTTTCAAGTATCACAACTACAGATGCAGATGGAGATAACTTATCTGCTACCATTACATTAGATAATAATGCAAAAGGAACATTAACAGGTACCGGCCTTATTGGTTCTGGTCCTTATACAATTTCAAGTACTACTCCCGCAGACCTACAATCAAAACTAAGAGCTTTATCGTTTAATCCAACAGACAATAGAACATCAACAACAGAAACGACCACTTTTACAGTAGTTATTAATGATGGTACTGTTGATGATACGGATAACACAACAACTGTGATTTCAAGTGCAGTTGCACCTGCTGTTTCTAGTGTGAGTGTACCTACCAATGTAACTTACGTAACAGGACAAAATTTAGATTTTACCGTAAACTTTGACGAGGATGTAACTGTAAATACTACAGGAGGAATACCGCAAATAGCTATTACCATTGGAGCTACCATACGCCAAGCAACCTACATTAGCGGTAGTGGAACAAGTGCTTTGGTTTTTAGACATACGGTTCTTTCAGGGGATCTTGATACTGATGGTATTGCTGTTGGCTCTTTAGCTGCTAATGGCAGTACTTTAAAAGATTCTGGAGGAAAAGATGCTAATCTAACATTAAATAATGTGGGGGCAACTACTGGTGTATTAGTAGATGCAGTCGCCCCTACTGTAACAAATGTTAATGTACCTGCAAACGCCACTTACATATCAGGTCAAAACTTAGATTTTACTATTAACTTCAATGAAAACGTAATCGTAAACACTACTGGAGGAACTCCTCAATTAAGTATTACAGTAGGAGCAACTACTCGTCAAGCAACCTACATAAGTGGAAGCGGAACAAGTGCTTTACTGTTTAGATATACTATACAATCAGGTGATTTAGATTCTGATGGTATTGCTATTGGTACATTAGCTATAAATGGTGGTACTTTAAAAGACGTCGCTACTAATGATGCTAATCTAATTTTAAATAGTGTTGGAAACACAACCGCTGTATTAGTGGACACAGTTGCTCCCATTATAACAAGTGTTAATGTGCCTTCAAACGCTACTTATGTTACAGGTAATAATCTAGATTTTACCGTTAACTTTAATGAAAATATTATAATCAGTACTACTGGAGGAACTCCTCAATTAAGTATTACAGTAGGAGCAACTACTCGTCAAGCAACTTACATCAGTGGAAGCGGAACAAGTGCTTTACTGTTTAGATATACTGTACAGTCAGGTGATTTAGATACTGACGGTATAATGGTTTCTTCTTTAACTGCTAACGGTGGTACTCTAAAAGACACCGCTACTAATGACGCTAACTTAACTTTAAATAGTGTTGGAAGTACAACCGCTATATTAGTAGATACAATTGCTCCTATTGTAACAAGTGTTAATGTGCCTTCAAATGCTACTTATATAGCAGGTAATAATCTGGATTTTACTGTTAATTTTAATGAAAATATTACAATCAGTACTACTGGAGGAATTCCTCAAGTCGCTATTACTA
Source organism: Tenacibaculum mesophilum (assembly GCF_003867075.1). Lineage (NCBI taxonomy): Bacteria > Pseudomonadati > Bacteroidota > Flavobacteriia > Flavobacteriales > Flavobacteriaceae > Tenacibaculum > Tenacibaculum mesophilum. The sequence continues at coordinate 3,306,411 of NZ_CP032544.1, read as the reverse complement.
TTGGGGCTACTATACGTCAAGCAACTTACATCAGTGGTAGTGGAACAAGTGCTATAGTCTTTAGATACACAGTACAATCAGGTGATTTAGACACTGATGGTATAACGATTTCTACTTTAACTGCTAACGGAGGTACTTTAAAAGACGCCGCCACTAATGACGCTAACTTAACTTTAAATAGTGTTGGAAATACAGATGGTGTTCTTGTAGGAGTACAAACTATTACTTGGACAGGAGCTAGTGATAATGATTGGAATACAGCTTCAAACTGGGATTCTAATAGTGTTCCATCAACAAATTCTGATATTATTATTCCATCTGGATTAACAAATTATCCAACAGCTTCATCTGCTATTACTTTTAATTCTCTAACAATTAGTAATGGGGCTTCTTTTATACCTCAAAGTACTGTTACTGGTACCGTTACTTATAAAAGAAATTTACCAACTACAAACTGGTATTTAGTATCACCCCCTGTTGCTGGTGAAACTTTAGAAGATATTATTGCTAATCATACCTTGGCTTCTGGTACTGGTGGTAATTTAGGACTTGCTCCTTATAGCAATATTACTGGCCCTGCATGGTTATATGTTCAAAGTGGTAATACAGGAACCATTACTAATGGAATAGGTGTTTCTATTAAATTAGCTACTCCTGGAGAAGTTTCAATCAGTGGAACAGCTAATACTTCTAATATTACTAAAGCTATTTCTACAGGTAGTAGAACTAATTACAACCTTGTAGGAAATCCGTATACATCATACATTAATTCTGCTAGTTTTACAGCTGCTAATTCTGCTGTACTTACCAGCGAAACTATTTGGTTGTGGAATGGAACTCAATACATGACCAAAAACGCTATCAATCCAATTGAAATTGCTCCGGGGCAAGCTTTCTTTGTAGAAGCTGCGGTAAACAATAATGTTATCTTTAGTTCAGCCAACCAAAGTCACCAAAATTCAGATACATTCATGAGACAGGAACCTATTCCTTCAATTGAATTATCTATTGACAATAACGATGTTAAAAGATCTACAGATATCTTTTATGTTTCAGGAAAGACTACAGGATATGATAGAAGTTATGACTCAAAAATGTTTGGGGAAGATACTTCTAACTTAGCTGTTTTTACTGAGCTAATAACTAATAACCAAGGAAAACAATTAGCTATTCAAACATTACCAAACACTAATCATGAAAATATGATTGTTCCTGTTGGTATTAAAGGAAAAGCAGGTGAAAAAATAACCTTTTCAACTATTTCTAAAAATCTACCAGCTAATCTTAAAGTATACTTAGAAGATAGAACAAATAGAGTTTTTACTAATTTATCTGAAGATAATTATACTATAACTCTTACGAATGATACAAACGGTATTGGTCAATTCTATTTGCATACTAGCTCTAAAAAACTTGAAACACCTTCTGTTACCCCTTCATTAGATAATATTAGTATATATAGTTCTTCTAATAATGAAGTTACCATTGTAGGATTGCAAACTAAAGCCAATATAGTTGTTTACTCAATCTTAGGGAAAGAAATTTTAAATCAAAACATAAACTCTAACGGAGTAAGTAAAGTAAGCCTTCCTGAGGTATCTAGTGGTGTATATATTGTAAAGTTAAATTCTGAATTAGGAGAAATCACTAAAAAAATAATCTTAAAATAAGCTAGCTATAAAATCAAGTAATTATGAAGAAAAACATAAAAAAGACTGATACAGATTCTAAAAATATCACTCGCAAAGAAGCTCTAAAAAAAATTGGCGGTTATAGTAAATATGCTGCTTTAACGGCTTTAGGAACTTACATGATTTTAAATCCTCAAAAAGCACAAGCACAAAGCGCCCCAGAAGATCCTGGTAGTGGATTTTAATCTTAAAAACTTCATCCAAAAAACCTCGATAAAATTATCGAGGTTTTTTATCTTTAGTCAATCATGATAAATAAAATAATTAAACGAAATATAGATAATAAAAGTATTGTTTGGTTTCAAGATAACAATGAATATCTTGTTGTAGATCCTCTTGTGGCTGAAATACTCTCTCTTTTAGATCAAAACGTTGATAAGCAAGAGATAACTACTCAGATTACTAAGCAAGTTGATATTACTTATAAAGAAGCGCTCAGTTTAGTTATAGATATTGAGACTTTACTTATCTCTTCAAAAGAAACTAACAATAAAAGCAAAGTTCATCCTGTAGTTAAACCAACATCTTTTGCTTCAATAAAATATTATAAAATAAAGGATATAATTTTAGAGGTAAAATATGCTTCTGACATAGAAACTTCTCTAATTCATCCTAAGTTTGCTCATTTAGAAACTGAAGAAACTAAAAATATCAATCATAAATTTGAAATCTTTAGTAATGACAATAGCATTTCTCTTTCCGTAGATGATATTGTTATTGATACTTGGAGCTTGAGAGAAGTACATTATTTTCAGGGCAAATTTTCTATGGAATTAGTACAAAAAATCTATAAAAAAAATGAAGATGAATGGATAGGTGTTTTTCATGCTTCAGCAGTTAGCAATAACAATAATTCTATTTTATTTTTAGGAGACTCTGGAAATGGAAAAAGTACATCTTTAGCATTATTACAAGCCAATGGTTTTACTTGTTTAGCCGATGATTTTGTACCTGTTGACAACTCTTTAAATGTACACAGTTTTCCTTCTGCTATATCTATCAAGAAGAATAGTCTAAAAACCTTACTTCCAATATACCCTGAGTTAAAAACATCTGCCGAATATCATTTTAAAAGACTAAATAAAATTGTTCGTTATCTGCCTACAAATAATCATGATTACTCTTTAAAGTTACCTTGCAAAGCTTTAATTTTTATTAAGTATCAAAAAAACAGTGGTTTAATCATTGATAAAATTTCAAATATTACAGCCTTTGAACAGTTAGTTCCTGATTCTTGGTTGTCTCCAATATCTCAAAATGCAGGGCTTTTCTTGGATTGGTTTGAAAAGCTACCATGCTATCAATTAACCTATTCTGATAATCAAAAAATGATTACTACTGTCAAAAACATCTTTGCTGATGAATTATAAAGAAACCCTTTTATTTGTTGCAAAATGTTTAACAATCACTCATGAAAGAGACAATTGTAAACTGGTTGAAGAAAAAATAAAAAATAATACGGTTGATTGGAACACTATAGTTAAAGTAAGTACAGCTCAATATGTGTTTCCTGCTTTATATTGTAATTTAAAACGAGCTGACTTCTTACACTATTTACCAACTGATTTAGTAGAGTACATGCAACACATTACTGGTCTAAACAGAAAACGAAATGAACATATTATAGCTGAAGCTAAAGAAATCAACGAGCTTTTGCTCTCAAATAATATCACTCCTATTTTTTTAAAAGGAACTGGTAATTTACTTGAAGGGTTATATGAAGATATTGCTGAACGTATGGTGGGAGATATTGATTTTTTGGTAAACCCTAAAAGCTTTCACTCCACTGTCAACCTTCTTAAAAAAAACGGATATATAGAAAAAACTCCCCACTATATAGATAATACAGTCTTAAATAGACACTATCCAAAAATAACTAAGAAAGGTAAAATTGCTGCAATTGAAGTTCATTACAAAATGATTTCTAATGAGAAAGGGTTTGACTTTAATTTTATTGAAAAAAGTGTAAATAAACTAGCTAATAAGACCACCGTTCTTTCTTATGGGAACCAAGTTCTCTTAACTAGTTTTAACAAGCAAGTCAACGACAAGGGACAATGGACTAAAACTATCTCTTTAAGAAACTCTTATGACCTTTATAGGTTATCTAAAAAAACCTCTGTAAAAACCGTTTTAAACAATTTTGATCATTCAGAGTCCAGTTATTTAAAAAACTTTCTCGCAGCTACTAACTACATATTTAACTCTCCTCAATCATTAGAATATAACAAAACTCATAAATCTGAGAAATACATCAAAAAAGTGATTTTCTTTATGAATACCCCTAAAAAAAGCACTCATAATAAAAGAAAATGGGAATTATACTTTTTATACAAACACCGTTTTTCTATTATTTTAAAGTCTTTTTATGTAAAAGAATATAGGAAATATCTGTTTGATAAATTTTTTAATCAACCAAATCCCTAACCTCATCAAAGTCTAAACCGCCATAATTACCAGAACTCATTAGTAACAAAGCAGTATTTTCAAGATTTTTACTAAATAAGAAGTCTTTAAACTCTTGTGGATTCGTATATATAATCAAATCATCTTGTTCAAACGCTTTAGCTATTTGTTCTTCAGAAACTTCATCTAACTGTTTAATTTTTACAGCATGGGGAGAATAAAATACTACTGCTTTGTCTGCTTTATCTAAAGCTCCTTTATACTCCGATAAAAACTCAGCATTTAAGCTCGAATAAGTATGCAACTCTAAACATGCTAACAAAGTTCTATTTGAGTATTGATCTTTAACCGCTGCTGTCGTAGCCGCTACTTTAGATGGTGAATGTGCAAAATCTTTAAACACAACTGTTGAAGAATTTTCAGCAATCTTTTCCAAACGTTTACTTGCACCTTTAAAGCTTGCTATCGCTTCATAAAACTCATCTTCATCAATTCCCATGTGTTGACAAATCCACTTTGCTCCTGCCAAATTTTGTAAGTTATGTTCTCCAAAAATTTCTAACGGTAAATCTCCTTCTTCAGTTTCCAAATAAGTAATTCCATTATCAATAAAATAATCTGGGGTTTTATAAGGATATTTTTTTATCGGGTGATTAGAACTTTCTACAACTTCTTTTAAAATCGCATCTTCCTCATTATACACCATAATTCCACCATTCGTTAAAGAATCTGTAAAAATTGAAAACTGTTCAACATAGTTTTCAAACGTTGGGAACACATTGATATGATCCCAAGCAATTCCACTTAACAATGCAATATTCGGTTTGTACAAATGAAACTTCGGGCGCATATCTATAGGAGAACTTAAATACTCATCACCTTCCAAAACAATAAATTCATTTTCTTCGGTTAAATGTACCATTGTATCAAAACCATCTAGCTGAGCTCCTACCATGTAATCCACTTCTCTATCATGATAATTCAACACATGTAAAACCATAGAAGTAATTGTTGTTTTTCCATGAGAACCACCTATAACCACACGAGTTTTATCTTTAGACTGCTCATATAAGAATTCTGGATATGAATAAATTTTCACTCCAAGTTCTTGCGCTTTTAATAACTCTGGGTTGTCTTTTTTTGCGTGCATTCCTAAAATTACAGCATCTAAATCAGCGGTTATTTTTTCTGGAAACCAACCAAACTCATTCGGTAATAAACCTTTATTTGCTAAACGAGTTTTTGACGGGTCATGAATTGTATCATCACTTCCTGTTATTTGGTATCCTTTTTGTTGTAATGCGATTGCTAGGTTATGCATTGCGCTACCTCCGATAGCTATAAAGTGAATTTTCATAGTGTTGTTATCTGTAATGTAAGCGTCAAAAATACAAAACCAAGAGAGAATTTTAAGTATCTTTAAATCGAAACTCATTAAATAGCTATGTTAACTCACTCAAATAGTATCTTTACAAACTTTAACTTGTAAAAAACTACTGTTTTTAAGTGTTTTGTTCATATAAATTTACGATTAGCATCAAAAAATATAGATAAATGAAAAGAATAACCCCTATTTTACTAATGATTTTATTTTCAACCTTAGCACACGCCCAAGAAAACTATGCCAACCTATGGGAAAAGGTGCACGAGTTTGAAGCTGAAAACCTACCTAAATCTGCTTTAAAAATAGTAAACACTATTTACGATAAGGCTGAAAAAAGTAACAATGCTCCTCAAGTTATAAAATCATTGTTTTATAAAAGTAAATACGCTCTAACTTTAGAAGAAAATGCACAATTAAAAATTATTGATGAGTTTAAACAACAAATTAATCAACATAATTTTCCGACGAAAAATGTATTAGAAAATGTATTAGCTAACTTATACTGGCAGTATTTTAATCAAAATAGATGGAAATTTTACAATCGTACCCAAACACAAGAAAAAGTAGATGGAAATGATTTTAGAACATGGGACTTAAATACGTTGTTTGCAGAAATTCATTGTCACTATCAAAATTCTTTAGAAAATGAATCTGCACTACAAAAAACAGACATTTATACTTTTAAAGATATTATTCAAGCAGAAAAAGACTCTAAAAAATACCGCCCTACCCTATTTGATTTTTTAGCGCACAATACCTTAGAGTTTTATAAAACCACAGAAACTAACATCACAAAGCCTACTTATCAATTTAAAATTGATAACGCTTTATACTTAAGTGAAGCTGATAAGTTTTCTGCTTTAAACCTTACTACAAAAGATGATTTATCATTGCAGTTTAATGCCTTAAAAATCTATCAAAAACTCATTAACTTTCATTTAAAAAACAAGAATCTTAATGCCCTTGTGGATGCTGACATTCAACGATTACAGTTTGTTAAGCAGCATATAACTTTAAATAACAAACAAGAGTTATTATTACAAACACTAAAAACATCAGTTAATAATTACAAGAACAATGAAGTTTCTGGATTGTATAGTTATGAAATAGCTAGAAATTATAATCAACAAGCTGGATCTTATAAAACTAAAAAAAACGAAGACTTTCGTTTTAAAAACAAAGAAGCACTTGCTATCTGTAAAAAGGTTATTAAACAATTTTCTAAGAGTTTAGCTGCTGAAAAATGTGAAACTTTACAACAACAAATCACAGCTACATCTCTCAGTATTCTTTCTGAAAAATTTGTACCCATCCAATCTCACTCTAGGTTACTAGTTACTTACAATAATATTGACAAGCTGTACTTCTCTGCTTATAAAATTGATCATAAACAAATAGAAGAGCTTCAAAAAATTCACAAAGAAGAAGAACGCTTTAACTTTATAAAAAAGCTTACAAAAGCTACTTCATGGAATAGTAACTTACGAAATGAAAAAGATTATTTATTACACACAACTGAGGTAGTAGTTCCCGAATTAACTCAAGGAAACTATTTAATCATAGCACACCAGAATGATACTTTTAACTCTGAAGACTTATATGCTACTGCTCATTTACAAGCAACCAATTTAGTTTTGGTTGAAAACAATAATGATGGTGTAAAAACCTACCAAGTTGTTGATAGAAATACTGGAAAGCCTGTTAAAGACGCTGAATTATTATTACAAAACAAGCAACATAGGTATGGAAAATCGATTCACAAAAAAATAACAACTGATAAAAACGGATTTGCTTCTTTTAAAAGTGATGCTAGTTATGGTAATGTGTACGTTACTGTAACTCACAAAAACGATTCAGCAGTTTTTGGTAACTATTACCTGAATAAATATCAAAAACAAGCCTCTCCAACTACAAATGATAATCGTATAAATATTAAATCTTTTATTTTTACTGATAGAAGCATTTATCGACCAGGACAAACTGTATACTTTAAAGGAATTTCTATAAAATTTTCTAAAAACAACTCTAATGCTTTATCTAATAAAGATGTAAATATAAAAGTTGTCGATGCCTCTAGAAATAATGTTACAGACCTAAAATTAAAAACTAATGATTTTGGTTCTTTTTCTGGAACATTTGTTATTCCCAACAATGGGTTAACTGGCGAATTTTCTATTAGAACTAGTGTAGAAAATCAACTAAACTTTTTCCCTTTTCAAGTAGAAGAATATAAACGTCCTAAGTTTAAAACAGAATTTAAACCTGTAACAAAAACCTATAAGTTACATGACAGCATTACAGTAAACGGATTTGCAAAAGCTTTTGCTGGTTCAACTATCACAGATGCTAAAGTAGTATATCGCGTGCATCGTAAAGTACAATACCCTATTTGGTGGTACTGGCGTAAACCTCAGTTTACTTCAGAAGCACAAGAAATTACACACGGTGAATTAACAACTGATGCACAAGGTAACTTTTCAATTACTTTCAAAGCCTTACCTGATGAAAGTGTAAACAAAGAAAACTTACCTGTTTTTGAATATGAAATCACAGCTGATGTAACCGATGTTAATGGAGAAACTCGCTCAGCAACCTCTATTGTAAAAGTTGGGTATCATGCATTACTTGCTACTTTACAAATTCCTTCTACAATACATAAATCGGACAAGGAAACAACAATTGAAATATCAAGTAAAAATTTAAACGGGGAATTTGCACCTGCTAAAGGAAGCATTAAAATATACAAATTACAAGCTCCTAAAAATCCGTTACGTAAAAGATCTTGGGATACTCCAGATTATCAAGATATTTCAGAAAGTGAGTTTAGAAACTTATTTCCTCATGAAGCTTACACTTCGGAAGAACAAAATCCTCATAATTGGAAAAAAGAAAAATTAGTATTTGAGCAAAATTTCAATACAGAAGAATCTAAACAAATTATACTTAATAACTATAAAAAATGGGCTTCTGGTAAATACATAACCGTATTAAGTTCTAAAGATAAGTTTGGACAAGATGTTACAGACAAAGCTCTTTTTACAATAATTGATAACAAAGAAAAAAGTGTAACCGACAATCAGTTGTTCACGTATAACACAAATAAAACAACTTATAAGCCAAATGACATTGCTAAGTTACAAATTGGTTCTGCTTCAAAAGATGTTACGGTTATAGTTCAAATAGAAAAGAATCATACCATCGTAAACACAGAGCTTATTCATTTAAATAACAAAATCAAAACAATTGAAGTTCCTGTTACGAAACAAGATGTTGGCGGGTTTGTTATTAAATACTATTTTGTGAATTACAATAGTTTTGTAAGTGGAATAATTCCTATTTCTGTTCCAAATGAACAAGATAACATTACTATAGAAACCAATACATTTAGAGATAAATTACAACCTGGAACTCAAGAAACGTGGAGTTTTACCATTAAAAACGATAAAAACAACAAAGTAGCAGCAGAGATGCTTGCAAGTATGTACGATGCTTCTTTAGATGAATTTAAACCTCATAACTGGGAGTTTTCACCTATCTCTACTTCTACATATTACTCTTATAGCGGTAACGCTAATGCATATCAAAGTTTTGGTAATGAACGTTTCAGAGTTTTTAACAATACTTATCCATCATCTTTTAAAACTCAACGATATGACCAATTGAATTGGTTTGGTTTTTACTTCGGAATAAATAGAAATATTCGTTTAAGAGGCTTAGCTATGAGTGCTAAAATGCAACCTTCTCCAGAAAGAGAAATAATTGTTGAAGAGAAAGAACTTTTAGATGCTCAAGAAGCTGATTTGGCAAATGATTCAGTTATGACGGGATACGCTAAAAAAGAATCTAAACAAGAAAACGTTTCTTTAGATGGAGTTCAAATTCGTAAAAACCTTCAAGAAACTGCTTTTTTCTATCCTCATTTACAAACCGATAAAGAAGGGAATATCACCTTTAGCTTCACCACTCCAGAGGCTTTAACACGATGGAAATTGCAGCTATTAGCACACACAAAAGAATTGCAATCTGCTACCAAAACATTAACTACTGTTACTCAAAAAGAGTTAATGGTAATGCCTAATGCTCCTAGATTCTTAAGAGAAGGTGATCAAATTACATTCAGTACTAAAATTGCTAATATTTCTGATAAAAACTTAGAAGGTACAGCACAACTTATATTAACTGATGCTATTACCGGAAAAGAAATCAACCTGTTAAGTAATTCTTCTAAAAACCAGTCTTTCAGTGTTAATTCTAACGGAAACACGAATGTATCTTGGAACTTATCAATTCCTGATACTTATCAAGCAATTCAATATAAAGTAATTGCCAAGGCAGGGGATTTTTCTGATGGAGAACAAAATGTATTGCCTGTTTTATCAAACAGAATGTTAGTTACAGAAACACTACCTATGTGGGTTCGTTCAAATCAAACCAAAACATTCACATTAGATAAGCTTAAAAATCAAACTTCGACTACGCTCAGCCACCATAAATTAACGTTAGAAGTAACTTCTAATCCTGCTTGGTACGCTGTACAGGCTTTACCCTATTTAATGGAATACCCGTACGAGTGTAGTGAACAAACCTTTGCTCGTTATTATGCAAACACACTCGCTAGTCATATTGCAAATTCAAATCCAAGAATACAAGAGGTGTTCAATGCTTGGAAATCTTCAGATGCTTTATTGAGTAACTTAGAAAAGAATCAAGAGTTAAAATCATTGATTATCCAAGAGACTCCTTGGTTACGTGATGCTCAATCAGAGACTGAACAAAAAAAGCGTATTGCTTTGTTATTTGATTTAAACAAAATGAAAAACGAGCAACAAAACGCTATTAATAAACTATTGCAAATGCAATTAAACAATGGAGGGTTCCCTTGGTTTAAAGGGAATGATAATCCTAATGTTTATATCACGAATCATATTGCTACTGGTTTTGGACATTTACAAAAATTAGGTATCGATAATAAAGATGATTCTTTACAGAAAATGCTTGTGGATGCTATCCGCTTTTTAGATGCTGAAATTGAACATACCTACAAGAAGTTATTAGAAAGTGCTGAACGCATTAAAGCTGAAAAAGGACAAAAAGAATACACTAAGTATCTGAAAAAAAACCACCTAAACTACTTTATTATTCAGTATTTATACATGCGTTCTTTTTATACAAATATTGAAGTTAACGATACGGCAAAAACCGCTTTTGAATATTACAAAAATCAAACAGCAACTTACTGGAAAGAGTTTAGTTTATACGGAAAAGGACAAATTGCCCTAATACAGTTTAGAAACGATAATACATTAGTTGCTAATAAAGTTTTAAAATCTTTAAGAGAAAACAGTATTACTTCTGATGAATTAGGAATGTATTGGAAAGAAAATCAACCGAGTTGGTACTGGCACCAAGCCCCTATTGAAACCCAATCGTTGTTAATTGAAGCTTTTTCAGAAATTGAAAATGATATTCAAACTGTTGATAATCTAAAAATATGGTTACTAAAAAATAAACAAACCAATCGTTGGAAAACTACCAAAGCAACTACTGAAGCTGTATATGCATTATTATTACAAGGTAGTGATTGGATTTCGGTAACTGATATAGTGGATGTAACAATTGGAGAAAAAACAATCAATCCTTCTAAATTAGAAGACACAAAAGTTGAAGCGGGTACTGGTTATTTAAAAACCTCTTGGAATGGTTCTGAAATTACTCCTAATATGAGTACTGTTAGTATTTCTAAAAAAGGAAAAGGTATTGCTTGGGGTGGATTGTATTGGCAATATTTTGAAGATTTAGATAAAATTACCTCTGCTAAAACACCTTTACAGTTAAAGAAAAAACTATTTAAAAAAGTAAATACTAATGCGGGTAAACAACTTCAAAAAATTACAGAAAATACACAATTAAATGTAGGAGATTTAATGACTGTTAGAATTGAACTTCGCTCTGATAGAGATATGGAATTTGTACACATGAAAGATATGAGAGTAAGCGGAGTTGAACCTATTAACGTATTATCACAATACAAATGGCAAGATGGTTTAGGGTATTATGAAAGTACAAAAGATGCTGCAACAAATTTCTTTTTCGATCGTTTACCTAAAGGAGTATATGTATTTGAGTATGATGTTCGTGTAAATAATGCAGGAAACTTTAGTAACGGAATCACAACTATTCAAAGCATGTATGCTCCCGAGTTTAGTAGTCATTCAAAAGGAGAAAGGTTACTAATTAAGTAAAATAATTTATCTTAGCATTCACAAAACACTAAATTAAAAATTATGAAGAAAATCTTTTTATTCATCGGTTTTTTAACCATTTCATTTTTCACTGCAAATGCACAAGAAATTTCAAATAACGCAATAGGTCTTCGTTTAGGAGATAACGATGGTTTTGGAGCTGAAATTTCTTACCAGCGTAAATTAAGCAGTAACAATCGTCTAGAAATTGACTTAGGTTTAAGGAATGGTAAAAATTATGACGGCTTTAAAGCTACAGGTTTATACCAATGGGTTTGGCAAATAGAAAACCGCTTTAACTGGTATGCTGGTGCTGGTGGAGGTTTAGGATTCTGGAGTTTTGATGATGTTTCTTCTGGTGGAACAACTATAGAAGGAAGTTCAGAAACGTTTGTTTTCGTATCTGGAGTTGTTGGTATTGAATATAACTTTGATATTCCTCTTATCTTATCTTTAGATTTTAGACCTGAGATTGGATTTAATGATAGCTATGACGGGTTCAACTCTGACTTCGGTTTAGGTATCCGTTACCAATTCTAAAAAACGTTAAATACATATAACAAAAGCCTCCAAATTAATTTGGAGGCTTTTTTATTTTAAAACTTCAAAAGTTAAATATCAAATGTTTTTAAAAGGTAAATTTTATATTAAATAAAGAACACTTAAACATTATAAAAACCTCAACTAATTAACATATAATCAACCTTATGTATAAGTTTTAATAATTTTTTACTAACAAATTTGAAATCTTGTTGCTAGTTATCGTAAATAATTTCGCCGTGGACAATTCACTAAAGATTTCAAAATGAAAAAAATAATACTAATTACACTTTGCTTGGTAAGTATTTTAGGATACTCACAAAGCAAATCCGGTTTAAAAGGAAGAGTTTTAGACGAAACCAATCAACCTTTACCTGGAGCTACTATTAGCATTCCTTCTTTACAAGTTGGGTTTTCTACCGACTTTAATGGAAATTATGAACTTTTAAATATTCCTGTAGGAAATTACGAGGTTCAAATATCATTTTTAGGTTATCAAACCCTAACAGAAAACATTACGCTTACAAACAATATTCAATCTAAAAACTTTTCGCTAACACCTAAAATAGATAGGTTGGATGAAGTTGTTATTAAAGGAAGTATTGGGAAAGGGCAAGCTAAAGCCTTAAATCAACAAAAAAACAAAGAGAATATAACCAACATTATTTCTGCCGATCAAGTAGGAAAGTTCCCTGATGCCAATATTGGTGATGCCTTAAAACGTGTTCCTGGTATTTCTATGCAAAACGACCAAGGAGAAGCTAGAGATATAGTTATTCGCGGATTAGCTCCTCAATTAAACTCGGTAACCTTAAACGGTGACAGAATTCCATCTGCTGAAGGAGATAACCGTAGAGTTCAAATGGACTTAATTCCTTCAGACATGATTCAAACTATTGAAGTTAACAAAGCAGTAACTCCTGATATGGAAGGAGACGCTATTGGTGGCTCTGTTAATTTAGTTACACGTTCTGCTCCTACTACTTTTAGAGCTTTCGTTGCTGGTTCTTACGGACAAAATCCTGTAAGAAATACACCTAACTATAATGTTTCTGCTTTGGTTGCTAACAGAGCTTTTAAAGACAAACTAGGCTATGTAATCAATGCTTCATACAACTCTAACGATTATGGTTCAGATAATGTTGAGTTTGAGTGGGAAAAAGAAAATAACAAAACATACATTGGTGAACACGATATTAGACGTTACGATGTAAAAAGAAATAGAATGAGTGTTTCCGCCAACTTAGACTGGACACCTGACAACAACAATACACTTTTCTTTAAATCAATGTACAACCAAAGAAACGACTATGAAAACCGTTATAGAGTGCGTTTTAGAAAAATAGACGAACCAGATGCTACAGGAGTATCAAAAGCTGAAGTACGTCGTCAAACTAAAGGAGGTATCAACAATGATACGAATGACAACACACGTTTAGAGCGCCAAAGCACTTACAATATATCTGTAGGTGGAGAACACATTATTTTCGGAAACATTAAACTAAACTGGAAAACAGGAACTGCCAAAGCCAAGGAAGAACGTCCAGACGAACGTTATATTAGTTTTGAAAACGATGATATTGAAGTTATGCAAGACTTCTCGCGAACAAACTTCCCTGTATTACGACCAACAAACAATGACTTTAACGATCCTTCAACTTTTGATTACAAAGAAGTAACCCAACAACAAGGATTTACACAAGAACGTAAAATCAGTTCTAATTTTGATGTCTTGGCTCCTATCAATGCTACAGGAGCTTACAAAAACTCTTTAAAATTTGGTTTTAAGTACAAGTACAAAGAAAAAGTAAGAAACAATAGCTTTTATGAGTATGATTTAGAAGATCAATTTCCGACCATGAATACTACCACTACTAAAGACTATACTATTAATGGTTATTTAGCAGGTGATGATTATAAATCAGGTCTTTTCGTTTCAAAAGAATTTTTAGGAAATTTAAACCTAACAGGTGGTGAACTTGTATTAGATGAATTTGTTCCTGAAAACTACGATGCTAATGAAAACATTTATGCTGCATACGGAATGTTACAACAAAACTTAGGTAACAACTTTTCTTTTATAGCTGGTGTAAGAGTTGAAAAAACAACAATAGATTATAACGGTTTTGCCATTGATGTTGAAACAGCTGATGATTTAAGTGATGTAACTAAAACATCAGGAACTCGAAACTATACCAACTGGTTACCTAACCTACAAGTTAAATACAATATTAATAAAAATACTATTGTTAGAGCTGCTTGGACAAATACTATTGCGAGACCTAACTATTACGATTTAGTACCTTATAGAAACATTAATAGTGATGATATTGAAGCTGAGTATGGAAACCCTAATTTAGATCCTACTGAAGCAATGAACTTTGATTTAATGTTTGAACACTACTTTAGTAATGTCGGAATTATATCAGCTGGAGTTTTTTATAAAGATTTAGATAAATTTATTTACAATTCAGTTACTGAAGAATCAATTACCATTGGAGGTGTAACAGAAACTTATGATGTTACACGACCTTTTAACGGAGGTACTGCCGAAATTTATGGTTTTGAAGTGGCTTTACAACGTAAATTAAACTTCTTACCTGGCTTCTTAAGAAACTTAACAGTGTATGGTAACTATACCTATACAGATTCTAAAACAGATGGTATTGCCGACAGAGAAGATGGGTTACCTTTGGCTGGTGCTGTTAAAAACATGTTTAACGGATCGTTGGCCTATGAAAGTTCTAAACTATCAATTAGAGCCTCTTTAAACTTTGCTGATGATTATATTTTTGAATATGGGGACGATGCTTTTACAGATGTGTTTTATGACGAACAATTGTTTGTAGACCTAAATGCTTCTTACCGTATTACTAAAAACTTACAAGTCTTCGCAGAAGCAAAAAACTTAACCAATCAAGAATTACGCTTTTACCAAGGAACAAAACACCAAACAATGCAAGCTGAGTTTTATAACTATAACTGGAATGCTGGTTTAAAATACAATTTTTAAGAATGAATAATGTATACAAAATAACACTTACTTGCCTTATTTTAAGTGCTTGTAAAGTTGAAAAAATAGTCCATCAAAACCCGCAAGCCAAACCAGTAGTAGCTTTAGTTGCTGATGCTGAAACAGAACCCGTTACTTCTTTTGATGATGCTGCTGATGATCCGTGTGTGTGGATAAATCCCGCTGATGTAACAAAATCAACCATAATTGGCACAAACAAAAAAGAAGGTTTAGAAGTTTATAATTTAGAAGGAGAACGTTTGTATTCCTATAAAATAGGACGTGTAAACAATGTTGATATTCGTGATGGATTCTTATTAAACGGAAAAGAAGTTTCGGTTGTTACCGCTAGTAATAGAACCTACAATACTATTTCTATATTGATTGTAAAACCAACAGGTGAATTAGAAGATGCTGCTGCACGAAAAATAACTTCTAACTTAAAAGAGGTTTATGGTTTAGGGATGTACAAGAGCCCTAAAACTAACAAATTTTATGTTTTTATGGTTGGTAAAAAAGGCGGTGTTGAGCAATGGGAATTGTTTGAAAACAACACTCAAATTGATGCCAAGTTAGTTCGTGAATTTTCATTAGGAAGTCAAGGTGAAGGTATTGTTGCTGATGATGTACATGCCAAAGTATATATTGGAGAAGAGAACAAAGCCCTATGGAAATATGATGCAGAGCCTAATGCTTTAAACAACCGTGTAAAGGTTATCAGTACCAAAGACTTGAATATGAAAGATGATTTTGAAGGTGTTACCTTATACGACGCTGGAAACGGAAAAGGGTATATTATTTTATCGTCACAAGGAAATAACAGTTATGCTGTTTTTGATAGAGTTAGCAATCAATACCTAGGAAGTTTTTCATTAAAAGACGGTACTATTGATGGTACCTACGATACGGATGGAATTGATGTAACTTCTGTTAATTTTGGTACAAAATACCCTAAAGGATTCTTTATTGCGCAAGATGGTGCTAATACCCAAGGTAAGGACAGCTTGCATCAAAATTTTAAAATCATTGATTGGCAAAAAATTTCTAAAAGCCTACATTTAGATTCGTCAAATTAGTGTGTTTGTTGTGTAATTTGAAAAGCCTTTTGGTAAAACCAAAAGGCTTTTTTAATACTAAAAAAATTAGCTTAAAATATAGTCTTTAAAAAACACCTTGATGTTTTGATGAAAACATCAAGGTCTTTTTTGTAAGTCTTCTTAGTGTTTTGTTTTTATAGGTTGTTAAGTGTTAGAAAAGTAGCTGTTATTTTGGAGGATAATTATTAATCACTTTACCAATTACTTTTTGAAAATGTAATTTCTTTTGTTCTGGTGTTGCTTTTTCTCTTATTTCACTAGTAGCAATTCCTTGCCATATTAACTGGTTGTCTTTACTTTCAACAAAATCAATGGTTAACTGCTGGTTTATTTTTCTACTTTCAATAGGAATACCTCCTGATATTCCAAACCCTACATTTCTTCCTCCACTTCCTAAACCAACACCTATCGTATTTCTATTAAGAGACTCTCTTTCTTCAGCTAAAATATTAATATACATATCTGGGTTTTCAGTTAATCGCATCCCTTTAGCTTCCAAAGCAGTCGTTATTTCATAAGTGACTCTTTTTACATCTAATTCATTTAAACCTTTACCTGCATCTTCAAAAAAATTGAAGGTCTTATACTGACTAAAATCTGTTTGGCTATCGTAATCATATACCACTTTAGAAGAGGCACAACCAATAATAACTAACAGAAAAAAATATTTGTAATACTTCATATATAAATTCTTTACAGTGTACTTAATCAAAAACTATACCTCATAAAAATACAAAAAGCCTCGAGTAAACGAGACTTTTTTCTAAGGTTAGTTAGTTGTTTTTTATTGAACTGCTTTTAGAGCATCAATATTTCCATATCCAAACTCTGAATGTTTGTTCGGATAAAAATCAGCCGATTCTCTCATTTTTTGTAAAACTTGTTCTCTTGACCAACTTGGATGTTTTGCCCATACTAACGCTGCAATACCAGCAGTTGTTGCTGTTGCTACAGATGAACCTCCTACATAATTTGCTTGTCCATCATAATAACTCAATACAGGAATTTTATTATCCGTTCCGTTAGTACGTTGCATTTGTACCGTAAAATCTATTTGTGATCCGGTATGACATACATCACACTTACTATATTGTCCTTCTTTAACACCTGTTACCGCAACAGTTTCAGACATACTTGCTGGAAAAATTACTCCATACCAAGTAGTAAACGAAGTAGATGTTCCTCCTGCTGCTAAAATCATTTTTCCTTTGCTATGTGCATACTTTACTGCATCCGATACATTACCAATACTAAAAGGAGAACCTAATGACATAGAAATAACTTTTACATCACTTCTATTTGCCAAGGCTGTTAACGCCTCAACAATACCTCTTTTTTCATGATAATCATCAATTACTACATTTTCAACAGCCCTATACGTTACTAAGTTTGCATTGTAAGCAACCCCTACAGGTAAGTTGTCATTATTTCTTGGAGCAGTCGCTACTGCAGCCATTTTGGTTCCATGACCACACTTATCATTTACTCCATCATAATTATTAGACCACGCCCACCAAGAATCTACAAACGTTCCATATTTCTGAACTGTTCTTCCTGATGAATATCCATCGTTAAAATATTGATTCATCCATTTTTGTTCTGGTGATAGACCTGAATCAACTACTGCTACAGTAATTCCTGACCCAGTACTGTAATTCCAAGCTTGTGAAATATTGTGCGCATCAAAAGACCATGGTAATTTAGCTCCTGGTGCTACTGTTCTATAGTCATTGGTGCTTAAAGTAGCCGTACCATAGCCACATCCTGAAGAACCTGATGAACTTGACTTAGCTTGTGCAGTAGACTCTAAAAAACTATAACCTCCCGGTTCTATATAACGAACTCTACTATCTTTTAATAAGACATTTATTGTTTCCTTGTTAGTAACTCTAATATCTAATACATTAATATTTTCATTTACATACAGCTCCGTTTCTCCCTTAGCAGAAGTTGATTCAAAGCTTTTTACTAATGCTATTAACTCATCTTTTATATTAGTACTTTCTTCACTCCTAGCATAATTGTTTTTTGAAGTACCATAACCAATTGTTAAGATATTTTCTCCATGATTTACTGCACTCCATATAGTATGAGCATCTTGTGACATCCATTTGAAATCTCCAGTTTTTTGTAAAGATTCCTTAATTTTTGAATTAATTTCTTTTTTGGTAAGTAAATCTTGATCTTGTTTTATATCTAATGCTTCATCATTATTAGAACATGAGATCATAGTTAAAACAACCGTTAGGCTTAAAAGTGTTTTTTTCATTTTCGAAGGGGTTTAAATTAAAACTTTTCGAATATAGTAAAATTTTAATACAATTTTAACACTTTAAACAATTTAACCTATACAAAGTTAACATTTTATTAAAAACAAAACACCTAACCCCAATAAAAAAGGAGCTCATGGCTCCTTCTTTACTTTAAGTTTTCAATATGTTTACTCCATCTTTACTCTAGTAGGCGTGTCTTTTCCTTCAATAATACTTTGAGTTCCTCTAGCAACTGCTTTAACAGTTTCTGTTAATACAGTCATATTTAAGGTTTCAGCTTCATCTGTTACTTTATGATAATCCGCATCGATATCAATCGGAGTGGTTGAAAATGTATGAGACGGCACCCCTAAACGTGCTAGAGAAGCATTGTCTGATCGTAAGAATAATTGAAATTTAGGGTATGGATCTGGAAATAACTTATATCCTGACCCTTCCAAGTTCTTTTGAATTATTTTACCAAAATCCGATTTATCAAAACCAGTTAACCATGCTGTTTTTGGTCCTGTTTTAGGTTGTTTCCCTATTAACTCTAAATTAATTCCCGCTACAAACTTATTCGCATCAATTCCTTTTCCAAAGTACTCAGAGCCTACCAACCCCATTTCTTCAGCAGTAAAACATACAAACAAAATACTACGCTCATTGTTTCCTTTTTTAGCATAATATTCAGCCAATGATAATACACCAGTAACACCAGAAGCATCATCATTCGCACCATTAAAAATTCGATCTCCTTCCCCGTCTTTCTTTACCCCTAAATGATCGTGATGTGCAGATACAATAACAAACTCATCTTTTTTAGACTTCCCTTCTAACAAGCCTATAATATTACTCATCTTGATTCCTTTATACTCAAAATTTTGGCGATACGTAGTTAATGTATCAAAAGTTTTTAAACCAATTCTTTTGTATTCATTTTCTATATACTGAGTTGCTTTTTCCATTCCCTCAGTACCTGGTTTTCTACCTTCCATTTCATCTGAAGCAAGTGTATATAAGTGTTTTCTTACTAAAACAGAATCAATTAACTCTTCTTTATTTTCATTTTTCTGAGTTACCTCAACAGTATTCATAGCAACCTCGCTACTAGTATTTTTAGTTTGCTTACACGACAGTAAAATTGATACACTTACAAGTGCTAATGGATATAAAACTTTTTTCATTCTTTATTTATTTAAAAGCCTAAATATAGCCAATTTAATTTCTTAATTTTGTTGAAAATTTTTAAGGATGGCTTTAACTGATATTCCAAACATAAAACATACTGATTCAAACAACTTTTTCTTACTTGCTGGTCCTTGTGCCATCGAAGGAGAAGATATGGCAATGCGTATTGCTGAAAAGGCAATTACCATTACTGACAAATTAGAAATTCCTTATGTATTTAAAGGAAGTTTTAAAAAAGCGAATCGTAGTAGAATAGATAGTTTTACAGGAATTGGTGATGAAAAAGCATTAAAAATTTTACGTAAAGTTTCTGAAACTTTTAATGTTCCTACCGTAACCGACATTCATGAAGTTTCTGATGCTGAAAAAGCTGCTCAATATGTAGATGTATTACAAATTCCTGCTTTCTTAGTTCGTCAAACCGATTTAGTAGTTGCTGCTGCTAAAACTGGTAAAGTTGTGAATTTGAAAAAAGGACAATTTATGAGTCCTGAAGCCATGCAACATGCTGTAAAAAAAGTTCATGATGCAGGAAATAAAAAAGCGTGGATAACTGATAGAGGTACGATGTTTGGGTACCAAGATATGATTGTTGATTTCCGCGGAATTCCTACGATGCGTCAATACGCTCCTACTGTGTTAGATGTTACCCACTCCTTGCAACAACCAAACCAATCAAGCGGTGTTACTGGTGGGCGTCCTGATATGATTGAAACCATTGCTCGTGCTGGTGTAGTAAATAATGTAGATGGTTTATTTATAGAAACACATTTTGATCCTGCAAATGCAAAAAGTGATGGAGCTAACATGTTACACCTTGATTATTTAGAAAGTTTGTTAACCAACTTGGTTAGCATTAGAAAAACTATTAATAATTTATAGGCACAGTTTTTGTTTCATACAATTGTTTTTAGTTTATATATGAAACAACTTCTTTTTTTATTCTTTCTAGCTACTACTATCGTAAGTGCACAAGACTTTTCTTTAATTGAAGAGAAAGTAAATGGGTATTCTAAAATTAATGAAGTAGAACGTCTGGCTCAACAGATAGAAAGCGATTTTAAAACTAACGAACAACAAGTACAAGCTGCTTTTTATTGGCTTAGCCATAATATACGATATGATTTGGATGCATTTTATCGTCCAAAAAACAAACGAATTTCTTTTAGATACAGGAATGAGCAAGAGAAATTAGCAAAGCTACAGGCTATAAAAGACGATATTGTTAACCAAACTCTATTAACTCGTAAAGCAGTTTGTGAAGGTTATGCACAAACTTTTGCTAAAATATGCTCTATACTTCAAATTGAAAACGAAGTTATAAAAGGGTACATCAGAAATTCATCAAATGATATAGCTAATCCTAAAATCAATTCCAATCATGCTTGGAACGCTGTTAAATTGAATGGAAAGTGGATTTATATTGATGCCACCTGGGCAGCTGGAGTTGTAAATAATAACAGATGGCAACCTTTATTTAATGCTTACTACTATAACATTCCTAAAGAAAAATACTTTAAAACACATTTTCCAGAAAAAACACTTTGGCAGTTAAGAGTTGGTAGAATGGGGAAAAAAGACTTTTACAATCAGCCTATTTACGATGCTTCTTTTTTAAAATCTGACTTAGAGCTAATTTCACCTTTAAAAGGGATATTAGATAAAAAAGCTACTATTGAACTAAAAATTAAAAACATACACCCTAATCAATCAATATTCTTAGGCTATAGTGGATATCGATATGCTGTTAAACCAGATAAAATATCTACTAAAAATAATATTACTACAGTTACAACAACTCCACTTGATAATAGCAAACAGCTATTTTTAATCGTAGATAAAGAGGTAATGCTTGAATTTTTAATTGAATAACAATATTTTCTTCTTTTGATTTATTAAAGTAAATTTCTCTGTAATGATTTAAAAGAAAATCGACAAAGGGTGAAAACAAATTAACATTACATGAAAAAATTTTACACCCTCCTATTCTTTTCTATTTTATTAGGAATTTCAATAACCTCTTACGGTCAAGGTCTATATGATGGCTTTACTCCAAAGAAAAATAGTTTATCTATTACTACTTCTTTTACCAAAAGCGAGTATGAAAAATTTTATCTAGGTAAAACTAAACAAAACGCTACTCCTGTTCATGAAAAGATTAATCAGAATATTTATTCTCTTTATGCAAAATATGGTATCACTGATCGACTTTCAGCTATTGTAAGCATTCCTTTTATTGATGCTACAAATACTAGTAATCAACCAGACCCTGTAAACGGGTTAACCTCTATCTCTGAAGTTCAAGACATTTCAATAGCTTTAAAGTTTAATGCGCATAAGTTTCAGTTTAAAAGTGGAGATTTAAATATTATAACAGGTATTACTACCGTTATTCCTACAGGGTATGAGCCAAACGGAATATTATCTATTGGTAACGGAGGCTTCGGATTTGATTTAAAAGCTGGTTTACACTTAAACACAAACGTTGGCTTTTTCTCTACCATTTTTGCAGGTTACAACTTAAGAGGAAATGCTGATAATAATTTAACTCCTGGTGGTGACTTTGGTGTTCCTAATGCCTTTACCACTACTGGTAAAATTGGTTATGCTAGTAGCTTTATTTATGTAGAAGCTTGGGCAGATTATTATAACTCAGAAGAAGGAGTAGATATCGGAAGCCCTTCATTTAAAGGTAATTTCCCTGAAACTGATGTAGATTATAAGAGTGTGGGTATAACTGTTTATAAAAATATTCTTCCTAAACTAGGAATTGGAGCTGGTTACGGTAAAGTAATAGATGGTAGAAATATTGGTGAATCTTCTACTTACTCTGTAAGCCTAACGTATAATGTCCTATAATCAAACACAATTAGATAAAAAAAAGAGCTTTTAAAAAAAGCTCTTTTTTATAGATATTCTTTAACAAGATTAGTGACGTTATAAATTCAATTAGTTAATCTTTCCTCCAAAAACCTTTATGATTGTGTTTTGCTACTTCTCCTATAACTTGTAGTAGTATTTCTTCATTAATTTCTTCTATTGATGAATAACGAAGTGATTTTACAACTGCTCTTCCTTCTGAAACTAAAAAAGTATCAAAGTCCTGTAAAATACCTTTTGCCCAAAATCCAACGTCAACAAATCCTTTTTTATGGGATGCATTTATATAACATAATTGCTTACCATTAACATAATATACTGGAATTTTCCATTTGTATTTTAATTCTAAAATTTGAAAATTCCCTTCTATCAGTACTTGTAAATGCAGTAAAATAGACTTGAATGGTTCTGGCTGTTTAAGTATGTATTCTTCGGCTGGTTTCATTCTTTCAAAAATACATCAAATTTTTATTTGTATGTTTCATAAAATTAAGTTTACTTTGTTTTTCAAAGTTCTTTAAAAATGAGTTCAGAAGATTATTTAAAAGACATATCAGAAATTAAAAACTTAATGAATAAATCATCAAGATTTATATCATTAAGCGGCTTGTCTGGTATTTTAGCAGGAATTTATGCTCTAATCGGTGCAGCTTATGCCTATTGGTTAGTCAATATTAATTCTAGTGGTTATTTGATACTAGATGGAAAAACTTTCCAAATAGTCATCCTTGATTTATTGTTAGTTGGCTTTTTGAGCATTACTACCGCCATTTTTTTAACTACGAGAAAAGCTAAAAAAAACGGTGAAAGAATTTGGGATGCTACCACAAGAAGGTTATTATTGAATTTCCTTATTCCTCTGGTTTCTGGAGCTATCTATATCATTATTATTTTAGGACATCAGAAATATGGACAAACTGGGGCTTTGATGTTACTTTTTTATGGCTTAGCATTGATTAATGCTTCAAAATATACTGTAGGTGATATTAAGTATTTAGGGTATACTGAAGTTGTTTTAGGACTTATTGCTGCTATGCTTCCCGGTTATGGTTTTTGGTTTTGGGTTCTAGGGTTTGGAGTTATGCATATTGTTTATGGTACTGTCATGTATTTTAAACACGATAGAAAATAAGCACTATTTTCGTACTTTAAAATTTATCTTTTTTGAAAAACATTATTCTAAATATAAATAAAGCTTTTGATCATAGAATCAGACTCGGAATTATGTCTGTTCTTATGGTTAATGAATATGCTGAATTTACTACATTAAAAGAATTATTAGGTGCTACAGATGGTAATTTGGCAAGCCATACCAAAGCATTAGAAAAAGTTGAATTTATTAGGATAGAAAAACAATTTATTGGTAGAAAACCCAATACAAGATACTATGCTACAGAGCTTGGTAAGCAAGAATTTAAAAAACATATTGACGCTTTAGAAAAGCTAATTAAAAATAAATAAAAACTATTTTTTTATCATTAAACTTTGAAATTCAAAGTTCTTTTAAAACAACAAACTATGGAAATATCAAACAAACAAAACGGAAGATTCGGAAAGTGGGTAAAAACATCAATTACAGCTAGGATGCTAATGATTGGATTTTTAATTCTCATACTTTTAATTCCTTTATCTTTTATTAAAAGTTTAATTGTTGAGCGAATGAATCGACAGCAAGAAGTTGTACAAGAAATCAATCAAAAATGGGGTAAAGAGGTCTTGCTATATGGACCTATTTTAAAAATTCCCTACAAAACTTATAAAGAGAAATTTGTTCGAAATCAAAAGACAAAAGAAACTCAAACTGAGATTGAAGAAAAGATTAAATATGCTTACTTTTTTCCGAAGAAACTAAATGTCAAATCTTCTATAAACCCTGAAGAGAAAAAGCGTGGTATTTATAAAACAGCTGTATATAATAGTAAAATAGATATTGATGGCAGTTTTACAACACCTGATTTTAGTGAAAAAGATATTAATGAAAAAGACATACTTTGGAACAAAGCTCGTTTAATTATTAAAACTTCTAATTTAAAGGGGGTAAACAATTTAGTTGAAATAAAACTGAATAAAAACAACTACGCTTTTACTTCTAAATATGAAGATGATGCTAGTAATGAAAAAGCCTACTACAACTATTTAAACCTTCATAAATTAGAAAGTAAATTTTTAAATGAAGAAGACCTTCCTAAAAAATCAGACACGAACTTTAATCTATCACTAAGCATCAATGGTAGCAAACAAATTCGTTTTATTCCTATCGGAAAAGAAACAACTGTTCATATAAATTCTGACTGGAAAACCGCTAATTTTATTGGAGAATACCTTCCTTTTAACTCCGACAAAATCTCTGAAAATGGCTTTAATGCTAAATGGAAAATACTGGATATAAATAGACCTTTCTCTCAACAATCTTTTAACGGAATTCCTAACTTAAAAGAATATGCTTTTGGTGTAAACTTTATGATTCCTGTAGACGAATACCAAAAAAGTGAACGATCTGCTAAATATGGCTTTATGGTTATTGGACTTACATTCTTAATTTTCTTTCTAATTCAAACAATGAGTAAAATATCCATTCATCCCTTTCAATATTTAATGATTGGCGTTGCCTTAACTATGTTTTATACCTTACTAATATCAATTTCTGAACATAGTAGCTTTTTAAAAGCTTACTTAATAGCTTCGATAGCTGTTGTATTGCTAATTTCTTTGTATTCTAAATCCATTTTAAAAAGTAATAAATTTCCTTTATTTGTTGGAGCTTCTCTTACCACATTATATGCCTTTATTTTTGTAATTATTCAACTAGAAAATTATGCTCTTTTGGTAGGTAGTGTAGGACTGTTTATAATTCTTGCTTCAGTGATGTATGCTTCAAGAAAAATAGATTGGCAAAACGGTTAATTAACAACAATAAATAAGCAAACTATTATATTATGTAATAGTTTGCTTAATATATGATTATGAAATTCAATATAAAATACTTCATTGCCTTTATATTTCTTCTTTTGTTAGAAATTATAATAGCTCAAACTTCAGGGTTTATAAGACATACTTTTGGTGACTTTTTAGTCGTTATCTTACTTTTTTATTTGGTGAAAGCTTTCTTTAACTTCTCTGATAAAAACACTGGAGTTTCAGTACTTATTTTTGCTTATTTAGTAGAATTTTTACAGTTAACTCCTCTTCTAGAATTTCTCGGTTTAGAAAATAACCGATTGGCAGTAATCGTATTTGGTACTACTTTTAGTATTGGTGATTTAGTAGCTTATACCTTAGGAATTGTCACTGTTTTACTTTTAGAAAAATTTTTAACTCGCAAATTATCTTCTAATCTTTCGTAAAATGTCTTCTAGTCCGTTTAACTTCAATTCGTAAACTAGCTCTAGCATTGTGCCTAGTTTCCCTTGTGGAAATCCTTTATTCTTATACCAAACAATATAATACTCAGGAATGTCAATTAAATACGTTCCTTTGTATTTACCAAAAGGCATTCTCATGTTTGCTGTATCAATTAAGAACTGTTTGTCTGGTATCATATTAAATAAAAATCCCGCTGAAGCGGGAGTTATTAAGTGTTATTCTTTTCCGTCTACGTAATCCTGCAAATATGCATAACGTTCGGTTAATTTACCAGTATTTGTTGTCATTTTTGATCGAGCTAAAATTCCGTCTTTATCATCATTATAAAATGCTGGAATTACATGCTCCAAAAACATTTCTCCAAAACCTTCACTTGCATCTTTTGGTAACTCACAAGGTAAATTATCAACCGCCATTACTGTAATGGCTTTTTCGTCTTTAAAGTCAATTTCTGATTCTGTTTCTGGGTTGTAACCGTAAATAGGGTCTGCAATTGTTGACGCACGAAGTGTTGTTGCTACTGGTCCATCAATATCACATGAAATATCTGCTACATACTTTATTCTAAACTCAGGATGTTTTACATCTTCACGTGTAAATAAATACGGAGCTCCGTCTCCATAAAAATGCCCTGCTATAAAGAAATCAGTTTGTTTCGCATACGCCATAAAATTACTTTCGTACCCTGTTGGATCTTTATAAAACTCAAACTTATCTCCTACTTTACCATCTTTACGTTTGGCATACTCCATAACATCGGCTATACAATATACTGGTTCAGTAAACTCACTTGTTAAATATAAAGCATCGCTTACTTGTTTAATTTGTAAATGATCTAAAATTTCTTGGGCTCCTTTTGCTACTTTTCCTGTTCCTGTTAGTAAAATTTTGATGTTTGGTAAAGTTATTTTATCTAATTCAACTTTTACAGCATCTAAATCGGGTAACGTTTCTACTTTGGGTAAGTTGAACAATCCTTCACGTATGCCTAAGGCTCTAAAACCATTATAAGCACCTACCAAACCTGCATAACGACCAAAACCAATTAAACGAGCTCCATTTTCTTCAATAATGGTTTCATGATCAAACATTTCTATATTTCTATCAAGCATTGCTTTTAACAACTTACGATTATATGGTTGCTTTTTAATCGTATGACTAAAGAAAAAATATTTTTTATTTGGAATTAAATTGTCTACAGGAACTTCTTTTACTCCTAATAACACATCACAATCAGAAACATCATTGGTTACTTCAAAACCTGCTTTTGTGTAAGCCTCATCAGAAAAAACTCGGATATCAGAACTTTCCACGACTATTTCTGCTTGAGGAAACTGTTCTTTAAACTCTTGCAATTTTTCTGGAGAAAACACAACTCTTCTATCTGGTGGATTTTTACGTTCTTTAATAATTCCGAATTTCATAATTGACCTTTGTATTAAAATTAAACAATTTCACATATAATGTTATAGTTTATAACAATTGCAGCGAAAATACTTGTTTTAAAATGATTGTACAAGTAGTATTTTTTTATATTTGCATCCTCTTGTTTCAACAGTATTGTTTTATATTGCTGTTAAACGAAATTGCATAGAATCAAAAAGATTATCTGGTATATTTTTTGCACGGGTACATATAGCATCTTTGACATATTGGGGACGACTGGTTTTGACAGCAAGATTAGTAAAAATGTAAGCATACCGAGGAGTGAAATGACAACTCGTTAAACTTATTTCAAACATTTAAACGGCGAAGATAACTACGCTTTAGCTGCTTAATCTGAATTAATAGTAAGATAGAGCCTCGGCGCACAAGGTGCGCAAGCTAAATGTCCACGAAAAGCCTTGGTTTACGGCGTTTCACTTTTGGGCATCGTAAAAGTAAACATAGAAAACTTAGGGCTTCGATAGGTTTTCGAAACTAAAGAAGATAAGTTAAGATTGGACGGTTTTTGGTCAGGTCTTAATCGAAAATTAAGCAAAAACTAAGTATGTAGAAAGCCTTTGAGCTACTTGTTTGGACCCGAGTTCGATTCTCGGCGTCTCCACAAACAACCCCTGTAAACATTAAGTTTACAGGGGTTTTGTTTCTAAGGTGTCAATTTAGGTGTCATAAAAAGTAATTATATAACTCCTATTTGATTACAAACATCTCTTTTAAGCTTTCCTAAGCGCTTTTTATTAATATCATCAACATTAACGGGTACTCCTTGACTAGCTAATAAATTTTTCTTACTAATTAATACAGATGAACACAATCCTTTGAGTTGTTCTATTATTGTCCTCTGTATTTTTGGAGAATTATTTTTAAATAGTTTGACCATTTCAAAAATTTCTTCTTGAGCTGTACCTTGATTATATCGTTCAGTAATTTTTAAATCTTTTAATGTTTTATCTGAATGTGGTACCATACAATGAGTTTTTATTTCAGATTTATTAAATGGAAAAGATATATCTATTTTAAAAACAAAAAAATCATTAAAACTTTTATGAAAGGGATTAAAATGTGTTTCTATATTAAAATCTTTTTCCTTTTTTAATACTGCATTACAATTATTACACCCTGGAATTAAATTAAAAAAAGATAATGATAAATATGGATATCGTACTCTTGGGTAAAAATGATCTAACTGATGAAGTTTATTTATGATTTCTCCATCTCCTTCTTCATCAACTATTTCTATATTCATTACCTCCTCTTTATTACAATAAGGACAGAAATTAATTTCAAAAGCTTCAAAGTATTTTAATGGATTTACAGAACCTCTATACGTTTCGTAGTTAAAAACTTTTTTCACAATGGCACCAAAGCTCGTTAAGTTCGCATTATGATAACTTATGCTTTTTGATAATAGATTATTTCCAATTAATTTTTCAATCTCATTTATTATTTCATGTAACTCATCGGGTCTTCCTGTAATAACTCTATGTAAATTAAAGTAATCATTTTTTAAAAAATACTCCCAAAAAAGAACTCTTTTAGGGTAAACTATATCTTTTAAAAATTGTTTTTGAATTCTACCTATCAATGATTGACTAGCGTGATAAGAACCATCTTTTTTTCTAGCTTGTGATAAATTATTAAAATGATCCTGAGCTAAATCATCTAAATCTACACCTGTACCATTATCAATCTTTATCATAAGTTTCTTTTAAATTTTCAATTTGAATTTTAATAAAATCATCCCCTAATAAATCAAATATTTTTTCATCTTTTTCAGTAAAGCCTGTTTTTACTTTATTAATCAAGTTTTGAATTTTATTAGCAGCAAAACGACTTATTAACCCCCCATCCATAAAAAAGGCATCTATATATAATTCACCTATATTACCTCCAAAAGTTTTAATTTTATTATTATTACAAATCTCTTCTGAATAATTTTCAGAATTATTACTAAGAAAAACTATACTTTGCTTTGGTAAATCTGAAGCTAAGAAAGGAGAATGTGATGTTAACACAAATTGATAACTTGCTTCTTTAAATCTTGGTACTAAGTTTATCAGTTGATAAAAGAAATCAGACTGCCATTTAGGATGTAAATATAAATCTCCTTCATCAATGCATATTATTACATTATCTTCTCTTATCTTATTAAGTTCGTATCGTAATAAAGAAAACAAATTCAAATATGCTTTATTACCTGAACTTAACCCTAACCAATCCAAATATATTTTATTATTTGAGTCCAAGAAATTATAAAATCGTTGATCTAACCGACTTGAACTATTATTAAAGCCCAACACAAAACCTTCTGTTTTCCTAGCCCCAACACCTTCTTCTATTGTCTTTATGTTTTTTGTTTCAATAAACTCGTCAAAATCATCTAAAAGTTTAATGTTTGACTCAATAAATTTAATTTTCTTATAACTCCTATTACTCTTATCATAAAAACTAAAAGCGTGTTTAATAATATTACTACACCAATCTTTCCATCTATTTGCTTCTGCTAATTTACTCTTGTAAGTTAAAGATATTTCCTCAAGCTCCTCTATTAACCATTTAGTTTCTTTTTGTAAAGTATCATCAAACAAATCAGCTTCAAGACTAAGTCCTTGTATTAAATATAAAACCTCAACTATTTGAGAATAGATTAAAAAACCATATAATTTTTCTTTACTTGAACTAGATTTCTTTAAACTTGAGTAAAAAGACTTAAAAGCTAACACTAATCTTTTATCAAATTCAGAATTTGAGGTAAGTCTTTTTTCCCAATAAGATGAATTATGTGTATTATACTTAGGCATAACCAAAATTTCCTTTGGTAATGGAATCTCCGATGGAACAAAAGCTTCACTCCTTATAAACTGTAATTGTTTTACAAAGTCTGTAGTTTTTCTAGCTGAAGGTCTACCTGCGTATCTTTTGTTTGCTGATAAATCAGAAATTTTACTATTAAAACTTTGAATCCTTTCATCATAAATATTAGAAAAATAAATAACTTTTAAATTTTCAACTCTTCCCGAATAGTTAGATGTTTTTAATGTAAAGTTACTTTTAAAGACTATAACACCATTAAAATTATGATAACATTTATACTCTTTATCTTCTCTTATAATAATTAAGAATTCTGAAGTTATGCTTGTTTTCCCGTCTTTAAGAATCTTACAAACCAACTCTAACAAGTTACTTTTCCCTGACCCATTTCTTCCTAAAATACCCATGACGCTTGAAACATTTTCACCATAAAAATCATTAGGTATATTATTAATCATCTCCTTTTTTAAATTAAAGCTTTCCCTATCAAAGCTAAACTTTTCATAACTAGAAAGGTTAAATCCAAAATTTTCAAAGTTTCTAAACTTTTCAACCCATATATAGCATATTTTTAAACTCATAATAATTATTTCTTTACTTTATATTAGCGTTTTTCTCTTTCAACATCAACTAACAACTACTTTACAACAACTTGCTAACCACATGAAAATCTACCTTATTTATAAATCCCTTTTAATATTGGGTTTCCCATACTTGTTTTTCCGTGTGATTCTTTACCTGTTTTATGGCAATAGTTTTCTGGGTAATCGTAGTTTCCATATCTATCCCACATACGATATGCACTTAATGAAAATGGTTTCTCAGGATTAAAAGGAATTTCTTTTCCTGTTCTGATACAATAGCCTACTTCTTCTTCTTCATCATTTGTTGTTTTTGAAAATTGTAACTCTTTATCAACTTCAATTGTTTCTTTTAAATTCTCATTAGAGTTTACATTTTCTTTTGGAATTTTTGCATTTTTAACCTCTCTAGTAGGTTTAATGCTAAATTTCTTTTCTACAATAGATTCAACCTCTAAATCAAAGCTATCAAGAACTTTTTTTTCATAATTTTCGTTGTTTGTAAAGAAATCTTCTGAAATATCATATATGATTTTAGAATCTTGATACTTTTTACCTAAACCTAAAAGCCCCTTAGAATATTGCGGTTTTTTTAGATAAATAACATCTGACTTTTCATACAACAATTCATCTGTAAATGCTTCTGTTTCTCGAAAAAGTTTATCTGTACTTATAAGACTATCTGTAAAATGCACTCCATACTCTACGTTATTTATCATAGAATAATCATATAAATTTAAAGAGGTTATTAATCCCTCATTTTCATTGCAATAATGTTTTGCGTGTAAGTCTTTATTATAAAGAATGGTTATATTTTTAAATTCAGTAAAGTATTGAAAGTCTTCTTCGCTTATACTACGATTGCGACTATTCTCATTTTTACCAAATAATAAGTAAAACTTTATATCGTGATGCGTTTTTACTTTTTCTAGTATGTTTTTTACATAATCATCTAATTTGATAAATGGCGATACTATGATTATGTACCTTTTTGCGTTCCAGATTATATCTGTTAGTTTATCTTCTAATTGTTTTCCTGTTAAAAATTTACTCATTTTTTTTAGCTATTTTTATTACCTCTAAAATTACTTTAAAAAAAATAATGTGCAATTGTTATTAATAAGTTATTTATGATATTATTTTTATTCTTTCTGACAGATAAAAACCTATACCCTTTATTATAAACATAACAACTTATTTTGGTAATAAAGTAATGAATTAAACAGGTTTACTTAATTCCCATAATCTAAAATAAAATCACTAATTTTACACCATTAAGAGTTGTTTAAACCTTTGACAATTGGAGTCTTCTGGTAATTAAGCAACTCTTTTTTTGTTTTTAAGTCTAGTCCTTTACACAGGTATTGCGCTTTTTTATAAAACGCTATTAATAAAAACTTCTACACAAACAAACACAGCACACTATAAACAAATGAATTACTTACCTTTAATCTCTTTTGCGTTAAACGCAAAAGACGCAAAAAAAATTTGGTCGTTCTAAAACAATCAATAACATTAGCATCTTTTTTATTTAAGTAGACAACTATAATAAAATATTCTGTCTTCTCTAAAAATTACGATTCATAAAGTTTTGCTTAAAATTGCGCTTTCTTGCATTTATTTTATTTTTTTTAGAAAAGTCTCTATTAACTATTCTACTTCACATTTAGCTTTTAGTACTTAAAATATTTTTACAAAAATCAAAATTGTTTTGCGTTGCGCAATATGAGTTTCTTTTAGATTCTTTCTAAAAAATAAGTTGTTGAATCTTCCAAACTTTTTTCTTTTTATTATAACTATGTAAGATTAAAAAAACTTTTTCTTCTTCTGTAATGGAGTGTCGTTTAATATCTTTTGAGTCTTTTCCTATAAAATCATAATAATCTTCTTGTGTCAATTCGCTTATAGGCACATACAATACAATAGAACCTCTACAGATGCTCTGTTTGCTTGTTCCTATATTTTCATTAGCTAAATAATAAAGTGTCGTATCATTATTACTACCTTCCTGATAAAAGTATTCAAACATACTTACAGTATATGGATTTGGAACTGATATATTAAGATGTTTTGTAGTTTCTACAACTTCATTGATACCTTTATATAATTCTATCTCTAATTCATCATTAAAATGTATAATATTACCTACTTTGTTCTTTATACAATACGATGGGTTTAAAATATTCATAGAAACACTATTCCATATACAATTTCGCAAAGTATTTAGGATATGAAAGTCATATTTTGGTTTAGACTTATCCAACCCTTTTACATTTACCATTATCGTTGGCTCAAGTATTCTTTCTATAGTTTTATCTATATTCTTTTTCATAGAGACACATTATATTTTAGCTTAAAATCCTAATAAAGGATACATTAAAGTATTACATTTTATCTTCATTGCAATAATTTTTACTATTAATATTGCTTAATTACCTATAAACTCTAAATCTCTTCGTTTAATTTCTTTTCCTGTTTTTCCATCAAGTGTAACTTCTATATACTCATCTGTTTTAGGCTTGTAATAGCTTATTGTCCATACCTTTTTACCTTCTTCTTCATTCTTGTAAATTTCAGTTTTAATACCACCTCGTTTAGGATACCCCTTTTCTAATTGAATATCTTTTTTATGGCAATATTTTATAACATCTAACCAACCAAAATCGTAACCTTCATCTATATTTTCTTCTTCAGTTAAATTTCCTTTTTCATCGTAATGATACCATGTTCCATATTCTGAACCATTATTAAATCGAACCCCTTTAATTTCAATATTACCATTTAAGTAGTAATTATTCACCACACTAAATGCGCTTTTGTCATAATACACTGATTTACTATAACCATTTGAATAATCAAGAAGAATTATTAATTTATCATCTTCTTTTTTACGAACTTCTTCATTTAGTTTTTTGGTATTAAATTCTTTAATATCAAAAGTTTCAAACTCTTTAGTTATTTCTGGTATAATAATTTCTTGTTCCATTTTTAAGTTTTTTTGAGCTATACAGCTAGTGAAGCTTAGTATTATAAATATAAATACGAGTTTTTTCATTTTTAAATAGAATTATTAGCTTTAATCCATTGCCAATGAAATAGGCTACAACGATTATTGTTATTTCTTGGATTATGATGTGAATAATCTAACAGGTTATCTGTTTTACTATATTGATAGGTAAATTCTGCATTAGCAGAAGCTTCTATATTCGTAAAAGTATGCGCTAAATTTAATGAATGCAGAAACTCATGCGCAGCAGTTTGGTCGTTAGCCGACTTAAACACTACGACATAGTCTGCATTAGCAGCAGAGAAGCCGCTTAAATTACCGTTGGGATGATAACCATGCTCAGCAAAATAAAAAGCTTTAAAAAAGTCAGGGTTATCATATTTAGCATCTATACTTTTTAGTTTCTTTTTAAATAACTAACAATACTTTCTCTAGGAATCGCAGGTTTTGCAGGAGTGGTAGCAGTTGCAGGTATTGCAGCCACAGGAGTACTTACTTTTTGAATTTTATTATTTTTAATAAACCTTGAAAAATCAGAATCACTTGTTAAATCTAAAGTAACAACCACAGAATCTGGGTGCAATTGTATATAGGCTTGTTCTAAATATTTATTAATTCTATTTTTTTCTGGTAAAACATTTGATTTTTGAACACTGGCTGTTCTTGATATTTTTGTTTTTAATTGTACAAATACTACTTTTTTCTGTTTGTGCTTAGACGCATCGTTTGCCCATACATTAATTTTACCTGCCACAACACCTTCTTGCTGGTTTTCTTTATACGCTTTTATAATTATTTCTTGGCTGGCTGTAAACTCTTTATCGCATTTTATGGTAACAATATCACTTAGCTTTTTCTTTCCTCCCTTGTTTTTAATATCTACTTTTTTAGGAATAATGGTAAAATGTTCATTGTCTTCAAATAGTAAATAATCTCCTTTTTCGGTAACATCTATATGAATTTTAACCTTAGCTTCTTTACCTTTTTTTAAACTCATCCATTCTGTATAGTGCGTATAGTCAACTTGCTTACCACTAGCATCTGTAACCTTCTTCCATGGTACTTTGACAGAACCGTAATTTTTCTCTTTTAATTTTTTAAACTGATTGGGGTCTTTTTTAAAGTGTCCCTTGTATTGGTTTGGGTTTTTCTCTAAAATAGTGTGTGTACTATCCTTATATTGTTTAGATATAATATCTTCAAATTTAGTATCTCTAAACAAACTGGTATCATTTATTCTAATCCAATCAAACCCAAACTCTCCTTTCCAATTATCATTTGGTCTAAAGTTTACTAATATTTTAGGTTTTGGTTCTATCTTTAATTGTGTACTTTCTTTAGTACTATTAAAATAGGTTGCAGTAGCAACCAGTTCATCTATCTCTACATTTTTAAAATCTTCCCACTCTTTCTTTATTTTAAAGTCGGTTATAGTTACTTTATTACCAGTAACATGTTCTTCTAATACTATTTCTTTAGTATTATTATCAAAATTGGTATTATCTTTTTTTGCAATACTAATTTTTACCTTTCCTCCATTAGGATTATTCAAACCTATTTCAAGACCTAAGTTTTCTTCGTAATGACTACTATTTACTACTTCATTACTCTTATTAATCCAGTTTACTTTTACAACACGAGGTGTTGTGTCTTCTTGTGCCTTATGAGGAGTATCTTCTATAGGTCGTATAAAACTCTCTTGCCATGGTTTTATATAACGAGTTCTACTTTTTCTTCTCCAGTCAGTACTATTGTTAAAAAAACGATAGTCTTGCATTGCAGGCGATATAGTTAAGGTAACCTGCATACCTTTTTGATTATCAAAAACCTCATGGTAGTTTATAAGCACACCATCTTGAAAGTTGTATTGGAATAGCTCTACACCATCAAAATCATCTTCATAAAAAACTACTTTCCCATCCCTTAATAGGTAAAGATTAAAAGGGTGACGTATTTTTTTATTGTCTTTTCTATCGGCTATAATCCATTCAATAAAGGTGTCATCGTACATTTCTGGTTTAAAAGTAACGGTAAAAGTACCTCCCATTAGGGCTGATGTAGGTTTGCCGTTCCAGTCAGTAAGTCGAATGTAATTTAAACTGGTAGAGATTAATTCTCGCTCCTCTCCACATACAAAGAGCTTCGCTTTTATGTTCATAGATATATTTTTGAAGGGTTAACAATTTTTGACCCTAAATATATAAAAACATTTAGAAAAATAAGCAGATAGTTTTCTGACTCTTAAGCTATTTGCTATAAGACATTGTATTTTAAGGGCAACTAATCATATTTGTACGAAATTTGTGCGTACATAAATAATATTGTGTACTTAACAAGTTGTTAAGTAGTACTTGTCTTTTTGCTTCTTTAATTCAATTTCTGAGTACTTGAGTAGTTCTATCAGGAAAAATAAGAGTATTAACGAATTAATTTTGTTGCCTTTTGATTAGAATTTGTTCGTTAAAAATATGTATGCTTTTAAGACCTTTTTACACGCAACTTCTTCACTTCTTCTTCCGTTAAGCCTGTAGCATCTGCAATAGTAATTATATCAAGACCTTTTCTTTTTAAATTTTTAGCTATTTCTATTTTCTCACTACGTTTTGCTATTTCAGATGCCTCCTTTTTTAAACGCTGTTCTAACACATATTTAGGAACATATTTAGTGCTTTTTGCCAGCTCCTGCAAAAGACCATTATCAGCAAAACTCAAATAACTTTTATCAGAAATAATTAAATGGTCTATTACATGGGTATTTACTATAATACCAACTTGTATCAACCTATCTGTTAGGTTTTTGTCATTGTCTGACGGAGTTAATTCACCACTTGGATGGTTATGACATAATATTATTTTTACAGCTCTCTTTTGTAGCGCAAAGCTAAATACCTCCATAGGCTCTACCAAGGTTGCATTGACAGTTCCTAAACTTATTAGTTCAATAAAAAGAATACGGTTGTTATTTGCTAAACCAATAACCCAAAAATGCTCACGATTTTGGTCTATTTTATTATCTCTTAATAAAATGCGTTGCATAATTCCGTAAATATCATCGGAATTTAAGATTTTTATCTTTTCTTGTTCTGTCAATTTTATATCCATAAAAACAAAAATAAGATTTTATTTTGTTTCTTTTTACTGTAAATTATGTTCATTAATTATATATTAAATATTGTGTATAGTAATGCCATTCTTATCACAAGAATTAGTTATTGTTCCTTTTTGCATTTCGTTGCGTCTCTTAAAAGTCATTTTTCTCTTAGGATTCCATTATTTTATTTATACTCTTACGTTAAGTATACTAATATCATTTATCATAGAAACTATTCCGTAAGTTGGTTTACACATGGGAGAATATAATTTTTATGTTTCCTTGCGATTTCCATGATAAAACCCTCAAAAGTATAGCTTACACCATTTAAAAAACTATAATCAAGCACATTACATATATTTTAAAAACATAATTTACAGTTTTGCGTTTGTTGTTGCGCTTTTTTGCTTAATCATGAAATACATTCACAGCATTATTTAATTCTTCCTTTTTTGAGGTTTCCTTATTGATTAGTTTTCTCTTGCTTTTAAAGTTCTGTTTTTATTATTATGATGTATCGTAGCGGGCAATGCAAGTAGATAGCTATGTAGTAAGTCAACTTGTACATAGGTGTATAGTTCTTTTGCAGTATAATTGTCTTTTTTATATTTCTTGATAGCCATTGTAATTTTCTTTTGATAGGTGACTTTGCGCTTTCTTGCGTTTTTATTCAATTTGCGCAATTAACGCAAAACGTAATAATTTACCATTATGCAAAAACAAAATAATTAAATTTCTGTTGCCTTGTTGAACAATAACAATAACTGTTAGTAAAATGAAGGGGTGCAGGCTCAACAAAAAATCAACAGTTGGTCAACATCCGTTTTTGCGTTTTATGTTGACCAACTGTTCAACTCTTGTTTACCTCTGAATATTACCGTATCACTAGTTAATAAATATATTTGTCAACAATCAACAGTATTTCTATAAAATCTTTCTTTTTCAACCCCATAACACCTCACTTTAATAGTTTCAAAATCAACTATTTTCTCCTTTTACACTAAAAGAATCTTCTCAATAGTTACAGTAGAACTGTTTACTACATACCTTATCTTTAGGTATTTTTCATATGAAAATATTCTTACGGAACAAATATCTTATTTTGTATTTATTATAAACTCCGATTTTAGGTCTACTTTCCTTTGCTTATTACTTATTCTAACATACCCAGTAACTGATCTCTAATTTATAATTGATTTCTTTTTTTAAATTATAGAGATCATACAAACCATCTACTAAAAAATCAATTAATATACTTTTTATTCTTTTTAAGAACTTTAATTAATTTTTCTTTATCAAGATTAGTTATAACACCTTTTTCACTTATATACAAAACAGAATAAGAATATTTAGAATCACCAGTCCCATCATCTATATCATAGCCATCATCATACACTAGAACATTAACAATATTATTGTCTATAAGGTATGTCTTAAAAAAATAAGGATTCTCATTCATGCTTTCAAAAACTTTAACATAACCCAAAATACAATTGGAATTAGCCAATAACAAAAAACCTTCTGTTAAACCTCTAAATTCTTTAGAGTATAAATAGAGAAAAAGATTATTTTTAATTTTCTTTCTTCCATGGACAAAAGCATTTCCTCTACTAGGTATCGATTTTAAATAAGAATAAACCTTATCAATTCTTTGTTCTCCATGAATTGATTTTAAGGAAGCTATTTTTTTCTTCCTATTAATGAATTTATCATCTCTAACGTGTATTGATGTTAAAACAGGAACATTAACTTTATCTTCTATAAGAAAAATATTGATTTCTGCAGGTATTTCATTTTTAACTAGATTAAAATTATCAGGTAAAGGTTGACGAAAAGAGATAAAATTATTCTGAAAGATAATATAATTTTGTGAATACCCTAAAGAGCTAAAAACACAAAAAAATATTAGAAAAACTTTTTTTATCATGGTAAATGTTTTTTTACTTCTCTAAAGAAATCGTATAAAATAAGTATAAAATCTAAAAACATATTATTTTGTGTGTTTAATCATTGAATCTATTGAAATATTAATACCATCAAAATATTTATTTTTCTTAAAATTAAGGTTTTATTCCGATATCCGCTTTCCCGTTCTTTTTATAGCTTTATTATAGCCCCAAAATTATCATTATAATCCTATTCTACTATGGACATTTCTCATTCCTCAAGCTTTATAATTTTATTTGTTGAATTAGAATATACTCGTTAGGCAATATTACCTCTTCGTTGTCTATGTATATTTTCCCCATAAACTTAATTTTAAGTTCATATGATTGTGAGTTTTTAATGTTTGCATATATTTATATATTTCGTTTATTTTTTTCTCATAAGTAAATGAAATAGTTTGATTTGGTTTAAGAACAGCATATTTATCTTTACTAATAATAGGTTATAACTTTATAACTATATAATTCAATTTCTTCGTATAAATTATATTTGAAGTGTTACCAACGTAACTTGAAGACTTTATCTTCTTCTAAGTCCTTAATCTTTAACGTATCTATCCTGTAAAAGGAAACATAATCTCTGTCTGTGCGGATAGTATCTCTAAAAAAACGAATACTATAATCTCCTTTTTCACTG
Organism: Tenacibaculum mesophilum; assembly: GCF_003867075.1. Lineage (NCBI taxonomy): Bacteria > Pseudomonadati > Bacteroidota > Flavobacteriia > Flavobacteriales > Flavobacteriaceae > Tenacibaculum > Tenacibaculum mesophilum. The sequence continues at coordinate 3,266,836 of NZ_CP032544.1, read as the reverse complement.
GTTTTAAAACTAATAAAGCCTTCATCGTTTGTTCTTAGTGTATGAAATAAAATAAACCTTCTCATTGAAAAGAGAGGATTCTTAACCTTTAACACTTCAACTTTTATATTCTTCCTAGGTTGATTTTTCACTATATCAATTGCCTGAATTTTCACTTCTATTGTTTCTTGTTTTGATGAGCAGGATGTAAAAGAAATAGCTAGCAAAATAAGAACTACTATTAAGTTCTTATTTTTCATTTTTTTTTAACATTTTTTATTTCTCTAAAGAAATCATACAGAGTAAGTATAAAGTCTAAAAACATATTATTTTGTGTGTTTAATGATTGAATCTATTGAATTATTAATCACCATAACCTATTTCAACAACTAAACTATCGTTTTTATTAAAAACTATTGAGTAGTCATCTGATGCTGTGAAAGGTGAATTATAGTAGTAAACAAACAAATTAGTATCCCAATAAGCGTCTTTTATTAACTTAGGATTATTTGTCATTATTGATTTTACTCTAGTTAGATGCATATTTATTTTTACTTTCTGTAAGTCTTCAAAATTTTTTTTCTCTGACGATACGCATCCTAAGCCTATAAGTATCAATCCTAAGACTATTCTTTTTTTCATTATCTATGGTTTGTAATTTTTAAATAATACCTTATACTGTGTATCTATAAATCTTTTAAAGTCGTACGCCCAACTATTACTAGACCAAGTTCCTACGCCTCTTAACTGATAAAAATAGGCGCCTATTTTATTTGAATAATAATCTTGAGGGTCGTAAGCACTTCCCCTTGTGCTTGAATGAATATTTTGGACATGTTCTACCAAATTACCTATACTTTCACCGTATCCATATCCTACAACAACCACATGTCTCATATCCATAACATTTCCATCAATAGGATTAAGTATATATCTCCATTCTCCTATAGGTCCTAAAGGTTGTCCCTGTTTCCATCCAGCTTCTGTAGCAATACTTAACCAACTCTTATCCTTATATCTTTTCATCCATTCTTTTAAAGTGTGTTTTACTTTATTTTTATGCTTTTTTAAAGGGTCAGTTATTTTCTTTTGAATTGTATGTGCCACATGATTTAAAGAAGAACTGATAGCTCCATTTCTAAATCCATCCCAAAATTTACCTCCAGAAATAACACTTCCAACCCCACCAGATAAAGAACCTGCCCCAATAGTTCCTGCTGCTTTCCAAAAATTACTTGCAGATTTTAATGCCGCTTGTGCACCAGAAGCAACCACAGAGCCAACAGCACCAGCTGCAAAACCACTAAAATAATCTCCTCCCATTGCTGCTGACATCATGCCTCCTAAATGCCCGTATGCTACAGCTTGTACACCAACTTTTAGAATCCCTTTAAGCCCTTGAACTGCATTACCTATTATCTTAGCAAAAGCTCCTCCAATTGCTCCTGTTATAGCAGCTAAACCAGCACCTTAGAAGAAAGGTCTACCTTCTATTATATTTATTATTCCATTGGTAGCTACACTAATTAAAGCTCCAATTAAAGCTGCTATAAAAAACTCACCACTAGGATCAGTGAATTTAAGAGGGTTATTCCAAGCATACCCAAAACGATTAAAACTTTGCGTATTAAAAGGTTCTTGTATATAATTATCAGGAGAAAAAAAACGACTTAATTCTACATTCTTTTGACTATCGCTCAAGATAAACTCCTATAGGACCATTCATATATTAAAGCAATTCTTATTGTAATCTTAACTTATGTTAAAGAACGTTTTACTTAAAACACTATATACCAATACACGAAAGGATTCGTGTGGTAGCAGGGTAATTATCAATAATCAGGTTTCCAATCCAACCATTCTCTTGGAACTTTCATCTTTTTAAAATAACTAAAAAACTCATCTTTTCCATTCTTAGAATATATAACCAATGTATCATCTTTCATTCTAATTTCTGATTGAGAAAAACCTCCTCCATCTATTATAGAATATGTCATTAAAAAATATTTCTTGCCTTTTTTTATAGTAAAACCAATATCTCCTTTTTTTGGGTTAAAGGATAATTTATTTAGGTTCTTACTTCCGTAATCATTAAAACGATAACATGTACCATTTTTGTAGAAACGAAAATAATCTTTCTTAGCATTTTCACTCTTAAATAGTTCGCCATTTTTGTAATAATGAGAATCTATATATATAATATCAGTTTTTATTTCTATAGTATTAGGATTAATTCTTTTATCAATATATCTCTTGTAAAAATTCTTACTTCTCAAACCATTCGAAGAAGTTAAATAGTGATCTCCACAAGAAGATATAATAAATATAATTATCAAAATTATTATTTTTTTTACCATAATGTGTAAGGATTATATGACTGATATTGAAAATAACTAGCTGGCTGAGTATTTAATACCTTAAACCATGGTTGGTAGGAAATTTTAGTATGGGCAACTTTATTTTGAATAGCATGTCTAATACCTTCTGAATTTCTACCAAATCTAAAACCTTTATAACTAAAATAAGCAGCACCTAACCTGTATTTATCAGCATTACCGCCATTATATTGTCCACCTTTTTTATTAGCACTTAAAGTAGGATGTCCAACAACTGATTCAGTTGATGCAATCTCTCTTTTTTGCAATCCTTCTCTAGGGTCTCCAGTAAACAAATTAAACCCAATACTATAGTCTTTATAGCTTAAACTCATAGCTGCGGTTCTATACCTATCACTGTTTTCTCCTGTAAATATATTTCCCAAATAACTAAAAGGGCTACCATCATTTTCGTATCGTATATTCCACTCTGCATACCCTAGAGAAAGTCCAGCAACTCTTTGAGTAGTTTCTCCACTTTTAAAATATGTTGAATATACAGAAATATTAAACTTTCCACTGTTATAACCTATGGCATAAGAAGTTCTATACTCCCATCCTTTATGACCTGTACCATGTGCTGAACCAAAATATGTAACTCCAAAACCTGCTGACATGTTAAAATTTCCATCGTTATAAGATACACTTACATTTGCTCCCACTCCAAAAGCTTTTCCAAAAGCGATAGCAGGGCTTAGTCTTAGGTTAAAATCTCCTATAGGAACGTTAAAACCAGGTAAAAAACTTGTGGCTACGCCTACGCCTACAAGTCCTAAAAATTGTCCTGTACTTAACATTACAGGAATATTGCCTGGTGCTATGAAGCCTGCTAATGCTCCTGTTACAGCACCTCCTAATATTGCCATTCCAAAACCTCCCCAACTCCAATTTCCTGTTATCGCAGCATTGACAACATAAGAGACTGCTCCTACAGTAGCACCAATAACAGCCCCAGCTATGATAGCAGCTAAAAAGATAAACTCACCACTTTGATCAGTGAATTTAAGCGGATTATTCCAAACATACCCAAAACGATTAAAACTTTGCGTACTAAAAGGTTCTTGTATATAATTATCAGGAGACAAAAAACGACCTAACTTTGCATCATACATACGCCCATTCATATGTATTAAAGCCACTCCCATAAAGTGTTCATGCCCTGTATAGCCTCTATTTAGTAGAGTTGTATCGTGTTCATAATCAATTTCACTATTTAAACTCTTAAATTTATCTACTTCTCCCCATGCACCAAATTGACGTTGTTCTTGTACTGTTCCATCACTCTTAGTTATAGCCAGAACACTACTTAAATAATCTCTATGCAAATAGTGATAGCCATTAGCGCTACCCGAAGCTGTTTGTTTTACATACATTAGGGGTGCTGAATAGGCATCTCCACCTATATAGGTAATAATTTTTGTGTTTCCTTGCTTATCTACTTCTATTTCAACAGGACTTATTGCTGAATAATGTTTTTGATACCTACGATCTAATTTATTAGTTTCATTACCTCCGTAATAGGCATGACTTCTATTTTGTAATAAACCATATTCAAAATCTACTTTGGCTTTATCCTTTACTGAAATTGATATAGGCTTTTTATAAGCATTGTATTTAATTTTTTGTAAAGGGTGGTTTTGATAATATAAATCTCCTTGAGTATTTAAGTCTACTTCTTGTAAACGATACGAAGTAGTACTGCCATAATTATACGTTCCTATTGTTGAATTGGAAGTAATACGACCTCGACCATCGTATTCTTGTGCTCTACTTACCGAACCAGAAATATTGGTTAAACGATCTAAGTTATCATAACTAAAGTTTTCATTCCAGCCTAAATTATTGTTCTTTCTACTGTTTAAATTCCCTCGAACTGTATTGAAGCTATAATCAAGATGTAAGGCTTTTTTTGATGCATCAGAAGTTTGGTCTAACATTTTTGTCAAAAAACCATATTGGTCATAGGTTCTTTTCTTAATCATGCCATTACCTAATAGCATCTCTTTGGCTTGTCCTCTTTCATTTACTTCTTTAATTTTCCACAGGGTAGTATTCGCATTAAAGTCTTGTATTTCTGTTAAAACACCCGAGTTAGCATCATGCACATTTTTAACCTTAACCGTACTACTTACATTATTTCCTGTATTTTTACTAACATAAGTTTCTGTATTTACTCTACCATAGGCATCTCTTGTTACTTTATGTTCAAAGTAAGCTTTGCCATTTTGCTCCTTAGTAATATAAGGTCTTTTCTGACTATCATATACATAGGTATAGGTATAATTCTCATTAGTACGAGCATTATTCCCTTGAATAGAAGTTAATAATTTAGTGGTTGAATTATAAGTGTAACTCAAATTCATATTTGTTTCTTCTCCACTAATTTTTTTAGTTGCTATTTTGCCATAAGCATCATAGGTGTATGTTGTTGCCCCTTTAGGCGTAGTCTCTTCTAGTACTTCTCCTAAATTATTGTAACGATAGGTATAGACACCAGCTGAAGGGTCTATTAGTTTTGTTTTCCTTCCCCAACCATCTATTTCAGTACTTACTACATGGCTACCATAATTCGTAGATTTCATGACTCCATTACCATAATAAGTATAGGTAATAGTTCCACCAGGGTCTTCCATTTTTATGATGTTACCACTACCATCTTTCGTAGTTTTTACAGTTTTAGTTCCATCATCAACTGTAGTTCTTAAACCACTATAACTAATGTTAGCTACTAAACCGTTGAAACTAGTTCTAGCTATTGCTCGACCATAATTATCATAAGAAGTAGTATTCCATTGACTTGGAAAACTAAAATAAGGTTCACTTTCCTTTATAACTCTTCCAACAACATCATATTGCACACTTTTGTATGTCCACTTATTATTAAGACCTAACATACCACTTTTGGTAACCCAACCCAAAGCATTATACTCTTCAATCTCATCAGCTCCTTGCGGATAGTTGGTTGTTTTTTTCAAACCACCTCCACTTAGTTTGGTATAAGAAAAAGTTGTTGTTTTTCCAAGGTAATTTTTTTCTGAAATTAAACGATTCCAGCCATCATAGGTAAATGTAGTAATTTGATTATACGGGTTGGTTGTCGTTAATGGATTGCCAAAAGCATCATAAGTAAATTTAGTTTTCAATCCCTCAATATCAGAAGATTCAATTAAAAACCGACCACTAGTATCGTACTTGAAATTTTCTATTCTTGCTGATAAACCACTTGGTATTAGCTTTTTTTGAGTCACATTACCAAAAGCATCATAGGTGAAAGACTCTGTATTCCAAGAAGTTCCATTTCCCTTTACTTTTTGTTGCGTTAAAAGGTTGTTACTGTATGTATATTGTTCTTCGGTTGCAAAAGCATTTCCTCCAATAGTATTTGTTTCTGCTTTTTTGGTAAGTCTACCAACATGATAGTATTCATTACTTACAGAAATATTATTACTGTATGTGTATGTAATACTTTCACTACCTCCACTATAGGTTGTATACTCTGTTAAAGGGTTTTTATAAGAGTCATAGGTAAGTGTTTTAGTAGTAGTTATACCAGTTAAAGCACTATGTTGTACTATTTTTGTAGGAGTTATGGTAAATATTTTATTGCTTGCTAAACTTGAATTATAGGTGTTTGTTGTTTTAGACATGTAATTACTTCCTTCATTGTAGGAAGTAGTAACCCATTGTTCAGTAAGTGCCCCTTTTTTTAAAGGGTCATATTTTGAAATTGTCCATAACGTACTTACACCATTTCCATACCAATTACTCCGTTTGGTCTTTAAAAAACCTTGAAATCCTATATCGACGTTAGAAACTGCACCTTCGTATCTAAAGTCTTGATAACGTTTTATTCCCGCTCCTTCTTCTGTCAACTTTTTTACCAGTTGAAAAGAGGGAGATTTGTTCACATTTATATAAGGATAAACTTGATTATAGTCCTCAGTATATATTACTGGGCCAAAATCATTTTCTGGCATCCCTAGGCGCTCATACTCTACAGTTGTTTTAACTCCATTGTTTGTAGCGCTTTTCAATAAAACATCTTTTCTATGGTCTTTCGCAAACTCATACATAAAGATATTATTCACACTTACATATCCATACTCTAAGTTCCCATTAGTACGATTAGATTCTAAAAAAATAGGAAAACCACGCTTTCCAACTTTTCCACTAGTATCAGTGTATCCTGTTTCATAAGAAAAAGTTGGGGTTGTACTTGAAGTACTTTGATTGTTTTTATATATGCTTATATACTCTACAGATCTATCGTATGCTGAATATGGTGCAATGGTATTATGCATGATTAAATCTGTCTTCCCATCTCCATTTACATCTTGTGCAGTATATCGATATTCATAATATGGATTTTTAATATAAACACCACTTTTTGTTACAGAACCAGGTATTAATTCATCTTGATAATAAGCTAAAGGTAGTGTCTTGGTTTCTTTATGAAATGTTTTTCCTTTGGATATGAAGTATTTCCAATTCTTAGACTTTTTCCCTGTAGCTATTAAAAAATCTGTTTTTCCGTCTCCGTTATAATCCCCTAAAAGAACTGGAATTAGATAGTTGCCATCTCTTAATTTTATTCCTGAATCTGTTTCTTCCCTAAGTAATGTTAAATTATTATTTGTATCTAACGTATAAATGTAAACTTTTCCTTCTTGAAAATGATATATATCTTGTTTTCCATCTCCATTATGATCTCCTACCTCAATTCTGTCTTTAGATCCAATCCCTTTTCTTAAATACCCTGAATATTTTGCAAAATTTGAAGTTTTTGTTCTATCTAAATCAATAAAATGAGTCCTTGCATTATATTGATTCTGTGTATAAGAATTACAATCACAACATTCCTCAATAGGTAGTCGTGCTAATTTGTCTTCGGCTTTGTTGCTTTCTTCTTTTTTTAACTCTATAGGCTCTAATCCACCACCTCCATTACAGTCTCTTGGATAACAAGATCTAGACGTATATTGTTTTTCAATAGCAATAACATCTGTTAAGCCATCTCCATTAAAATCTCCTGAAATATACTTTCTAGGTATAGTCCTATAGCTTGAACTTCCACAATAATTATCTGTTTTATATTTAGGAGTGCTCCAAACTTTATCATACTGATGAACTGGTCCATAGGCTGCCATAGCAAAGGTTCTAAAACGAATAGAACTAGATGACGAACTTAAGTTAGAAGTCTCCTTTGTTGTTGTTATAGCTTGTTGGCTTAAAATTTTATTATTATGAGATAATATAGAGGAAGAAAAAACTTCTGAAAAACCTCCTGTATTTATTTCGTAAGCAAGGCTAAGTTGATTCTCGTACAACCTACTATGGACGTATATTTTATCTTTAGCATTTTCTTTATAAAAAACAACATCTGTTCTACCATCTCCATCATAATCTCCAGCTATTAAACTACTTGTTTTAAAATCAAACCCTGGGTACAGATCTCCTGAAACAACCCTATCTTTAATCCATGCTGAAGAAGTATCATATCCAAAAGTAATAGGACTTAGTGCTTTATTATCTTTATTATACTCTTTGACTGAAGTTAGGCGTTGATACCCTAATGAAGTAGTACCATGCGTTAAATTATATTTCCTATATTGAGAACTACCAGAAGTTACTTGAATACTTTTTAATAAATTGGTTCTTTTAAATTGATATTCACCAACATAAACACTTTCTGGTCTAGTTCTGGTAGTGTATGTGAAGTTTATTTGGTTCTTTGATGATGTCGCGCCAACTCTCCCTCCATACTTAATTGTTTTTATACTTAATAATCCATTATCCGATTGGTAATTATAGTCAATATAATTTCCTTGTGGGTCTCGCCAACTAAAAATAGCCCATTCTAATCTACTTCTCGAATTTCCTGAACTCCCATACCAAGCTCTCGTGCCATTAGGATAATAGACTATAAAATATGAAGGACCATATGAAGCTCCGTAAGGAGAGGTTCCATGAGCAACTACTTTAATATTTGAGTAATTTTCTGTTTGATATATAGAGCCATTTGCTCCATATGTACCTGATTTTAAAATTAATCGTTGTCCATCAATGGAAAAACGATCGTCATTATAGTCTATTCCATCATGTTTATTATCATAATATTTCGTTGCAGGTATTCGGCTAATTGTAGACAGCCCTGAAATATTCCATCCCCAACCTGCTAAACCATTTGCTCCTTGACTTGAATAGCTAATAGCAATGTTAGGGGCTACATTCTTAATACTCGGAGGTATCATAATAGGTATTGAATAACTTGCACCACCTGTTAAGGAAACTGATAAACTACCTGCGGTACTTCCTGCTTCTGTTGTGGTTACTGGGTCAATTGGACCTGGATCAACACATTCTCCTGTGTTAGGATCCACAAGGCAAGGTTCAACGGGTGTTCTAGCAGCAACATTGCTCGAATTTCTAGCTTCATTAAATGTTTTTTCTGTCTTTAATTTTATTTTCTTGTACTTTATCTTAACAGAAGAATTACCCCCTACTACATTAGGGTCTTGTGCATTAGAAAATTGTATTCCTACAAACAATAAAAATAAAACACAAGTGTATAAATTTCTTTTCATCTTCTTGAACTTTTACTTTTTAACAATTTTTTTTGTAATACTTTTTCCTTTATTCAAATGAATATGAACAAAATACATTCCTACTGCCATAGTACTCATATCTAATTGAATGCTATTACTTGTTACTTTAATGTTTTTTAATAAAACTGAATTTGAATTGTATAGTTTTATAGAGTGTAGATTATTTAACAAATCATCACTTAAATTGAGAATGGTATAATCTGATGTTGGATTCGGGTAAATATGTACGTCATTATTGAAAACCTCTTTCTCCTTTTCTACATCTTCCTTTTCTTCTTTCTCATCATCATTACTCACAATTATTGAAGAAGGAGTTTCATCCTCTTCTTTTACTTTTTTAGCAGCTGGAGGCGAACAATATGAAGGGTCCCCACAATAAAAAGTTTGTGTTTGATTTCCAGCTACATCATAAGATACAATTAATTTCGATTCATTGTTTATTCTTAATAAATCTTCGATTGTTGGTTCATTACCTGTTATTCTATCTATTCTAGGGGCATAAAAATATTGTCTATCTAGTATATTTGTATCATAATACAAATATGAACGGTGTCTTAAAGCTGTTACTGTATTTTTAAGCTTATAATCAGTTATTGTTCTTATTTTTTCTCCTGTAGTACCGTCATAAATACCACCTGTATTTGTTGTTCCTGTATGACTACTTTTATGAACGTAGCCTACAATTAAATACCATCTATTTAATTTAGGTAAATCACCAGACCAGAAATAAGGGTTTTTATTATATGTCCCATCAAGTTTTAAAGAACCTTCATTATTGGCGTAAAAACCTAAATAAGTTGACCCATAATTAGAATTTGTTTTTTTTATCCATACACTAAAACGATAAGACACATCATCTGATGCATTAATCCATCCAGTACTCCAACCACCATCAGCATCGCTAGCCGATCCAGGAACAGCTTTCCATAATACAACTTCTTCTCCTACATGATTTTTTCCTAACTCTCTTACATTTTCATTTTCAGCTCCATTTCTAGTAAACCCTGAAGTACTACCTGTTCCTACAGCCCACTTAGAATAATCTAACATATTTGATGGATCATTACTTTTATTTAATCCTAACAGTTCTTGAATAGATGGTTCATTTCCATCTACTAACTCCATTCTTGGTGCGTAGAAATACTGACTATCAGAGGTGTTTGTGTCATAAAATAAATATGTTCGATGCCTTAACTTTGTTGTAGAGGAAGAAAATTTATAATCAGTAATATTCACAACTTTATTTCCTGTGAGAGGATCATAAATTCCACCGTAGTTTAAACCTGAATTATAATTGCTTCCATGAACATACCCTACTAACATATACCATTTATTGAGTTGGGGTAAATCTCCTGCCCAAAAATAAGGATTCTGCCTTATGTCTCCATTTAACTTTAAAATGGTATAATTTTGTAGACTCATATCTGAGCTACTTTGCCACTCTTGACAACCAAAATAACTACTCCCATCATTTGAGTTTGTCTTTTTTAACCAAACAACTAAGCGATAGGTTTTTGTATGATCTATGTTTGAATAAGAAGAGTTCCAGCCACCGTCAGCATTACTAGAAGCATCAGGGGTAGCTTTCCATAGTAATACACTTGCTCCTTCAGGTCCAATTCCATATTCTCTACTATTTTCTGAAGTAGTACCATTCTGACTAAAACCTGATACAGAACCTGTACCAACTGTCCACGAACTAGTATTCAGTAAGTTTTGAGAATTTGCAGTAAAAAAAGTTATACAACAGAGTATAACCACATAAGGTAGTCTTGTTTTCATAGAATTTTTTTTAAAAAAATCGTATAAATGTAATATTATTTTCAAAAAAAACAAATTTATTTTCATGATAAACAGCAACTTACTAACAAGACACACTATAAAGGTATTCGTAATCATGAAAAACAAAGAGGTTCATACTTTTAGCTACATCTACTATTTCAAACCAAATAGAGATGTTTTTAACGTTACAGTAAAGGAAGGTATATTAAATTGTAGTATAACTCTTAAAAGATAATTTTTAACTCATTGAAGTAATTTGTTATTTATTTTTAACACGCAACTTCTCCACCTCTTCGATAGTAAGACCTGTGGAGTCTGCAATGGTACCTGTATCAATACCTTTCCTTTTCAAGTTTTTAGCTATTTCTATTTTTTCATTACGTTTAGCAATTTCAGCAGCCTCTTTTTTAAGACGTTGCTCTAGTACATATTTAGGTACGTATTTAGTACTTTTCTCTAACTCTTGTAAAAGACCAGTATTAGCAAAACTCAAATAACTTTTATCAGAAATAATTAAATGATCTATTACATGTGTATTTACTATAATACCTACTTGTATCAACCTATCTGTTAGGTTTTTGTCATTTTCTGACGGAGTTAACTCACCGCTTGGGTGGTTATGACATAACATTATTTTTACAGCTCTTTTTTGCAATGCAAGACTAAAAACTTCCATAGGTTCTACCAAAGTAGCATTGATAGTACCTAAGCTTATTAACTCAATAAAAAGAATACGGTTGTTGTTTTCTAGCCCTATAACCCAAAAGTGTTCACGGTTTTGGTCTATCTTACTTTCACGAAGTAATATTTTTTTGCATTATTCCGTAAATATCATCGGAATTTAAGATTTTTATCTTTTCTTGTTCTGTCAATTTTATATCCATAAAAACAAAAATAAGATTTTATTTTGTTTCTTTTTACTGTAAATTATACTCATTAATTATTGTGTATAATAGTGCCATTCTTATCACAATAATTAGTTATTGTTATTTTTTCTCTTAGGATTGCATCATTTTATTTATACTCTTACGTGGAGCATATTAATATCATTTATCATAGAAACTATTCCGTAAGTTGGTTTACATATGTAAAGAATATAACTTTTATGTTTTCTTGCGCTTTTTGCGTGTATGCTCTTTTGTGTTGCTCTAAAAATCATCAAAAGTATAGCTAATACCATTTAAAAAACTATAAACAAACACATTACATATGTTTTAAAAACATAATTTACAATTTTGCGTTTATCGTTGCTCTTTTTGCTTAATCCTGAAATACATTTACCGCATTATTTAATTCTTCCTTTTTTTGAGGTTTCCTCATTGATTGGTTTTCTCTTGCTTTTAAAACTCTGTTTTAATTATTATGATGTATCATAACAGTTAATGCAATAGTAAGTCAGTTTGTACATAGGTGTATAGTTCCTGTAGCATAATTATCCTTTTTATATTTCTTGGTAGCCGTTGTAATTTTCTTTTGACAGATGACTTTGCACTTTCTTGCGTTTTTTATTCAATTTGCGCAATTAACGCAAAACGTAATAATTAACTTAATTAAGAAAGAAACTAATAATTAAATTTTTGTTGCTGTGTTGAACAATAACTATAACCCTATATAAAAGAAGGGTTACAGATTCAACAAAAAATCAACAGTTGGTCAACATGCATTTTTTGCGTTTTGTGTTGACTAACTGTTGAACTCTTGTTTACCTCTGAATGTTGCTATTTTACTCACGAATGAGTTACTTTGTCAACAGTCAACGAGCTGTCTATGAAATCACTTTTTAAAAACTCATAGTACCTCTCTTTTTTTATTTCAAAATCAGCTATTGTTTTTTGTGAAGTATTTAGAGTAAAATAGAATTTTTTATAACTTCCATTAAAAGGTTCTAACTTATAATCATTTTTCAAGCTTTTTGATATTTTTGACCGAGTGGTTCTTAATCCTTTACTTAACTTTTCAAATAAATCTGTTGCGGTGTAACGCAAAACATCAACTTCAAACGCAATGAAATCATCTGTTATAATTTCTTTATTTCCTGACTTAAATATGTTTTGTTTCCTTTTACAACTTTATCTAACGCAGGCGTATAAATCTGTTGTTTTGTAAACCACATTCTTGTTTTTCTTTCTGAAACAATTTTTCGTTTATTCAAGAAATGCAAAAAATGAGGAATTTCTTTTTTTAACTTCTCCAACATATCTACATCTTCAACTTGAAAAGAGTTTACTTTAATTACCCAATAGCGAATTTCGTTTTCATCTATTTGAATAAAATTTTCTTCATTATTAGAACACAATATAAACTTACCAAAGAAATTGGTTTCTAATTTGTCTTTTCCTTTAGATTCAATTTTATACGTGCCCGCAGTAGAAAGGTTTTTAATTCGCTCACTATCTTCTCTTCTATCTAAAAGAACTTCATCGACTGAAATAATTAGTTTAGATGCCCAGTCGCTATTAAATCGACTTCTAAAATCCTCATTTTTATTAATAGTCATATTACCTTGAAATATAAGTTTCAACCATTTTAAAAATGAAGTTTTCCCTGTGTTCCGAGAATTGCTAACCAAACATAAAACAGGTAAAATTTGCGTTGGAATTTGCCATAATAATGTAAGATAATCTAAACCTAACTCATATTGTTCTCCAAAAATATGTTTCAAAAACTCCTTTGTTTTATCAAACTTACCTTCCTCTAAATTATATTCTAACTTTTCATATTGATTATAAAAAGAATTTATCTCTTGTTTATAATTTTGATGATCTGGGATAGTAATAAAGCCATCATACTTCTTGATTGATTGCAAAAAGTCTTTGCCTTTATCTGTAATTATTTCACCTTTTGACCATTTAAACAATGTTCTATTTACGTCTCCACAATAAAGCGGTACACTACAGATCTTGTAATAATCTGTACCTATTCTAACATAATCCATAACAACCTATAGTTTAAAGTTTAGCACTACTCTATTAGGACTTACATCATGTTTCCAGTCGAAAAAAATATTTGCTCCCGTTAATGACTTATCTTTTTTAAAATTAGAGTCAATTTCTTGTTCTAAAAGTTGCCATTTAAACCTCGGATTATTTCCTATCAAACCTTTAATCTTATCTATTTCATTAGTATAAAATTCTAAATGTTTACTTAACAGAAAATCTGATACTCTGTTGACTTTCAATTTGTACATTTCTGACTGAAGATTATCAGCTATAAGAATCAAATTATTATTAAAGAACTCACTTTGCATATTAAAATCTTCCATACTATCTACGATATTTCAAAGATTTAACCTCCTTTAATGTATTCTCCAAAGCTTCAAGGTTTATAACAATTCTTCTTCCTATTTTTGAGGCATCAATCACTCCTTTTTTAATGTAGTTTCTTATCGTAAGTTCTGTAACGTTTAACCTTTTTGCTGCTTCTTTAACCGTTACATTTTCTTTTTTTGGATTTAACTTACTGTTGATTAAATCTTCTAATGGATTGATTCTTGTTGATACTGCTGTATCAATTAAACCTATAAGTTCTTCTGGTGTTGTTACTATTATATTTTTCAGAATATGTTTTTTTATTTTAATTAATATTTAAAAACATACCATATTCAGTAATTACTAATATCCATGGATTGAATATTTATGTTTTATTACCGCAAAGATTATTGGTTTAATGGTAAAATTAAAGAAGATAGAGTAAGCTCGGGGGGAAGCTTGGAGCAAAACAACAAATTAAATTTCAACAACTTAAACAATATTTAATTAATAAAATCAGTAACTTTTGGAGTAAAAAATTATATTTTTGAAAGCTGATTGTGTAAATATTGTGAGAATACTTTCAGTTCATAGGCTTCACATTTATCTATTAAAATATTTAATTTATTTCTCTTTTCTTTCTTCGAGACACTATAGTAATCATACCCTTTATGATATTTTTCATAAACAGTATCTTTAACTTTTTCGAGTCTTTTATCTGTAAATACCCCACAAGAAATTTTTAAAATTAGAGTTAATTCATAAACTGATAACTTCTTTTCTTGTGATCTTTCATGTTTAAACAAATAATGTATTAAAATAAATTTTTCCTCTTCGGTAAAAGGATTTTCATGTTTTTCTTTATTCAAGTTAACATTCTTTGTTTCTGCTTTTTTATCAACTTCTTGTAAAGTAAAGTTTTCTTTATTTTTATTTTCAGAAGTTTCTAAATGCTTTTTACTTATAGTCAATACATTTAAATCATCTTTAATATACTTTATATTAAAAAATTCATTTGCTTTTTCTTCATCTAATAAAGAATAAAAAAGCTTTCTGTTTTCGTTCAAAAAGCTTCTATAACTATGAAGAGTTAAGGACTTTGAAAAACACTGAATGAAATGACTAAAGTTTTTATACTGAGAACACTTTCCATTACTTAAAAAATATTGATACACATCTCTGTTTATTATATTTTCTACTCTATTAAATTTATACTCTTTACCATACATATAACCTAAGGATATACCAGTTAAAGATGATTCCTTCATACCTATATTATCCTTTTCTTTAAGATTATTAACCCTTCTTTGAATTTCGCTGTTATACTTAGAGTATAAATCATTTGCCATTTCAGGAGATCCATAGTCTTTTTCAATTCTTTCTGTAATAACTTTTTTAAAAGCAGAAAGTTCTTCATTGTATAGTTTTATAAACTCTTTTCCGTAATTCATTTTTTACTATTCTTTTAAAATTTTATATCAAAAGTTTCATTTACAGCATCTTTAACATCTTCATTTGAAACTTGGTAATATTGATTTAGTGTTTTCATATCATTATGTCCAGAAATTTCCGCTATTAGTTTATCACTCTTACCATTTCTTTTCATCATAGTAATAAAGGTTCTTCTAGCTGTATGAGAGCTTATCCTTTTATAAAATGGCTTTTCTTCTCGAAGTATTTCTTTACCTCTTGTAGATGTTTTTATAACATTATGTGTATATCCAGCTTTTTCAAAAACTTCTTTTACATAGTCATTAAATTTTTGATTACCTATTAGAGGTAAGGTATAATCATACTTGTTTAAAATATGTAAAGCGATATTGCTAAGTGGTATTTCTCTGCTTTTTTACCAGAGCCTTTTTCTTCTTTAAGTAATAGTATTTTACCGTTTATGGTATTTTTTGAAACAAACTTTAACTCACCAAAGCGCATTCCTGTTACACATGAAAAAAATAAATATGTCTTTAACTCGTTCTAATTTTTTAGACGGCATTTCCTTTTTTAATAGAAGTTGTAGATCTTCTTTTCTTAACGCAATTTGATTGGTTATTACTTTTGGTTTCTTTTTAAATTTTATAAAATCTGCCTTATAGGTATGACCATTTTTTAAAGCCCAGTAAAGAAATGTTTTAACCAATCCAACATTTCTAGTAAAAGTATTATTGATATGCCCTCTATGAACCATGCAAAAATCTGTAAACTCAGTATAAAACTTTTGATTTATGGTATTAAAAGTGATTTTATAGTTTTTTGTTTTTTCAAAATCTTCAAGTAGTGATTTAATATTATAATATCTCTTAATAGTAGCTTTAGACCATTCTTGATTTTTTTGCTTGAATAACATAAACTCATCATAAGCTTCATAAAACTTATTTTTTCCTTTAGCTACTCTTTTGAATTCCTTGTCAAATTCTTTTCTTACTTTTTCAACAGTTAATTCTTGATTTGTGTTTTTAAAAGTTTCAGTTACTTGTATAAAAAAGTTAGAATATCGATCAAGTTTCCTTTTTATTGTTCGATGAGAATTTGCTTTTGAAGTTCTTCCTGTAAGATTATTTGGCTGTCTGTTTTTTATATCCCATTCTTTTGGATGGATAAATTCTCCTGTTGAGTATACAAATCTTTTACCCTCATTTTTAAAATAGGCTTTCAAATAAATAAGTGTTAATCCATCTTTACTTTTTTCTTTTAGATTGAATGTATATGTCATAGCTATCAGGTGTCAATTTAGGTGTCAATTTAGGTAGTATTTAACATCTATTTCAGCATAAAAAGAAATATAAAAATTTTACAAATTCAGTATTAATAGTAGTTATAGCGTGGGTTAAGGTGTAATAAGGCAAAAGAAGGTCTATTCTCGGCGTCTCCATAACAATCCCTTACAAGTCTGGTTTTGTAAGGGATTTTTTTATTATAAAGCTCATTTCTACGCTATCTATTATGCTAAAATTAACATGCGTATCCTTATATTTTTTTAACGTTTACTTCCTTATACAAAATAAATTATTGAGTATTTTTACAAGCTGATTCTTTAATTGATTAAAGAACTTAATGTTTTTTAAAAGGAGATATTCTAAACTAAAAAACAAAATCAACCTAATTTTTATTATTCAAATTATATTATGAAAAAAACAAGTCTTTTTTTAATTGCTTTTTTAATCTTACTACCTGCTTCATTGTTCGCTAATGAAGGAATGTGGTTTTTAATGCATATTAAGCGTTTAAACGAACGTGATATGCAAAAAATGGGACTTCAACTAACCGCTGAAGAAATTTACAGTATCAACAATCAAAGTCTCAAAGACGCTATCGTTCAATTTAACGGTGGGTGTACAGCTAGTATT
This sequence comes from Tenacibaculum mesophilum, assembly GCF_003867075.1. Taxonomy (NCBI): domain Bacteria; kingdom Pseudomonadati; phylum Bacteroidota; class Flavobacteriia; order Flavobacteriales; family Flavobacteriaceae; genus Tenacibaculum; species Tenacibaculum mesophilum. Next base: position 3,249,503 of record NZ_CP032544.1, on the reverse strand, counting down.
ATTTCTGATAATGGATTAGTACTTACAAATCACCACTGTGGTTATGACGCCATTGCAGAATTATCTTCTGAAGAGCAAAATCACCTTAAAAATGGGTACTGGGCTAAAACATTAAAAGACGAGCTTAAACCAGAAAGTCTTTTTGTAAGATTCTTTGTGAGAATGGATGACGTTTCTAAACGTATTTTATCTAAAGTAAACGATTCTATGACAGAAAAAGAACGTGAAGCTGCTATTAACAAAGAAATTGCAAAAATAGAACAAGAAAATAATGAAGGTGGTAAATATACTGTTTCTGTACGTTCTTTTTTCCAAGGAAATGAATATTACTATTTTGTATATGAAGATTATAAAGATGTACGATTAGTAGGTACACCTTCTGATAAAGTTGGTAAATACGGTGGAGACACTGATAACTGGGAATGGCCACGTCACACAGGAGACTTTTCTTTATTTAGAGTATATGCAGATGCAGAAGGAAACCCTGCAGAGTATTCTGAAAACAACGTGCCATTGAAAGCAAAATATCACTTACCTGTTAACATTAAAGGGGTAAAAGAAAATGATTTTGCTATGATTTTAGGATACCCTGGTAGAACAAACCGTTGGATGCCTGCAGAAGGAATCGAACAAAACGTAAATTACGCATATCCTGCTTGGGTAGAAGGATCTAAACTTAGCATGGATGTAATGAAAAAATACATGGATAAAGATGCATCTATCAATTTAATGTATGCATCTCAATATGCTAGAATTGCCAACTATTGGAAAAACAGACAAGGTATGATTGATGCTTTAACAGCTCATAAAACTACCGAGGCTAAACGTAACGTAGAAAAGAAATTTGACAAATGGGCTAACAAAAAGTCTAACAAAGCAATTTACGGAGATGTTGTTACTAACATCAATAATTACTACAACTTAACCAACAACAAAGCAAAGCATGATAATTACTTAATGTTATTATTACGTTCTAGTAAATTTGCAGTTTTACCATATCAAATAGGTAAAGGATTTGAGTCTTATATTAATGCTAATGAAGCTGCTCGTAAGAATTTAATGCCTCGATTGAATGCTTTTATAGAAAGTAACTACACAAATTATCATTTACCTTTAGAAAAAGAAATTTTAACTGAGCAACTAAAGTTATATTCAGCTAAAGCAAATTACGAATTACCAGAGATTGTAGCTAAAATTGCTAAGAATGGTAATTTTAACGACTACGTAAATTCTATTTTTGAATTAAGTATTTTTACATCTAAAGAGCGTGCTACGGCTTTCTTAAAATATCCTAATAAAGAATTGTTAGCTAACGATCCTTTATATATCTTATCTTCTCAATTACTAGATAAGTATAGAGAGCAACCTGAAAACTTAGTACAACCATTAAACGATTATCAAAAATCATTTAGACTATTAGTAGATGGTTTACGTAAGTCTGGTCTAAGCAACATTAAATATCCAGATGCTAACTCTACTTTACGTTTAACTTACGGAAAAGTAAGAGCTTTACCTAAAGATTCTAGAAACGACGCTAGCATTAACAACTACACAACGTTAAAAGGAATGGTTAAAAAATATAAGCCAAACGATAGCGAGTTTGATTTATCTAAAGATATGTTAGATATCTATGAGAAAAAAGATTACGGAAGATATGCTAACAGTAAAGGTGAATTACCTTTAAACTTCTTATCTGATAATGATATTACCGGTGGAAACTCTGGTTCTCCAGTATTAAACGGAAAAGGTGAATTAATCGGGCTAGCATTTGATGGTAATATTGAAGCGATGGCTGGTGATGTTATTTTTGACAAAAACCTACAACGAACTATTAATGTAGACATTAGATATGTACTTTGGTTAATTGATAAGTATGCTGGTGCTAAACGTATTGTAGATGAACTTACTATTGTGAAATAAAGTATAACACTGACACGAACTAAAAAAACGTAGCTATTTCTTTAGCTACGTTTTTCTTTTTTAGATAATTCATGATTTTTTTTACACATAAGATATTTCTTTTAATAAACGTTTTATAAAAAAATCATATTTAAAATATTTACTAATTAATATAACTAACCTTAAAAACTTATAGTTTCTCCATCATCAGGTACATATACTTTTTTAGACAAATCTAAATTTAACACTTCTGCTCTCAATTCTTCACGCCTTGTAGGGCAATGATTTACTGCCTCCATATGATTGGCGATGACTTTACCTGGTGCATTTTTAGCAAATTTTAAAATATCATCCATAGTCATTAATAAAGGTTTAAAAATATCAAACTGAGCCGATCCTGCTGCAACTACGCTAATATCTGGTTTATAGTTTCTAAAAACTTTATCTACTGTATCTGTATAAACAGTATCGCTACTTAAATAAATTGATGGTTGATTAGGTAATTGTATAAAAAATCCCATAACATTACCTGCTGGTTTGGCTACAAAACCATAACCATGTTTTGCCGGAATTCCTTCTATACTACCATCTAAAAATTCAGATTTAGTCCAATATTCAATAGTTTTTACAATGTTTAAACCTTTCTTTGAAAATGTTTTTTCATCTTTTACACTACAAAACACAGGGATATTCTTCTCTTTTAAGAAATCTTCTGCAGGTTTGTCAATATGATCTGGATGGTTGTGCGTTATAACACAATGCGTAATTTTATCTAAAAAGGTTTTACTAATTTCTGGTAATTCTACAATAGGATTTTTAACAGGTTTAAACCTAAAAAATGTAAATGGAGGCAAAGATCCTTTTGAGCCTAACATAGGATCTATTAAAATAAAATGACTATTAGCTTCAATAACCATTGTGGCATTTCTAAAGTGATGAATTTTCATAATGCTTAAATGTTTTTGCAAAGGTTACAAACGTATTACACTTAAGCATTGATTCAAATCAAGAAATGCGTTTTCGAATACGACTTAAAGTTTCTGGTGTAACATTTAGGTAGGATGCAATGTGGTATTGTGGAATATTGTCTAGCCAGTTAGGTCTATAAATAATTAGCTCTTTGTATAGTTCATCTGCTGTTTTAGTAATACGATTATATTCAAAAAGTTCTTTTTGTTTCAATAATCGTTGAAACGAAATTTCTATAAACGATTTTCCGCATTCGTAATTATCCAACAGCTTTCTAAAGGCACTTTTTTCAACAGATAATAGTTCTACTTCTGTTATGCATTCTTGGTTTTTGTTAGTAGAGATATTATTAATAAACGAACTTAAGTCTGTGATAAATTGTGGTTCGGCGTAAAAATTAATGTTGGTCTCTTTGTCTGGTGTAGCATAATACTCTCGCACCACACCAGAATTAAGAAACCTTAAATAATTTTCAGTAGTATTTGCAGCAAGAAGCATTTCGCCTTTAGCTACTTTTTCAACTTTAAATAAACCGAATAATTCTTTTAAACCTTCTTGATTCAGAGGGTATTCGGTGTTAAAAAATGCTTGTATTTGACTTAGTTCTGATTGCAAATCATTCTTATATTTTGATATGATCCTGATCTTTAAATTTTTCATAAAGACTAGGATAATTTGATTTAAATGTTTCCTTTATAAATTCCAAAGGTACATCATCAAAATGACCATAATCTTCTATATAGGTCATAAATTTATGGTCGTCTTTATTGTATTCTTGCAACACTGCATCTTCGACACCATTAAAATCTAAAACATCAACATTGTAAATGGCACACAGTTCTTTATTAAACGCAGGCGAACATTTAACCCATTTATCATTATAAAATACATCTACCAAACCATGAGGAGCTAATTCATTAGTTCCAATCACTTTTTCTAAGCGCTCTGTAGCAATATGGTTGGATACTTTGGCTAAATGTAATCTTGCTGGAATATTGAAGGCACGTAAACAAGCAATGTATAAAATGGCTTTATCAATACAATGTCCATCTGGCTTTTTTGCAATATTACTAGCTTTAAAGTGCTCTTTAGTTAAACCAATATTAAAAGGTAAATAACGCCAACCATCTCTAACCTTTAGATATAATTGCTCTATAATATCTTGTTGAGAGGTAAAATGCTTAACGTCTTTTATAACATCTTCAATAACTGAACTATTATAATCGAAATAATAGGTTTTTTCGGTGTATTTCATATTACAAATTTATAACATTTCGCCTCTTGCAGGATAATCTGAAGACACAATATAATCTACAGCTTTTACAAATGAAGGTAAATAAGGTCTTCCCCAAGGATTACTATTCATAGCAGAATAATAGATTTGATTGTTATTGTCTTATTAAAAAAAGTCCTGGTTCACTAAATGTGTTTGGTTCACCATCTTTTATACCTTTGCTTAAATATAACCCCCAGTTTTTAGCAGTTTCTAAATCTAAGTTATACCCTAATTTTAATTCTGATAGCTCCCATTTTTGACGTGATAAGCGTGCTCTAGACTCAGAGTCCATACTTACAGCAACAACATTAACACCTCTTTCTTTAAATTCTGGTAATAACTCTTCTAATTGTTGTAAATATTTTTTACACAACGGGCAATGCAAACCTCTGTAAAAAACCACTAAAGTAAATTTTTCTGGTTGTTGATTGTTAATCTGCCATTCGTTACCATCTAATACTGGAAAAGTTAAATTTGGTGCTGTATGCTTTGGTGTTGGTCTGTTCATTTTATGTGTATTAGTTGTATTCTATTAAACGTGAAAACTTTCAATGGATTATATTTTTTGAAGTAATTCTTCATTAATATGTTTTTCAAATCTTACAAAGTCGCTTTCAATCTCCGGATTTTTCATCACGTCGTAAGCAAAAAATGTTTTTAAAGGTTCTAAACCAAACCATTTAAAGTTGAGATGCATTGGTAATAACAAGTCGTCTTCACTTTTACCAGCAAAAAAAGGCTCATCAGGATTGTTAAAAGCCTCTTTAGGCGCATTTGCAGTTACAGACATCATATATTTGCCTTTTAACAAACCACCTAAACCATAATTCTTTTTTGGTGCTTCAGAAGTACGACCATCACCTTGCGATAGTTTCCCCATCATACCTGCAGTGAATACATCATCCATATATTTTTTAAACGACCAAGTAATTCCCATCCAGTTTAAAGGCGTTTGTAAAAATACAACATCTGCCCAAAGAAATTTTTCTACTTCCTCATCTACATTATAGTCATTTTGAGTTACGGTAATCTTTATATTTAAGTTAGCTTCTTTTAATTGAGCTGATAGTTTTTCAATAAAAGATTGATTTAATTTTCCTTCTGCAAATGGATAATATTGATGACCATTAATGATTAAAATGTTTTTCATTTTTATAAAACTTTAAATTAGTATTGCAAAGAAACTAATAATAGTTTATTTTTGAAACCAAAATAATATAATCACATTAAATAGTGGTTACAAAATGGTAACTAATGGGAAGAAAAGTAATTGATAATCCAAATGTGTGTTCGTTAGTTCACGCGATGAACGTAATTGGAAATAAGTGGAAGCCTATTTTAATTTACTTATTAGCAAACGGAAGTTTACGCTTTGGAAAACTCTTAATATTTACTCCTACTATATCAAAAAAAGTGTTAACAGAGCAATTAAGAGAGCTTGAGGAAGATGGTATCATAATTAGAAAAAAATATGCTGAAATACCACCACGAGTTGAATATTCACTATCTAAAAAAGGTGAAGCTTTACTGCCAATTCTTAAAAGTTTGAGTGAATGGACTCAAGATAGTTTTAAGGACATTGAGTTTGAAGCCTGTAGAATAGTAACTTTATAAAATACCAGTAAAATTACTCTAATACTCTTCCCTTTTTAACAACAACTTCTCTCTACTTAACTATAGTAGCCAACAAAATTCTTACGACTTCTTCAAACGGAGTTTATTCGTACTTTACTTTTAAAGACATGTTTTTTGTATACCTTTTTCTAGTTATTAAGCCGTCTTTCTCTAACTATTTTAATTGAAGACTTAATGTATGTTATATAATGATGGAAGTTAACTCGTATAATTTGTTACAGCACTTTTTTCGTTCAAAAATAAATAAAAAATTATACTTTTCCTTTTACCTCCTATCAATTAAATAGTAATACTTGTAGAACTATAAAGCTCTCTATAATTATACTTAATTAATCTTTTATTTTGCCTGCTCCAAATGCTACTATAATTTAATGTTCCAAAAACATTATACTATCATTAATTATAAAACTTTACTTTTTATAGTAAATTTAACATTACCTATAAAGCTATTAAAAATAGTAGCTAACAGTGTTTTTTAACATAAAAAACATACTATCATTTTTGACCGTTATTGCAAAAACCTTAAACTATCAATACTTTTGACACTATACTTTTGATAGTCTGAATTAAACAAATAAAAAACAATTAAAATGAATTTAAAAGACATATTAAATTGGAGATATACCACAAAAGAATTTGATCCATCTAAATCAATTTCTAAAGAAAATATGGAGCAAGTAAAACATTTACTACAAATGAGTCCTTCAAGTGTTAATCTTCAACCTTGGCACTTTATTATCGCTGAAACTAGAGAGGGTAAAGCACGTATTGCAAAAGGCACTCAAGGTTTTTTCCACTTTAATGAACCTAAAGTAACTAATGCTTCAGCTGTTATTTTATTTTGTGTAAAGACTAATACTGATGAAGATTATTATAAATATATAGCGGAGGTAGATGATAAAAATGGACGATTTCCTAATGAAGATGTTAAAAATGGATTTATAGGCGCCGTTAAAACCTTTGCAGATATTCATAAATATGACTTAAAAGATCTTCAACATTGGATGGAAAAGCAAGTATACCTTAACGTAGGAAGTTTTTTGCTAGGTGTTGCAAGTTTAGGTATAGATGCCACACCAATGGAAGGTATAGATGTAAAAGCATTAGATGAAGAATTTGGTTTAAGAGAAAAAGGTTATACCTCATTAGTTGCTGTTTCTATTGGATACAGGGCAAAATCCGACTTTAATTCTACTGATAAAACTCCTAAATCAAGATTGTCACAATCTGAAGTTTTTACAGAAATCTAAAAATATTAAAATGATTAAAACTGTCCTGTTAGCTTCATTTTTTTTAATGTTTACAGTTAAAATCAATGCTCAGACTTCAACTATAGATCACACAAAGACTAAAAACGAAGTAGTAACCACTGAACAAATAGAATGGAGCTGGCTTAATCCGTTACGTGGAGACAAAAGTCCAGCTGCGGGAAAACTTTGGGGTGATCGTACCAAAAACGAACCTTCAGGTTTTTTAGTAAAATTTAAAAAAGGTTTTTCATCTCCACCACACATTCATAATGTCACTTATCGAGGTGTAGTTATTAAAGGGTTATTGCATAACGATGATGAAAACGCAAAAAAACAATGGTTACCTACAGGATCTTTTTGGATGCAGCCTGCAGGCGAAACGCATATTACTGCTGCCAATGCTGAAGACAATTTAGCATATATTGAAATTCAAGAAGGTCCATATTTAGTAAAACCTACAGATGAAGCTTTTGATAATGGTGAACGACCAATAAATGTAGACCAACACAACCTCGTATGGTTAAATGCAAACGATATTACTTGGGTTACAAATAAAAGTGATATTAAAACTGCATTTTTATGGGAAACACATAAAAACAATAAACTTCAGGCTATTTTAGTTAAATTACCTGCTGGTTTTAAAGGTAATATTAAAAACCTAAGCGAGAATTTTAGAGCTATAATAATAAAGGGTAAAATAGTGCATCAAATAGAAAATAATAAGGTTATAAATGTGCTTGAAGCAGGGAACTACTTTAGTTCTAAAAAAGGAACTAAACATACAATAGCTGTAAAAAACAACAAAGAGTCTATTCTCTACATAAGAAGCAACGGAGACTTTAAAATTCACTAACAAAAACCTAAAACACTAAATAACAGTGTTATAAATTTATTTTCATAATAAAAAAATATAAGAGCCACCAAATGTAAAACATTCTGTGTGGCTTTTATTTTTATAATTTATAAACTAGCTTAATAATTACTAAAAAAAATTACTCTTGCGCTTTTAGCATAAACAACAATGATTTTAAATTATTAACTTTATCAAAATACAATCATAAAAAACATATTTTCCAACATAAAACTAAATAAACTCATGAAAAAAGTACTTATTCTTTTTGCCCACCCAAAGTTTGAACAATCGAGAGTTAATTCAACTCTAGTTAATCGTTTAAAAAATAAAGTACATGTAACTTTTCATGATTTATATGAAAACTATCCTAATTTTCATATTAATATACAGCGTGAACAAGAATTATTACTCCAACATGATATTATTATTTGGCATCACCCTTTATATTGGTACAGCAGCCCTGCTATTTTAAAACAATGGAAAGATTTGGTGTTAGAGTTTAATTGGGCTTATGGTCCTGAAGGAAAAGTACTTCATAACAAAACTATTTTTAATGTTATAACCACGGGCGGTTCTCGAGAGGTATATTGTACCGAGGGTTATAATACCTATACAATTAACGAGTTTTTAAGACCATATGAACAAACTGCTAAATTATGTGGAATGAATTATTTATCTCCATTTGCAGTAATGGGTACACATAATTTATCTGATGAAGATTTACTGGATTATACCAACCAGTACGAACAATTAATAGATTTACTACAAGGTGATTTTAATACAACGCAATTATCAAATTGTTCTTTTCTTAACGATTTAGAAATTTTAACAACCTAAGGTATGTCTGGAAATTTATTATTTGAAGCTATTGTATTTCTTGCTGGTGCTATTATTTGCGTTTCTATAGCAAAACGATTAGGGTTAAGTTCTGTTATAGGTTATCTACTAGCTGGTGTACTTATTGGTCCATATGTACTTGGCTTTATTGGTGAAGAAGGTGAAGATATTCTACATTTTGCTGAGTTTGGAGTAGTTGTAATGCTATTTTTAATAGGATTAGAAATTGAACCTAAAAATTTTTGGAATATGCGAAAAACTATTCTCGGTATGGGGGGAATACAAGTCGCTTTAACAATTGGCTTAACTTATATATTGTTTACATTTATAGGTTATGAATGGCAAGTAGCATTGGCCATTAGTATGGCTGTTGCTTTATCATCCACCGCAATAGCTTTGCAGACCATTAAAGAAAAAGGCCTAATGAATACCACTTTTGGCTCTAGCTCCTTTTCCATACTATTATTTCAAGATATCATTGTAATATTTATGATTGGTGCTTTACCACTATTAAGTAATTCGTCGGAACACACAAGTAATGAAGCTTCTCATTCAGCATCAACTTTAATTCAAAGTTTACCTATTGGTTTACAAACATTGGCAATTATACTTTCTGTTGTGATTATTATTTTAGCTGGTCGTTTTATAGTGGTACCAATGTTACGCAAAGTAGCTAAAACTGGCGTTAGAGAGTTATTAATAGCTTCTGCTTTTTTAATCGTTTTTGGAATTTCATACTTAATGGAATTTGTTGGTTTAAGCCCTGCATTAGGTGCTTTTTTAGGTGGTGTTGTTTTATCTACTAGTGAGTTTAAACACGAGCTAGAAAGCACACTAGAACCATTTAAAAACCTTTTACTAGGACTCTTTTTTATGGCGGTTGGTGCGTCTATTAACTTTGTAGTTATTGCGAATAGCCCGTTAACTATTAGTGGTATTTTGCTCGTTATTATTATTATAAAAGCATTGGTTTTATTTATTACAGGTCGTATTTTTAATTTAAAAATAGACCAAAATATACTGCTTACTTTTAGTTTAGCTCAGGTTGGTGAATTCGCTTTTGTTTTATTGTCTTTCGCCTTTCAGCTTAATATTTTAGAACAAGAGCAAATGGACATAATGTTAGTGGTTACCGCAGTTTCAATGTCCTTAACACCTATTTTAACAGTAGTAAACGAACGTTTAATTCTTCCAAGAATTGGCACCAAAGAATTTATTAAACGACCTATGGATCATATAGCTAAATCTCAAAAAGTCATATTAGTAGGCTTTGGTCAGTTTGGTAGTACTGTTGGACGTTTTTTACGTTCACATGGTGTTGAAACAACTATTTTAGATTTTGATTCTAATCGTGTTGATTTTCTACGAAAAATGGGGTTTGAAGTATATTATGGAGATGCAACAAGAGAAGATTTATTAGAGTCTGCTGGAATAGCTGAGGCTAAAATTTTAATTTGCGCTACTAATGAAGTTTCTGTTTCTAAAGCAATTTCAAAAATTGTAAAAAGAAAGTATCCACATATAGAGTTAATGGTTAGAACTAAAAGTAGATTTGATGCTTATGAATTACTTAATTTAAATGTTAATAATATTTACAGAGAATCATTAGATACCTCTTTAGCATTAGCAAGTGATGCTCTTAATAAATTAGGTTTCAGAAAATACACCTTAAATCGTCAGGTACAGAACTTTATTAAATATGATGAAGCCAGTTTAAAAAGATTAGCAGCAGACCCTAATAGAAATGAAAATTATATTTTTAAAGTTAGAAAAGAACTGGAACAACAAGAACAATTATTGGAAGATGATTTTAAAAGAGGAATTGTTACCTTTGATAAACATTGGGATGGAGAACATATTCGAAATATATTAAGTAAAAATAAAAAAAGTAAAAACTCTTAATTTCTGAGTGCTTTATTTTGTGTGCATATAAAGTTAAATTTATCATATTTAACTCAGAATATAAAAGCCTTCGTTTTTTGAAACGAAGGCTTTTATACTTTATACTTACTTAAAAGTATAAATTTTATTTAACTCTTTTTTTCATAACTAATAAGCTCTAGTAATTCATCCATAACATCATTACATATTACCACTGAATTATGAGTACAATTTTTTAGAGCAATTGGGTCAAAACCTTTTACACTTATTCTTGAAGGACTAAATTCTTTACTCTGTAAATGTGTATACATATTTAAGGCTGCTTTGGAACTAGCATAAGCAGTCATACAATAATTAGAATAACAAAATGACTCATCCGACATTTTATTAAGGTCTCCCATAGCGCTTGTAACATTAATAATTCTAGGGTCTTCACTTTTCTCAAACAAAGACTTTAATATTTTTACAGTACGCATTACAGCAAAAACATTCATCTCATAAAGAGATTTTACCTCTTCAATATTTATTTGTTCTATTTTCTGACCAAAACCATTAGCTTTTTCAACATTGTTAAACAATAAATCTAAATGACCAAATGTATTAATAATTGTGTTTTTTAACTCAAAAACACTTTCGTCAGATGTAAAATCTGTTTTAACTAATTTGTATTTATGCAAATCATCTGTCTCTATAGACAGGTTATCAAAACTATCTTGGGTTGCAGCTAGAATAACGTTGTACTCATTTTTAAGTAAAGTATTGGCAAAAGTTCTTCCTAACCCATTGCCAGAATCTGTAACTACTGCTGTTCTTTTTACATTCATACATTCTAATTTTAATAATCAAATTTAAATATAAATTAACTTAAAAAATAACCACTTTCTTTACTAAGGCATTTAAAATTAAAAGCTCTATTTTTAAACTTTTGGTAAGTGGTTAAATAATAATTTACATGCCCTCTTGTCTAAAACGGTTTGGTGTAGTACCGCTTAATTTTTTAAAAAATCTGGTAAAATGCGTTGGCTCTTGAAAATTTAAACGATAGCCAATCTCTGCAATATCTAAATCTGAAAACTTCAGTAAACTCTTGCTTTCTAACAATAAACGGTTTTGTATAATATCTTTAGCGCTTTTGCCTGTTTGTTTTTTTATCATAGTGGTTAGATAACTTGGTGTAATATTTAATGCTCTAGCATAATCGCTTACATTTTTAGTATCAACATACATTTTTTCTACCAAATTTTCAAACTTCTGTGTAATAATTTGCTCTCTAGATAAATTGTTTTGAGTAGATTTATGTCGTTCATAAATAGCCTTACAATAGTAGAGTATCGACACCAACATACCTTCCAACATTTTTTCTTGATAAGGGTGTGGGTTTTCAAATACTGAAACCATACGTTTTACATCAAAAAGCAAAGAATTCATTTCATCTTCTGTCATCATCAACACTTGATTTTCAGTCATTTTTAAAAACGGAAAATCATCTGTTAACTTAGGTATTCCATTTATTAAAAACTCCTTTTTAAACATTATGTTATACCCTGCAATATCTTCATCTCTAATCCAAGACACCACTTGCCCTGGAACTGTAAACCACAAAGGGTGATTTCCTAAGTCTAACCAATCTGTATTAATGTTTAATCGGCTGTTACCAACATAGGTTAACAAAGCTATTTGAAAAAAATCTTGTCTATACGGAGGCATGCATCGACTAGAAGCAGGCTCTAACTCATCAATTGCGTGAACATCAAAATTAGGTATATGACTTCTATGAGGAAAACCAATAGCTTTATATAAATCATTACTATTTTTAAAAACAGGAACTTGTGTTTTAGACATATTGTTCTGTTGATTAAATACTTTTTTGGTAACGAAACGACCCTATATCGGTCGTTCCGTTTTGCATTTCATTACTTAATTTATTGTAGTTTCTTTTTGCTTTAATTGCATCATTTTCACATCTATATCTTCTTCTGTTATAATATCCCATCCACCACCTAAGGTTTTATATATAGCAATTAGATATGTAGTTGCTGCAATTTCGCTTGTTGCTAATGAATTTTCTGAAACCAACATGGTATTTTCAGCACTTAAATAATCTATAAAATTATCTAAACCTGCCTCGTAACGTTGTTTAGCTATGGTAGCTGCTTTAGCACTGGCTGCTGATGACGCGCGTAAATTTTCTCGTCGCTGTAACTCGTTAACATAATTTGTTAATGCAGTTTTGGTTTCTTCTAGAGCTTTTAAAACTGTTTTTTCGTACTTATTTAAAGCTGCAAGCGTTAATGCATCATTTTCTTTAATTCGTTGTTTTACACGACCTAAATTAAAGGCTTCCCAAGATATACTAGGTAAAATACTCCATGTAAAAGACTCTTTTTGTGCAAAGTTAGAAAAATCTACTGCCGAAAACCCAATAGAACCACCAAATTGTACTTTAGGATATAAATCAGCTACCGAGATATTGTATTTTGCAATCTGGATTTGCAAGGTTGCTTCGGCACTTCTAACATCTGGTCTGCGACGTAACAACTCGTTAATATTATCATCTAATGCAACCGATTCAGGTAAGCTTGGTAATGGCTGTTCTGTTAATAAGGTATCATCTATCTCCCCTGGTATTTCGCCAATTAACACATTTAAACTATTTTTTAAGGCTTCAATACGTGCTTTTAAAGGATGAATTGTAGCTCTGGTATTTTCTAATTGTGCCAATGCTCTTGAAACATCTAAATTACTACTTGTACCAGCTTCTAATAATTTTACTGTTAAATCGTAAGTATTTTGTTGACCTTTTAAATTACGTTCAGCAATACCTAACATGTGTTGTGTACCTCGTAACTCCATATAGTTTCTAGCAGTTTCTGCAAACATGCTAATGTATACGCTTTGCATATCTGCTAAAGCTAATTGACTGTTAGCATAAGCGCCTTTAATACGGTTAGACACACGACCAAAAACATCGGCTTCCCAAAATGCATCAAAACTACCATTAAAGTTATTGTACGTTGGGTTTGCACCGGGTACAAAAACATTTTCTCCTAATCGTGTTCTGGTATAATTACCGTTTAACGTTACCGTTGGAAAACGGTCTAATTTTGTGTTTTTTAAAAAGGCACGAGATGCTTCAAAATTAGCTACAGCAACATTAATATCTAAATTATGCTGCATAACTTTATTAATTAATGTATCTAAAATAGGGTCATTAAATTCTGTCCACCATTTTTGAGCAGTTTCTTTACTTACAAAAATACCCTCCTTTACATTATCTTTTAAAAAATAGTTAGATACATTCACACCAGACTGCACATTAAAATCGCGCTTTGTAATACCACAAGATGTTAGTATTATAGTTAGTACGACAAGATTTATATAGTTTATTTTTTTCATTATTATACTGTTTTTTTTGGGGTTGTCCATTTTCTACCTAAATAATAAAATACAGGTGTTAAAAAAATACCGAAGATGGTAACTCCTAGCATTCCACTAAATACTGCGATACCTAAAGATACACGTAATTCTGCACCAGCACCGGTTGAAATTGCTAATGGTACTACTCCAAGAATAAAAGCCATTGCTGTCATTAAAATAGGACGTAAGCGCAATTTTGATGCTTGTATAACGGCTGTTTTTAAATCTGTTCCCTGGTCTTCTAATTGTTTTGCAAACTCAACAATAAGAATCGCGTTTTTACTTGCTAAACCAACTAATACAATTAAACCAATTTGTACCATAATATTGTTGTCTAATCCTGCTAAATCAATACCAACAATTGCCGACAGTAATACCATAGGCACAATAAAAATAACCACTAATGGTAAAACTAAACTTTCAAATTGAGCAGCTAATAATAAGAATACAAACACCACAGCTAATAAAAAAGCGATACCTGCTGTGTTACCCGTTTGTTTTTCTTGGTAGGCCATTTCTGTCCATTGATATGAAATTCCCTGTGGCAAAATTTCTTTTGCTAATTGTTCCATACGCTCTAATGCCTGACCTGAACTGAATCCTGCAGCGACATCTCCATTTAAAGATGCTGAAGGATACAAGTTAAAACGTGGTATTCTAGCTGGACCAGAAATATCTTTCTGTGTAGCTATGGTTCCTAATGGTACCATTTCTCCTTTATTGTTACGTACTTTAATACGAGTAATATCGTCTGGTGTTAAACGGTTTGGTGAATCTGCCTGTGCTGTTACTTGAAAGGTTCTACCTAAATAATTAAAATCGTTTACAAATGCAGACCCCATATAGATTTCCAATGATTGAAATATTTCATTGATATTAACTCCTAATTGTTGCGCTTTGTTTCTATCGATATCTAAATACAACTGAGGTGTTTTATCGTTAAAAAAAGTAAACACATTACTTAAAACAGAGTCTTGATTGGCAGCCAAGGCTAAATTATTTGTAGCTTCTATTAACGCTGCTGTACCCAAGTTAGCACGATCTTGCAGCATCATCCTAAATCCACCAGCATTACCTATTCCTGCAACCGATGGAGGTGGAATAATAAATACAACCGCATCGTCTACAACAGCTACTTTACCACGCAATGTATTTAATAAATTGTGGTAATCAATTCCTTTTTTTGTTCTTTCATCAAAATCTTCTAATGTTATAAAAATAGCTGCTGCATTTGATGAATTGGTAAATGAAGGTGCATCAAATCCTGTAAAAGATACAGCTGTTTTTACACCATCAGTATCTAAGGTTAAATCTAAAATGTTTTTTACCACCTCATCAGTTCTACTTATTGAAGAACCAGGGGGTAACTGTACTACCGTTACAAAGTACTGCTGATCCATTGCTGGTACAAACCCTTGCGAAACACGACTGAACTCAAATCCTGTTAAAGCTATTAATCCACCATAAATTAGCATAACCATAGTACTTGTACGTATTAATTTTTGAACACTACTACCATACTTTTCAGAAACCGTATCCATAAGACGATTGAAGGTATTCCCCAAAAACACAAACGGCTTTAATACCAATGGTGTATTTTTCTTTTTAATTTTATCTTCGTGTCGCATTAATAAAGCTGCCATAGCTGGACTTAAAGTTAACGATACAAATACCGAAATAGCTGTTGCCACAGCAATGGTTACTCCAAATTGTTTATAAAACTGACCTGAAAATCCGTCTAAAAAAGCAGTAGGAATAAAAACAGCTATTAACACCAATCCAATTGCTATTAAAGCACCTCCAACTTCGTCCATAGTTTTAAAAGCTGCTTCTTTTGGTGAATAGCCTTCTTCGAGATAACGCTCCATATTTTCTACTACTACAATTGCATCATCTACCACAATACCAATGGCTAACACCAACCCAAATAAGGTTAAGTTGTTAAGAGAAAAACCAATACCTTGCATAATAGCAAATGTACCTACCAATGATACCGGAATTGCTAAAATTGGAATAATAGCTGCACGCCATGATTGTAGGAATAATAAAATTACTAAAATCACAAGGATTACGGCTTCTAAAATTGTACTGTATACTTGATCTACCGATTTTTGAATAAATTCAGTGGGGTTATATTCTATCTTGTACTCCAAATCTTCTGGAAAGCTTTTGGATAACCTTTCCATAGTTTCTTTAATACTTCTAGCGGTTTCTAACGCATTACCTCCTGGTTGTTGAAAAATAGGCATAGCAATTGCTGGCTTCTTGCCTAAATAGCCTTTTGTAGCGTAATTTTGTGCACCTAATTCAACACGACCAACATCTTTAAGTTTTACTATTCTGTTATCTTCTGCTGATTTAACGATCACATTTTCAAATTCTTCAGGTGTAATTAGTTTTCCTTGCGTCTGAATATTTACCTCGAATGCTGATTGCGTGCCTGATGGTAAGGTGTTTAATGTACCACTAGCTATTTGTACGTTTTGAGCACGTAAGGCTGCAACTACTTCACCAGCTGTCATATCTAAATTAGCAATTTTATCTGGGTCTAACCAAATACGCATGGCGTATTCTGCCGCTCCAAAAATTTGGATATCACCAATACCTTTTAATCGTGCCAACTCATCTTTAAGTTGTAACGTAGCGTAATTACCCATATAAATCTGGTCATAGGTCTCATTAGGTGAAATTAAGTTAACCAACAGTAAAATATCTGGTGATATTTTCTTTGTGGTGATTCCTAAACGTCTTACCGATTCTGGTAAACGTGGTTCTGCGATAGCAACTCGGTTTTGTACTTGTACTTGGGCGCGATCTAAATCTGTACCCAGTTCAAAGGCAATTTGTACTGTTACTCTACCATCAGCTGATGATTGGGAAGTCATATAAATCATACCTTCAACACCATTAATTTCTTTTTCTAAAGGCGCTGCTACAGTTTCTGACAGTGTCTTGGCACTCGCACCAGGGTACATAGCAACTACTTCTACCGTTGGTGGGGCTACATCTGGAAACTGTGAAACGGGTAATGAAAAATAGGATAAACCACCAACAATAAGTATGAGTACACTTAGTACTGCAGCAAATATTGGTCTTTTGATAAATATGTGACTAAATTTCATTGTATTTTGTTAAAATTTGAACATAACTCTAAGATTTTCATATCCTTATTTAAAGACATAAAACTATAAATGAGTTTATTTTTTAATATGGTTTTACTACTAACTTGTTATTGATTTACAGTTAGCTTTTTGGGATTTCTAAATTAGTTTCAACGGGGGTAACTACTGTACCTGGCCTAATTTTTTGAATATTATTAATTATCAACTTATCTGTTTCTAATAATCCTTCTCTAACAATACGAAATCCGTTAGAATGTAATGGTCCTAAAATGATGTTTTTACTGGTTACAATATTGTTTTCTCCTAAAACATAAACATATCGTAGTGACTGGTTGGTACCAATAATATCCTCTGGTATCATAATCGCTTTATGTGCTGTGCTTTCACTTATTCTAGCTTTACCAAACATTCCTGGCTCTAACAGTAAGTCTTTATTTGGTAAAATGGCTCTGTTTTCTATTGTACCTGTACTATTATCAATTTGATTATCTACGAAGTCTATTTTTGCTTCATGTAAAAACTCATCTTCATCTTGAAGTTTAATATGTACCGGAAGTCCGTCTGTGCGAACCGCTTTTCTTTCTCCATTATTTGCCAATCGTACATAACGCAAGTAATCAGACTCGCTGCTTGTAAAATAAAAGTGAATAGGGCTTGTAGCTACAATAGTGGTTAATAATGTAGAATTTGAAGAACCTCCATCTATAAGGTTTCCTTCGTTCACACGATCTCTACTCACTAAACCTGAAATTGGAGCTTTAACACGTGTAAACTCTAAATTTAATTTAGCATCAGCCACGTGTGTTTCCGACACCTGAATACTAGCTTTAGCATACTCTAGAGCTTGTTTTCTACGATTGAATTCTTCAATAGATACTGCACCTGTTTCCTTTAAATCTTCGACACGCTTAAAATTGTCTTGTGCAATTTCTAAATTTGCTTTGGCTTGAGCTAAATTGGCATTAGCTTTATTTAAGGCTATTTTAAAAGGTCTGTCATCAATAATAAAGAGCGTCTGTCCCTTTTTTACAATTTGTCCAGCTTTAAAATTTACACGCTCTAAAAAACCACTTACACGTGCACGAACTTCTACTTTATTACTTGCTTCGAAACGTCCTGTATACTCATCCCATTCCGTAATAGTTCTGTATATAGGTGTTGTAACTTTTACAGGTAACTTTTGAGAAACTAATTCTGTTTTTTTTACTTCTGAAGAACTAAATGCATAACTAGAAACTATAACTATAAATAAGCCTATAATTGTGTAAGTTAATACTTTATTTTTTTGGGAAGTATTCTTTTTTTTCATCTTAAATTAATCATTTATTATTTGAAGGGCAAAATTAATTTAGATGTTAATGTCTTTTTTAACCAAAATTTTTGCAGGAATGACCAAAATTTAATCTTTTGCTTATTTAGCTACTAAAAAAATACTATTAAATGTTAAAAGCTATTCTATAAAAAAACGCAACCCCTTCGGATTGCGTTTTATATTTTGTGTTGTATCAAAATTATTCTTCGTTAAATAATTGCTCTTTATAAGCTGCTTTTTGAATTTGAGCTCTTCTTGTTACTGATGGTTTTACATATTGCTTTCTTTCTCTTAATTCTTGTAAAACTTTTACGTCTCTAAATTTTCGTTTATAACGTTTCAAAGCTCTATCAATATTTTCGCCTTCTTTTACTACTATTCTTAACATATGATATGGTTTTTAATTATTAAATCTTACAACATGAAAGTAACTTCACAGCACTTCATAATAAGTTCTATGATTTTTATATGATATTATTTTTTTGATTAAAAATTCTATTGAAAATAAATTTATAAAGAAACTGAAGACTAAAAAACTGATGTATAACAGAAAAATAGTGTAGAGACTTGTAGATTTTCTCCTAAAAAAAGGATAGAACATTAATATTATGACAAAGGTAGGGTTTCTTTATTGGCTCTACAAGTATTCATAGTTCTAATTCTTTTCTATAAAAAAAGCGTTACCAATATGGTAACGCTTTTTACTAAATAGTTTCTCCTAATTCTTTTAGTTTAGAAGTATTTTCCGCAAGCATTAATTCGTCTATAATTTTTTGAATATCTCCATTTACAATATTTGATAAATCGTATAAGGTTAACCCTATTCTGTGATCAGTTACACGTCCTTGCGGGTAGTTATACGTTCTAATTTTCGCGGAACGATCTCCTGAGGTTACCATCGATCCACGTTTTGCAGCGTCTTCCTCTTGCTTTTTAGCTAACTCTAAATCGTATAAACGAGAACGTAATACCTTAAATGCTTTTTCTTTGTTTTTATGCTGTGATTTTTGATCCTGACATTGCGCCACTAACCCTGTAGGAATATGCGTTAAACGTACTGCTGAATAGGTAGTGTTTACCGATTGACCTCCTGGTCCTGACGAACAGAAATAATCAATACGTACATCTTTTGGGTTGATTTCTACATCAAACTCTTCTGCTTCTGGAAACACCATACATGTTGCTGCCGATGTATGTACACGTCCTTGGGTTTCGGTTTGCGGTACACGTTGTACACGATGTACACCAGCTTCAAACTTTAAAGTTCCGTATACATCTTCACCAGAAACTTCAAACTGAATTTCTTTAAATCCACCATTGGTTCCTTCAGAAAAATCTACCGTAGATACTTTCCATCCCTTGCTTTCACAGTACTTGGTGTACATTCTAAATAAATCACCAGCAAAAATACTTGCTTCATCTCCACCCGTACCTGCACGCAATTCTACTACCGCGTTTTTAGCATCTTCTGGGTCTTTAGGAATTAGTAAAAACTTAATCTCCTCTTCCAATTCTGGAATACGAGTTTTTGCTTCATCCATTTCCATTTTAGCCATTTCTACCATTTCTGCATCCGATCCGTCAGCAATAATCTCCTTAGCTTCTTCTATATTATTTAATAAAGTTTCGTACTCGTTTGCCTTTTTTACAACCTTTCCTAAGTCTTTATACTCTTTATTTAATTGTACATAACGTTTTTGATCAGAGATAACATCTGGTTGGATGATCAAATCTGATACCTCATCATAACGTTGCTTAACTATCTGTAATTTATCTAGCATAGTATCTTTTCTTGGGGTGCGAATTTACGATTTTTTATCGAATTTTATTCATATCTTTAATTCATTAAGGCTTTTGTTATGCGAATTTTAATCTTATTTTTTACTTGTACACTACTTTTTTCTTGTCTACAAGAAAAGAAAATTAAAAAACCTACTTGGCTGTTTGGTAAATGGAAACGTATTTATAACGAAGCTGGTAAAAGAACTTACGAGTTTTGGGAAAATGATTTTTCTGGAATTGGTTTTTCCTTACAAAAAAACGATACTGTATTTAAAGAAGTCTTACACATCATTACTAAAAATGATTCTTTGTTTTTACAGGTTACAGGCGTGAATGAAACCTCGACATTATTTGCTTTTACACAACAAACTGATACTTCTTTTACTGCGGAAAACAAACTAAACGAATTCCCTAAAACAATACAATACTGGAAAGAAAACAATCTACTAAAAGCTAACGTTAGTAACGATGAGTTTTCAATTGATTTTGTGTTTGAAAAAATGAAATAAAAAAATCCTCAGAGAAATCTGAGGATTATACTTTTATTTTACAGTATTAATATTCAAAAGTTCCATATTGACTTTTGATTGTTAATTTCTTTTTATCAGAAGTTTCAACTCTACCAACAATCTGTGCATTTACGTTAAACGTTTTTGAAATAGTAATAATCTCTTCTGCTATTTCTGGAGATACATATAACTCCATTCTGTGTCCACAGTTAAACACTTGATACATTTCTTTCCAATCTGTTTTTGATTGCTCTTGTATCAATTTAAACAATGGTGGAATTGGAAACATATTATCTTTTACGATGTGTAAATTATCTATAAAATGTAAAATTTTTGTTTGAGCTCCTCCTGAACAGTGAATCATTCCGTGCACTTCTTCCGAAGAAAATTTCGATAAAATTTCCTTGATAATTGGCGCATAGGTTCTTGTTGGCGATAACACTAGTTTACCAGCGTCAATCGGAGAGTTTTCTACTTCATCTGTTAATTTTGTATTTCCTGAATACACTAAATCTGACGGTACTGAAGCATCAAAACTTTCTGGATATTTTTCTGCTAAATAATTATGGAACACATCGTGACGTGCAGAAGTTAATCCGTTACTTCCCATACCTCCGTTGTATTCTTTTTCATACGTTGCTTGTCCGAATGACTCTAAACCAACAATTACATCTCCTGCTTTAATATTTGCATTATCAATTACATCGGTACGCTTCATACGAGCGGTTACCGTAGAATCTACAATAATAGTACGTACTAAATCACCAACGTCAGCAGTTTCACCTCCTGTTGAATGAATCGTAACTCCGAATTCTTTCAACTCATTAATTAACTCTTCTGTTCCATTAATAATTGCCGATAAAACTTCTCCTGGAATATTATTTTTGTTACGTCCAATAGTAGAAGATAACATAATGTTATCGGTAGCACCCACACACAATAAATCATCAATATTCATGATTAAAGCATCTTGAGCAATACCTTTCCATACCGAAATATCTCCTGTTTCTTTCCAGTACATGTATGCTAAAGACGATTTTGTTCCTGCTCCATCTGCATGCATTATTAAACAGTAATCATCATCATTTGTTAAATAATCTGGAACTATTTTACAGAAAGCTTTTGGAAATAATCCTTTATCAATATTTTTTATAGCATTGTGTACATCTTCTTTAGATGCCGATACTCCGCGTTGTGCGTAGCGTTTAGATACTTCGTTACTCATTTGTTGTGTTGTTGTTACCTGCAAATTTAGGTTTTATTACGCTTTTATCAAGAAAAAAGCGAACGTTTTTTATACGTTCGCTCTCTAAGTAATAGTTTGTTTTCTTTTATTCCCAATCTGGCATTGTCGCATTTTCAAACAATGCTGTTCTAGTTGTAGATCCTTCACTAAAAGGTACTTTATAAATTGTTTTTGTAGAAATACCATCATTGGATGTATTCACAAAGATAACTTCAGCCTCATTAGGTGATAAACGTGGGTCTAAATCATTTGTTCCATCTGCTTTTCCTTCTGATAAATCAGTAACTTCTGCCGTAGCAAATTCATATAAAAATAGATGACTGTTTAATTGCCTATAATTACTTGATTCATATCCAGAAATATCTCTAGTATACAACAGCGAGCTTCCATCTATTGTAAAATTAATTCCACCTGCAGCTCCTTGCATTCCTGTTAAAACAGTATCAATTATATTTCCTGCCATATCAATCGTATAGATTTGTGCATTATAGCCACTTGTGTTATTGGTTTTCAGTGCTATTTTAGATTCATCATTATTCCATTCACATTCAGTAATGTAACTACCGTCTGTTGTTTGATAAATTTGCTGTAAACCACTTCCATCTTTATTTATCAAGTATAATTTATCGTAATGCGGATATATAATTCGATCTCCGTTTGAAGACCACGAGAAATCAACTTCGTTTAAATCAAATGCAACTACAGGAACATTAGATGTAACTTTTTTAACATCTGAACCATCAGTTTTCATTGTATAAATATGAGTTTCGTTATTATCTGTTCGTAAGAAGGCTACCAAATTTGCCGCTGAGTTTTTTCTTGGTCTCCAAGAGTTTGTTGTTGGTAATGTTAACAGTAATTCATTTACAGAGGCTTCATTGATAAAATCTCCAGAGTATATTACATTATTTCCTCCCTCTTGTCGTGTATAAAAATATCTGTTATTGGGTGTTGATGTAATTTTAAATGTACTCACTGTACTTAATACTTCGGCATTAATACCATCTGATGCTCCTATTTGCCAAAAATATTTTACTCCGAATTTTAAATCGGAAACTGTGTATAAAGTGTCTTTTACATTTTCAAAAGATATAACATCATTATTTAAGTCGTTTTTAATTTCTATCCTGTATGTTATTTCATCTTCATCAGGATCAATTGATTTAAAACTTAATTCTACTGTATTATTTAAATCTTCTATGCCATTAGCTGGAGCTCTAAGCTCTGGTGCTGTTGGTGGGTCATTTAATGCTGTTTCTATATCTAATTCAAATACTATATTAATTTCTGTCCCTGCATCTAAACCTACAGGTTGAAAACCTGTTAAATACCCCTCTTTAGTGGCACTTACCGAATATTCTTGTGCTGGTACATCTTCCATTAAGAAGTAACCATCTTCATCGGTAAAACTTGTGTTATTGGTAGGTGATAATGCAATTTTTGCATTTGTAATAGGTTCGAAACTTTTCTTTTTAACTACACGACCTTTAATTGTTCCGAACTCTACATAATCTACAGTATCTTCACTACAATTAAATAAGGTTACACAAATTAAGAGTATTGTTATTTTTATTATTTTTTTCATTATTTCTTTTCTTAAAAATAAACATTTATACCTGCTCCTACTCTCCAAATAAAATCATTTCTCTTTCCTCTAACTAGCTTATCTAAGTTGTCTGAACCTAAAAGATAATTTTCTCCATAAAGAGTTAATCCTATTTTATTTGTTACTAAATACTCTAACCCTAAACCATATTGAAATTTAAACATAGGATTGTCTAGGTTTTTCTCTAAAACTGAACCTACACCTATGTATGCATACGGTGTTAACCTATCGTAAGGCATCATATTGTATTCTAGAAAAATACTAGATGTTAAAAAAGTATTTTTAAAAGATTGTTCGTTTTCTAACTCAAACCTTCCTATGCTTCCTCCAAAACTAAATCGAGGGTTCTTAAAAAAATATCTGTATTTTAAGTCAAAACCAAATCTTGCTACGGGTTTTGAATAATCTCCTGAAATTATTGAAGCGCCTCCCATTACAGTCATTGAATTTTTTGCTCTTCTTGTTTCCTGCTTTCTATTAAAAAGTAATGTGTTGTCTGCTTCATTTTTTTCTTTTAAATACTCTTTTTTAAAGAGGTTGACAACCTTATCACCTCCTTGAGGAGTCCATAAACCATCTACAACACCTTCTATAATCAACTGTTCAACTGCTTTATCTATCGCTTCTTTTACAGCTAATTGCATAGGTTCATTTTTGGTTACTCCTGTTTCTACTTCTAACAATCTTCTTAAAGAAACATATCTATATAAGTTTGCTGAAATTCCTTGAGAGAGTACTGTTTTTGATACGTAAATATTTTTTAAAATTTGTCCATTTGATGTAGATACGGCTCTTAAATAAACGGTTATTCTATCTTGTCTATATTGATTAGATGCTCCTGCTCCAAAATATCTAACTCCTGAACCTCCTGTAATAATATTAGAATCATAAGAAACCACACCTCCTTCTAAAATAATTCCAGCAAAAAGTAATGGTGGCATTTTTGTAGAGTTAACTCCTTGATATTCTTGCCTTGTTGACCTTATTATTTGTCGTTCATTTAATAAATTAGCGATATTTTCTCTTTCTATTGGAGTAAACCATTTTGACTCTTCTAGTGATTTTAATAGAATTGATGTACCTCCTTGCGTTACCGCGGTACTAAATGTAGAACCGTTTTCAGTCGGCTTGTATTGTCCTGTTTGATCTCTAAATTTATAAACTCCTACGATTACTTTTTCGACAGGTAGAATATTCTTAATTAAATCGTTTTGTAAAGAGGTGTTTTCCCCTATTCTAGCATTCGTTGTTTGGAATGGCTGATTTAGGTATGCTCCACAACTAGAAAACAAGATAAAACTTAAAGAGAATAGTAATTTGAATAATAATTTTCTCATAAAATTTAAGTTATGATTAGTCGTTTTGTTGTTAATTGTTTGGTATTATAATTTGTGTTTGTTCACCTGTTTGGGTATTTAAAATATTTACAGATAAACCTCCACTGGTAGGTGTTACTTCTACTACTAAAGATCCAAACACATAAGTTCCAACAGTTAATCCTTGATCTCCAAATTGTTCTTGAAATAAATCTTGAGATAATGAGTTTAGTAGTTGCCTGTTTAAACTATTAGTAAAGTTTTCTAAGTCTGATGGTTGTTGAAAAGGATCTTGTGTTTCTTCTTGAAAATCGTTTTGTGCATTTGCTGATGCCAAAATTTGCTGATACCCGAATGGATTATTTCCTCCAAAAAATGGATTAACTGGTTTATAAACTAGTTCTTGTGAAAAAGTAAATGAACTTATTAAAAATAAAACAATTGTTATAAGTTTGGTTGCTATTTTCATAACTTACTTTGTTTAAATTTTATAACTTAATAATGTATTTCTCTGTTTTGAGTAACTACTTAATCTTACCAAAGATGCTTTAACAGCTCGTTTAAGAAAATCTTCTCCTGGCATTGTCATGAACTCAAAAATCTTTTTATCATCAGCTTCAATAATTAAAACTGTAGTTCTTCTTAATCCTGGTTTCTCTTTTATTTTTATAATGAAAGGATACTTTAAGCCTGAGAGCAGGTATTCTTGGTAAAAAAAATCATAAAAGTCTTTCCCTATTTTTGTTATTGCTTCTTCAATAACCAATCCTTTTAACACAAAATTAGATTCGTCTATTTTTTCTTTTTTTATTATACCTACCTTTTTAGGTACTATTACTAAAGTATCTTTATCTATTAAAGTTTCCTTGTGCTTTATAAATAAATAAGCTCTTAGCTCTTCATCAGGGTTTAAGCTTAACCTTATTAATGAAAGTTCTTTTTTTTCATTAGGTTTTAAAGAAAATTCTCCTGATTGTTTATTGTTAGAGTAGCTTCCATCTTTATTCTTTTTTAACACCAATAAGTTGTAATTAAACTCATCTTTAAACAATACTCCTTCATTTTCAGCTTGTGCTTTTACTGCTATAAAATTGTCTTTTTTAAGAATAAGAATTTTGGCTTTTACCTGATTTATTTCTTGAGCATAACTTGTTGTTATACAAAGTAAAAACAGAATAATATATTTTATTTTTCTTTTAAAGAAATTAAACCTTAGCATCATTTTAATAGTTCCTAACTATAATTGTTTTATAATTAGATTTTTGAATGATTTTTACATTTTCCATTAAAGAGTTTGTTCCGTACACCTGTAATGAATTTGCATTCCCCTGTTGAAGAATATTCATTTTTGTAGAAGAAGCATTGTAATAATCTATAAAGCTATAATAGTTGTTTTTTCCCTTTTGCCCCACTAACTGTACATCTCTAACTCCACTTTTTAATTCTGCTACATTATTTATTCCTACTTGATTTATTGTTAGGTAATTTTGATTAGCTGCTGAATAGGTAAAATCTTGTGAATTATTTAATGAATTAATATTTTTCTCTAGTATTACAAAAGAAACATCATTTCCTATTTGAGGTACAGATACAAAATATGTAGATGTTTTTTGCTGTGACATAATAGTAAGATTAAAAGTAACCAGCATTATAAATAATATTGTTTTCATATCTTTCATTACCTTCATTTTAATAAGTTAAGAGAAGAGAGAAGAGTTCCTCCCTTCTCTTAAAGTTTTATTAATAAATAAATTATAGTCCTGTTTGTTCAACACAAGCTTTATTCATATAACCTGCTTGACCGATAAAGCTAGCATTTCCTGAACCTTGTGCGTCTTGAATAACAGACGCATGATTTTCTACACCAAACTGACTAATTAAACTTAAGTTAATACCAGCATCAGCGTTTTGATCAACACAAGCTTCATTCCCCGAACCTGTCTGTCCAATACCAGAAATATTTATCCCCCCTGTTGATGTTTGCGTAGTAGAAGCCATATTTCCGTTTCCAAATTGAGCTATTCCATCTATATTAAAACTACCTCTTTGTACTTGTTTAGCCTTATTATAGTTACCGACTTGTAAAATACCTGCTACACTACCTGGTGCACCATTAGTTCCTGTACTTTGATCTTGGTGAGCTAAATTTCTTCTACCAGATTGTGCTACAATAGCTACATTATTATCATAACGTTGTTTTTGAATAGAAGTATTTTGACGTCCTGTTTGGTAAGCATATGCTCTGTTATTTTCTGCCCAACCTACACCTACATCTTGTTGTGCGTAGTTTTTATATCCTACTTGATTTACAAAACCAGAATTGTAATCTCCATGTTGTTTAATGTCGGTTTCGTTCTTTCTTCCTCTTTGGTATACAGTCGCTTCGTTTCCTAAACCTCCAGAAAATCCTTGGTTTTGACCATCTTGATCGATATTTGATAAGTTACCTACTCCAGTTTGAACTACACTTGCATCATTCATGTGTCCTGTTTGATCTACGTAACTCGTGTTTATTGCTGCTCCTCTATCTCCATAAGAAGGACCTACTTGTGCTACTGAACACCCTAAACAGTTAGCTTTTGGTGTTGGTAATGGGTTTGCGAACTGTGCGAAAACGGTTCCTGAAGCTAAAAAAATAGCTGCTAATAAAAAATTTTTCATAATAGATAATTTTAAAATACGTTAATTGATTTTTAGCATACCCTATGTATGATATAAGCATACAAATACTAATAATGCTTATTATGGGAGAATGCTAAGTAAATAAGGGTAAGATAAAATTATGGGGTAAAATGTAAGATTAGTTTGGTAACTGTAATTACATCCATCAGTTTAAAATAAAACTGTAAGAATCTATATATAGACTGTTTGTTTAAACATAGCTAATATACAATTTTTTTTAGCTTCAAAAACCAATCAAGATTTCTATACTTAAAAAAATAAAATAAGAAAAAGCCAAAAACACGCTATAAACGTAGTCTTTGGCTTTGTTTTTTTCATTTTCATTTTTATTAAAAAAAGGGGTTTTCCCCCTTTTTTAATAAATGTTTTTTCTCATTCAAAATAGGTTATTTTATCTAGTAAACAAAAGCTCCCTGTACTTAGTTAAAGGCCATAAATTATCATCTACCATTAATTCTAATTTATCACAGTGATAACGAATTTCGTCAAAATAAGGTTTCACTTTGTTACAGTAAGCATCTGCATTTTTTTGTCCTTCTAGTTTATTTGCCTTTTTACGTTCTTCAATCATATCTTCTACTTTAGAGTTAATTTCAGCGATATGATTAGATATTTTCTGAATTAAATCGATTTGTTCGTTAGCGTATTTCTCAAAATTATTTCCAAAAATCTCTTTCAGTCCTCTTACATTTTCTATCAACGTATTTTGGTATTGAATAGCAATAGGTATAATATGGTTTCTTGCAATATCACCTAGCACTCTACTTTCTATTTGTATTTTCTTTGAATATTCTTCTAACTCGATTTCATGACGAGCTTCTACCTCAACCTTATTCATCACTTTCATTTCTTCAAAAAGAGAAATTGCTTTTTCAGAAACTTTTGCTTTTAATGCTTCTGGAGTTGTTTTGTTATTCGACAACCCTCTTTTCTTAGCCTCCTTTTCCCATGCTTCTCCATAACCATCTCCTTCAAATCGAATATTCTTTGATGCTTTAATATATTCTCTCAATACATTAAATATGGCTTCATCTTTTTTAAGTTTTTTGGTATCAATTAACTTATCAACTTCTTCTTTAAATTCATTCAGTTGTCTTGCTATAATTGTATTCAATACAGTCATAGGCCCTGCGCAGTTAGACCATGAACCTACTGCACGTAGCTCAAATTTATTTCCTGTAAAAGCAAAAGGTGAAGTTCTGTTTCTATCTGTGTTATCTAATAAAATTTCTGGAATTTTCCCTACAATGTTTAATTTTAAATCTGTTTTTTCTTCAGGTGATAGTTTTCCTTTCGTTACATTTTCTAGCTCATCTAATACCGATGATAATTGTGAACCTATAAAAACTGATATAATTGCTGGTGGTGCTTCATTAGCTCCTAAACGATGATCGTTACTAGCACTTGCTATCGACGCTCTAATTAATTCTTCGTAATCGTGAACTGCTTTGATGGTATTTACAAAAAAGGTTAAGAATTGTAAGTTTTTCATCGGGGTTTTCCCTGGACTCAGTAAATTAACTCCTGTATTGGTAGATAAACTCCAGTTATTATGTTTTCCTGAACCATTAATCCCTGCAAATGGCTTTTCATGGAATAACACTTTGAATTTATGACGTTGCGACACTTTCTCCATCACATCCATTAATAATGAATTGTGATCTACTGCTAAGTTTGCTTCTTCAAAAATTGGCGCTAACTCAAACTGATTTGGTGCTACTTCATTATGTCGTGTTTTAACAGGCACTCCTAAGAGCATACATTCATTTTCCAAATCACGCATAAAGTTCAATACTCTAGTAGGTATTGATCCAAAATAATGATCGTCTAACTGTTGTCCTTTTGCTGGTGCATGTCCTAACAATGCTCTTCCTGTCATCATTATATCAGGACGTGCTGCTGCTAATGCTGTATCAATTAAAAAGTATTCTTGTTCCCAACCTAAGGTTGCGTTTACTTTTGTTACATTTTTGTCAAAATATTTACAAACTGCTGTCGCCGCAGTATCAACCGCTTGTAATGCTCTTAATAAGGGTGCTTTATTATCTAACGCTTCACCTGTATATGCCACAAAAACAGTTGGAATACATAAGGTCGTACCATAAATAAACGCTGGTGATGTTGGATCCCATGCCGTATAACCACGTGCTTCAAAAGTATTTCTAATTCCTCCGTTAGGAAAACTTGATGCATCTGGCTCTTGTTGTACTAACTGACCTCCATCAAACTTCTCCATTGCTCCTCCTCCGTCAACAGTTTCAAAAAACGCATCGTGCTTTTCTGCTGTAGATCCCGTTAAAGGCTGAAACCAGTGTGTATAATGCGTTGCTCCTTTAGATAATGCCCAATCTTTCATGCTTACCGCAATCTGATCAGCGGTTTTCCTATCAATCTTAGTCCCAAATTCAATAGCATCCATTACACTTTGATATGCCTCTTTGGTCATATATTGACGCATTGCTTGCTCATTAAATACGTTTTTACCAAACAATTCTGAACGACGTTCGTTTTCTTCTACTACAACAGTTTTTCTATGTAAAACCTCTTGTAATGCACTGAATCTTAAAGTTGACATATAATAAAATATTAAATTAGACACTCAAAAATACAAACTTTAAACAAAACACCCCTAAAAAAACAGGGGTTAAATTAACTTAAAGTTAATTTTAAACAAAAACACCCTTAAAAATTTTGCCTTTCAACAAAAAATACTCAATTTTGCTTCGTAATTAACTCAAAACAACACAAAAACAAAAATCATGAGTAAATCAAAATTAGAATACATTTGGTTAGATGGTCATGAGCCAACTCAAAACATGCGTAGTAAAACTAAAGTTGAAGAAAACTTTAGCGGTAAATTAGAAGACTGTTCTATGTGGTCTTTTGACGGAAGTTCTACTGAGCAAGCATCTGGTGGTGCTTCTGATTGTTTATTAAAGCCTGTTGCTATTTATCCTGACCCGACTAGAAAAAATGGATTCTTAGTAATGTCTGAAGTTTTAAATGCTGATGGAACTCCACATGCTTCAAATGCACGTGCTAAGATTGATGATGATAATAATGACTTTTGGTTTGGTTTTGAGCAAGAGTATTTTTTAATGGATACTAAAACTGATTTACCTTTAGGATTCCCTCGTGGCGGATTCCCTGGACCTCAAGGGAAGTACTACTGTTCTGTAGGAGGAAGATACACTTGGGGAAGAGATTTTGTTGAAGAACATGCCGATTTATGTATTGAAGCAGGTTTAAACTTTGAAGGGATTAACCAAGAAGTTGCTCCAGGACAATGGGAATTCCAATTATTTGCTAAAGGAGCAAAAAAAGCTGGTGATGAAATTTGGGTTGCCCGTTACTTATTAGACCGTTTAACTGAAAAATATGGTTACTACATTGAATACCATCCAAAACCAGTAAAAGGAGATTGGAATGGTTCTGGTATGCATGCAAACTTTTCTAATACTACATTAAGAACTTGTGGTTCTCAAGAGACTTACGAAAAGATTTGTGAAGCTTTTAGACCTGTTACAGAAGAACATATTGATGTATATGGAGCTAATAATGACGAGCGTTTAACTGGTTTACATGAAACTGCTCACGTATCTGACTTTAGTTATGGAGTTTCAGATAGAGGTGCTTCAATCCGAATTCCTATCATTACTGTAGAAAAAGGATGGAAAGGTTGGCTAGAAGACAGAAGACCTGCTTCAAACGCTGATCCTTACAAAGTAGCTGGAAGAATTATAGAAACCGTAAAAGGTGCCAATATATAATTAACACAACAACAACACAACTAAAAAGCCGCTAATAGCGGCTTTTTTATACTTTCTTTCTCCCTCACTTTTAAGAGATCGTTAAATACACAAAAGTAATGTAAGAAACCAACAACAGCACTCCGTCTCTCCAACCTAAACGTAATCCTTTTGGAATAAATACTAAAGGTAATATGGCAAACGAAATTCCTAACATCCAATAAATATCATTATTAATCAAACTATAGGCATCTGGTTTTACCTGAACAGGCGTAATCATTGCTGTAATACCTAAAACGGCTAAAATATTAAACACATTAGATCCTACAAGGTTTCCTAATGAGATGGCTTTTTCTTTCTTTAACACTGCAATAATTGAGGCAGCCAATTCTGGAACACTTGTCCCTACTGACACTACAGTTACTCCAATAATCGCGTCACTTACTCCAAAATGTTGAGCCATAGCTACCGAACCATTAATCAATAGTTCTGAACCGCCCCATAAACCAACTCCTCCAACAGCTAGAAACAAGGCTATTTTATATAAGGGTAACTCTTCATCGTCTTCAGGCATCTCATCAACAACTGCTTGTTTTTGAAAACGTAATAAATAAATTAAAAATACTAGCAACATTCCAAATAATATAGCTCCTTCATAAAATTGAATAGTCTTGTCATTCGCTATAAAAAAATACAGTAGTACTGAAGCAATCATCATTACTGGCCAATCTGTTTTATAAAAACTTTTTTCTACATCAATTGACGATAATATAACTGTTATTCCTAAAACCAGACCTAGGTTTGCAATATTAGATCCAATAACATTTCCTACTGCTAACCCAGTAGCTCCATTTAAAGCAGACTTTATGCTTACAATTAATTCTGGTGCTGAAGTTGCAAACGACACTACTGTCATACCTATTACTATTTTTGGTATATGTAGTTTAAGTGATAAGCCTACCGCTGCTTTTAACAGCCAATTTCCTCCTAAAACCAACAATGTTAAACCAATAATAATATATAGAATGCTCATAAGATATTTTTTGGGCGAAGATAAGGTTTTTACCCAGCAAAAATGAAAACAAATTCAAGCTCCTGAACCAATAAAACCTTAATTAAGTTGCCTCTTTAATTTTTTGCGTTTTAAATTATAAACTTTAAAGCCTGTTATCAATAACACCAAAGGCACTAAACCAGATACAAATACTAAAACTCTACCCAATATCCCTCCTATTTCTCCTATATGTACTGGGTAAAACTGAGCCGCTATTCGATTATTATTTGCATCAAAATCAAAACTTGACAGTATTCGTAATTTACCTTGCTGATTTAACTCCATTTCTTTTGTTCTTCTAAATCCTGCTTTAATAAATCGATCTTTTATATACCGAAGTTTATATACTCCTAAGCTATTTTTCGGGTAATAAATAGCTCTTAAAGCATATTTTCCATCAGTTTGTAAAACTGCTTCTTCTAATGAAAAAACCTTTTCTTGTTTTATTTCTTCATTCATGATTACTTTATCTGAACTATTGAATATAGATAAAACAGATTTATAGGTTTTATGATACGTGAAGTAACCTCCTGTAAAGGCTATTACTAGCAAAGGCAACAAAAAATAAACTCCGAATACTTTATGTAGATTGAAGTAAAATCGTTTCTTTTTGGGTTTCCACTTCATCGTAAATCCTTTTGACAGATTGTTTTTATATATTTTCCACCACATATAAAACCCTGTTGTTAATAAGAAGAAACAAAACAATAAAGCACTTGTACCTATAACATACTTACCAATTGTAGGCATTCCTAACGTACGGTGTAACTTCAGGAGGGTTTCAAAAAACTGTATTGACACCGATTTTTCACCTAACAAAACTCTGGTTTTCGGGTGATAATACAATGTTTTACCGTTTTTATAATTTATTGAAATCGTTTGCTGCTCTCTATAAGGCAAAAAAACTTTATTTACTTTTCCCTTATTCTGTGTAGCTAAAAAATAAGCAGAACTTAAAATTGTTTTTTCGTTTATTTTAGAAAAATCTTCAACCTTTAATAATTTCGGATTTAGTAATGAAGTTATTTCAGGTTGCCAAACATACAATGCTCCCGTTAAACCAGAAAAAGAAGCAATAACCCCACAACTAAGACCTAACCATAGGTGTATTTTCCAAATTATTTTATGTATCTGCTGCAATTGGTATCTCCTATTTTTAAAACCCAGAACCTACAATTTAATAGGCACTGGGTTCTTAATTTTGCAAATGTAAGATGTTGTTTATTATTTTAGAAGCTATACAACACACTTAATTTAGCATTTGTCCCTTCTCCAGTTCCTGTAAAAGTTCTTAAAGGTGCTGCCCATTGTGATCTTGCTGGTAAATAATATTCGTTTAACAAATTATTTACAGCTAATGAAACCGATATATTTTCTTGCAATTTATAGTTCATAGACCAATTAAGTAAAGTGTATCCTTCTACAGGAAATTGTGTATGTCTAAACGTATAATTATCACTTGCATCTAAATACGGATTAAAACGATTTCTATCTCCTAAATTAGTCATACGTAAAGAAGTACTTATTTTCTTTGTTGGAACCCAAGTTACGTAAGCTGTTAATTTTGGAGCTGAAATTACATCACCTCCTAAATAAGTTAAATTATTTTCATCTCCCACATTATGAGTTAAACCTTCAACATAAGAATATGATGTTCCTACTTTTAGTTTACTATTAAAAGCAGTATAATCTATTGCTATTTCTCCTCCATAAATGTTCTGCGGCTTTTTAGATGGCACAAAAGAATTTATATTTTCATCAAATGCAACGCCTGTGCCTAAATTAGAAACACTATAATACCCTACAGCTTCTAACCTAAAGTTTTTAAACTTTGATAAAAATCCGAACTCATAATTTTTGGTTACTGCTGGTTCTAATTGAATATCTTCAATATTATCGGCAGTTGCAGAACGTAAAACAGAACCTAAATCGGCAATTGAAAAACCTTGTGAATAACTTACATAGGGGATAAACTCTTGATGCTTAATATACCTTACACCAGCATTAAACGCTAAATTATCAAATCCTATTTCACCTCCTGTTACCGCTACTGATGGATTAAAATTACCATCTCCTAAAGGTGAGTATGGTAACGTATTATAATCATCTATTGTAAGATTCATATCATCATATCTTAACCCTGCTTTTAAAACCCATTCGTCATTAAATTTTACTGTAGATTGTATGTATTGTGCCCAACTAAACATATCAATATTTGGCACCCATAATCTACCATCTAACAATCCTTGATTGGTTTTATCTTTTAACAAATCTAAACCATAGGTTAATGAAATCTCTGTTGATTCATTTGGAGTAAGTGTAGTGTTAAAATTTGGTCTTAAACCATACTTTTCTGCATTAATTACTGATTGACCTCCGTTTTCAAATTTATCTGAATAAAAGAATATGTTTTTTGTTTTTTGATAATACACATCAGCTGTAAAATCTGTTGTTCCATCAAAAATATTATTTAAATCATATTTCAAGTTACCATTATACAGTTTAGATCCTGTAGGTTCTTGTCCTTCAATAGAGCCTTCAACACCATAACCAGGTGTTAAAGTATAATCTCCATTCTCATTATACACTTCAAAAGATCCAAGAACAGGTACAAATGGAGTGTCTTGTAAAGAATTATACAAGTTTCCTCCAATACTTATTTTTTGTCTATCAGATATTTCATACTCTAACTTAGCTAAAGCTGTATAAATTCTTGTATTATCTAATCCATAAGTAGGAAGTATAACTTTACCATCTGCATCGTATTTATTTCCTGTTTCTTCATAACTACCACTTATGTAGTAATTAAACTTATCTATTTTTCCTCGTAATGACTGATAAGCCCCGAATCCAAAAGCATCCTTAGTCTTTGTTAAGTTAGAAGTTCCCCAAATATTAGTAGTTCCTTCAATTTTTTCATTACTATTAGGCTTTTTTGTTATATAATTAATAAAACCTCCATTTCCTCCATTTCCAAAAATAGAGGTTGCCCCTTTTATTACTTCTACGCGACTAATATCGTTAGGGCTAACAGATTTTATTCCTAATTGACCGTTACGTAAAGGAGTAGATTGAGGAACACCATCAATCATAACTAATAAAGAACGACCACGTAATGTTTGTCCCCAGTTAGAAAAGGTTCCTGTAGACACAGCTAAACCTGGAACAGTAAATTCTAAAATTTCATTAATATTAGTTGTTGAGTTTGATAAGTCTGTTAATTGTTTTTGGTTGACAACAGTTATTGATGCTGGTATCTCGGAAAGGTATTCTGAACGTCTACTAGCAGAAACAACAACTTCGCTTAAACTCTCCGAATCTTCCTTTAATGTTTGTAAAATCTCCACAGTGTTGTTTTGGGTAAATGCTATTTTACTTATTTCTGTTTTGAAACCCACCATACTAAAAGTTACCTTAAAAGCTCCTTCTTTTATATTTTTTAATATAAAGCCTCCATTTTCATCAGAGGTAGTACCTTTTTGAAGTTCTGAAATATGAATATTAACCCCATAAATTGGTTGACCTTGTTCATCCTTTATTTTTCCCTTTAAACTAGACTGAGCTGATACTCCTAAGGTTAAAAATAAAGCCACTGCTGCTATGTAAAATTTCATTATATTTATTTAGATTTATTTTAAATCGCGAATATATCTCCTCTCAAAATAGTAGCAAACATTTATTACAAAAAACTTATTTTTTTCTTTCTGAAGAAATGAAACACCTAAAAACTGCTTATTTTAAAGATACTTTTTCCTTTACTTTTCAAATTCCGTAAAAAAAGCCTCTTTAAAAGCTTATTAAACATGACTAATAGAACACTTTTAAGTTTCATTTAATAATTTAAACATAGATTATAAGGTTATAAATTAAAACTAATAGTGTTTTTATAGATTTAAATTCAAACTCAATCCAATTAAATTAGATTCCAAAGTTTGGTTGTAATATTTCCTTTCTCCTATATTGAAAAAACAATTCCGGAATTCATCATTATTTACTAACTAAAAACACATGAACCTAACATGATTATACTTGCTTTAAAACTAATTCTAATAACTATTAAAATTGCTTATTTATTACTGGATTTTATCTTTTAAGAAATTGACTAACCTTAGCTTATACTTTTCATTTTAAACTAAGTAAAAGTTTAGTTCTTCTTATCATATCAAATTATTTTTCGTTATTTTTGATAGTAAAATCAACTACTAATGAAAAAAAGTTTTTTTAAGTTTTTAGCCAAACTAAACAAGGCGCTACTACCTTGCTTTACTAAAAAGGAATTGGATATTTCGAAAGCATCAAAATTTCAATTGGCTATTATTGGATGGCGTGCTTATATTACAATAAATTCGTTGGATTAAAATTTACCATTATGAACAAGCATATTAAAGTTTTCTCAGGCTCTCAAATCTTTGTGAACAGATTAAGTCAGCTACTTAACGAAATTGAAGTTCCATATTTAGTAAAAGATAATAAAGAAGCCGGAAGAGTTGCTGGTTTTGGAACTTTAGGCAATTCTATTGACGTATTTATCTATGAATCAGACCTTGAAAAAGCTCAAGACACTATTGATAGTTTTAAAGAAGAAATAGCAGAAGAAAAATAAATTAAAAAAGGTGAAAAAATATTATTTTTTTGCTTTACAATTTAAAAAACATTCTTATATTTGCACCCGCAAAACGGCCTCGTAGCATAACTGAATAGTGCACTTGATTACGGCTCAAGAGGTTGCAGGTTTGAATCCTGCCGAGGTCACAAAAACCCTGTTAGAAATCTAACAGGGTTTTATTTTTTATAATATTTCCTACTCAAAACATACTACATAAAAATCAATTTGATTTTTTTAAATTACTTCTAATAGAAAAGTATTATTCTTTCTTAAACCAGCTTAAGTTGTAACAATAGTCATAATAATACCTTTGATTTTATAAAATAAAAATCATGAAACAAAGACTAAACATTCAAGAATTAGAGCCAAATTCTTACAAAGCTATTTTAGAAATTTTTAAATATCTTGAAACAACATCCCTCTCAAAAGACATTAAAAATCTTATAAAAATAAGAAGCTCTCAAATTAATTCTTGTGCTTATTGTATAGAAATGCATACTTCGGAGGCTCTAAAAAATGGAGAAAAACAAAACAGAATTTTTGCTTTAAGCGCTTGGAAAGAATCTCCTTTATTTTCTAAAAAAGAAAAAGCCTTGTTAGCTGCTACTGATGAAATAACACAAGTAAGTAATAATGGATTATCAGAAAACACCTTTCAGGAACTTAAGGAACACTTTACCGATAATGAAATAGCACAAATTATTATACAAATAGGAGAAATTAATATTTGGAATCGTATTGCAGTATCTACACTAATGTTTCATCAATCATCATAATGGTTTGTTATAAGATTAATAAATAAAGTCTTATCTAAATTTTCAATAAAGCTATTCTTTTTGAGTAGCTTTATTACCTTTCATTATGTCCTTTACCTTGGAACATTTTAGGTATGGACTTTTCTATTCTTGACAAACGTGTTTTTGATTGTTTAGCTTTAGAAAAATACAGTAAGTAACTTCTTTGTCTTCCTGGTGTTAAGCCTTCGAAAGCTTTTTGTAAATCTGAGTTTTCTTTTAGGGTTTCTTTAAACTCACTTACCATTTCAAATTCTGAAGTTTTCTTAGTTTCCACCTTTAAACCTGCTTTTTCAACTGCTATCGCTTCAAAAATATATTCTTTAATCGTTTTTGCTATAACAACTATTTCTTCTGGCTTTGTAAACCTAATTTGACGAGCAGATTGTACATTTTCTGTTTGTTGAATTAAAACCTCGTTTGTATCTTTTAACAATGCGCCTTTATGAAAAAGTAGTGCACAATAATCTTTAAAACCATGAATCAATACAATATTTTTTCCTTGAAAGGTATAACAAGGATGCATCCATTTAAAATCTTCTTCAAGACCACAGTCCAAGCAAATTTGTCGTAACAGCTTTGTTTCTTCTTTCCAGTTTTTTATTTTTTCTATGTATTTATCTACTTTCTCCATTACAACTTTTTGTGTTCTTTTTAAATATGCAGCTTCAACAGAAACTTTGCTTAAAGTTATTGATTTTTTAAGTATAACTTAAAAAAGTGTAACGATTTTAAACTTTCGTTACACTTTTTTCCAATTAGTGGTTAGACGTTTCGTCTGCTTTTACTTCACCTTTTAAGCTCATTTCCATTCCATGATCATATTGACAACATCCTGGTAAGTTTCCATAAGCTTCTTCATTTCCTGCTACCTTATCAGTATCATATCCTGAAGCTGCAATAGCATTATGAATTGCATCTACATTTGTTTTAGAGTCATCAAAAGATACGTTGATTTGCTTTCTTACTTTATCCCAATCTGCTGACGCTACTCCATCTATACCATTTACAGCTTTTTCGATAGTACTTTTACACATTCCACAGTTACCTCTTACTCCAAAAGTTGTAGTAGTCATTGCTACTTCCTGAGTAGTTGTTTGCTCTGTTTGTACTTCTTTTGTTTCTGTTTCTTTTTTAGCTTCGTTTTTACAACTTACTAAACCAATTGTAGCCAACATAGCTACTCCTAAGATTACTTTTTTCATTTTGATTTGATATTTAATTATTAGTAATTATTTCTTTTACTTCACCACATTTTAGCATACCCTCACCAAAATACGGATTTAACACTTGTTTTTCTTTACTTAACCAATAAGCTCCTTTATCACTATCTGCCATAGGACAGTATTGTTTATAGGTAACCTCATTTATTCCAAAAGATTGAACTGCTATAATAAAATGCTCTGATAATACTTTAAAATACTTTCGCTGAGCACTTACATCAGTAGTTTTTCCAATTTCTGCATTGCTTGACTTTAGCGCAGGAACTAATTGCATCCACTGCTTATGAGCTTCTTCATTCGTTAACAACTTCATATCAACCGATGTTAAGGCTTTTTGTAGGTTGCCTGCACTTATTTTTGCTGCATTTGCATCAGTTTTTACCAAAGCATCTTTTAAGACAATGTAGGCTTTATAAGCTTTTTGCAATTGCTCTTTAAACTTTTTTGATGTACTAAAAGATTCCATAATCTCTTTTGTATGATTCATCATTGACTTCTTCCCTTGTAATTGTGCTGATGCATCAATTGTGAACACACCATTCGTAACAATCTCTTCTCCTGACTTCAACTCTTTCTCTACTAAATAGCTCTCTCCTGCTCTTCTTCCTAATACC
Organism: Tenacibaculum mesophilum; assembly: GCF_003867075.1. NCBI lineage: Bacteria > Pseudomonadati > Bacteroidota > Flavobacteriia > Flavobacteriales > Flavobacteriaceae > Tenacibaculum > Tenacibaculum mesophilum. The sequence goes on along the minus strand of NZ_CP032544.1, from coordinate 3,209,871 downwards.
ACTTCTCGCATTTCAAAAACTGGTTTACTTGCGTCAGGCTTTACGTATACAACTGAACGTTTTCCTGTCCATAAAACTGCTGTAACCGGAATACTTAATTGTTGTTCTGTTTGCTTTCCTGTAGCTTCCACCTTTCCTGTAACAAACATAGCTGGTTTAAACTTTCCTTTGTTGTTATTTAACACGGCACGCATGGTTATAGTTCTGGTTTCTGGGTTCATAACAGGATCTATAAATGAAACTTTAGCATTAAAAACTTTATTCGGATACGCATTCGTAGTAATCGATATATTTTGACCTACTTTAAAATTACTGATTTGATTCTCATATACATCAAAGTTTGCCCATACTGAATTCAAATTAGCTATTTTCAATAAGACCTGTCCTTGACTTACATAATCTCCTTGTTCTACTAGTTTTTCTGATACTGTACCAGAAACTGTAGCATACACAGGAAAGTTTTCTTTGACTTTCCCTGTTTTTTCAATTTGATTAATTTGGTTTTCAGACAGCTTCCACAATTTTAGCTTATTTCTAACTGCTTTATACAATGCTGGCTGATTTTCTTTTACTGACGCTGCTGTTAATAATTCTTGCTGTGCTTTTACCAATTCAGGAGAATATACTGTTGCCAACAACTGACCTTTACTTATTTTTTCTCCTGTAAAGTTCACGTTTAAACGTTCTATCCTTCCTGCAAAATAACTCACTTGTACTGCATTCGACTTTTCGTTTTCTGCTATTTTTCCTGATAGTGTAATTGTATTATCTGCACTCATAACATTACCAATCACAGTAGTTTGTACATTTGCTAGTGCCAATGCATTTTTAGTCAATTTAAACTGATTTGCAGCTAGTCCTTCAGCTCCTGCTTCCGCAGGGATTAAATCCATTCCACAAATAGGACAATCTCCTGGTTCTGTTTGCATAATTTGTGGGTGCATAGAGCATGTCCACATTTTACCTTTTTCTACTGCAGTATGGTCATGAGCTGCCTCACTTTTTGAGGGACCTCCACCAAAAAGTAGCCATCCTAAAAATATCCCAGCGATTAAAACTCCTATATAGATTATATATTTTTTCATTTTATTGTATTAAGTAATTAATGATAGTACTTTGTGTATAGTAATTTACCACCGACGTAATCATATTCGTTTGAAACTTTAACTGTAACTCCTGAATATCTAACACATCATTAAAATCGATTGTACCTGTCTCGTAACTTTTTACCAAAATTTGTTCAGCATTTTTTGCTTGCTCTAAATTTTTAAGTTGTGTTCTGTGACTTATCATCGCTGCATTTCTATCTGAAACTGCTCTATACAATACAGATTCTAGCGTATTATATCGTTGTTCTTTTTGCGATAGAATTTCCTCTTGCTGTAACTTATTTTGTTTGCTTATAGATTTATTTTTCTTATTGAAAATAGGAATTGACAACGATACCATTGGCATTATAATATCTTTTCCATTATCTACCATATTCATATCCGTGCGCTTCTCAACATTTACATAATCAAGCCCAAAACCAATCATAGGTTGTTTTTCTTTTTGGTTCAAGAACTCTGATTGTTCTACGGAAGTGTATAACTTATCAAACTTGATTAACTCTGGGTGTAACTTTAAAGTACTTGGTTGTATTTTATCAGCTTCTTTCGGGACTTGCAAACTATTAACCACAGAAATTGATGTATTAACTTCTTGATTCAATAATCTATTAAATGCTTTTTCTATCCCTGAAAATGTTTCTACTAATACTTCTTTTTGTTGATTCAACTCATTCTGTCTTATCTGTAACCTTAACACATCTACCGCTGATGCCTTACCTACTTCTACTGAAGTTAATGCTAACTTTTCATACGTTTTAAGCAATTCTATATTTTCATCCAATACTTTTTGCTTTGCTTTAATTTCATAGAGTTTATAATACAATTGCGCTACTGATGTTGCTAACTTACGTTTTACAATTACAATATCTTGATAAGCTGCATCAGCTAATGAGGATACATAGTTTTCCCGTGCTGTTATGGTTCCGAAGAAAGGAATCATTTGTTTTACAGACAACTTAAATCGTTGTGGACCTGTACGTGTTTCTGGTGTACTCACAAAATACCCTGCCCCAAACTCGGTATTAGGCAAAGTATTTACTTCTTCCTTTTTCTCAGAAATACGTTTATACTTCGTATCAAACTGTTGTACTTCTGGATTATTTTCTAAAGCAGTCTTAATATACTCCTCTAGATTTTGTCCTTGCATCGTAAAAGCAAAAAACACAGTAGCTAGAAATAAAGCTGCTTTTTTATTATTCCTTTTAAAACTCATCTCTTTTCATTTTACGTTTTAATAAAAATTCTTCACGCCAACTATATAATACAGGTACTATAAAGTATGAAGTCACATCTATAATCATTCCTCCAAAAGCAGGAATTGCCATCGGAATCATAATATCACTTCCTCTTCCTGTTGAAGTTAACACTGGTAACAAAGCTAAAATGGTTGTTGCTGTGGTCATTACACATGCTCTAATACGTTTATTTCCTCCATGTAGTGCTGATGCACGAATGGCTCCAATTGTTTGAGGTTTGTCTTTAGTAAATGTTTGTTTTAAGTACGTTGCCATTACTACACCATCATCAGTTGCGATTCCGAACAATGCAATAAACCCTACCCAAACAGCAACACTCAAGTTAATTGGATGCATTTGAAATAGCTCTCGCAAGTTTTCTCCAAATACACTAAAATTTAAGAACCAATCTTGCCCGTACAACCACATCATAATAAACCCTCCTGCAAAAGCAATAGTAATTGCAGTAAATACCATTAACGAAGTAGCTAATGAACGAAATTGAAAATACAGTATTAAAAAGATAATCATCAATGCTAATGGCACCACAATCGACAGTGTTTTTTCTGCTCTTAACTGATTTTCATAAGTTCCTGTAAATTGATAGGATATTCCTTTCGGAACAACTAATTCTCCTGAATCTATTTTTTGTTGAATTACATTTTGAGCAGTTTCTACAACATTTACCTCAGCAAAACCATCTAACTTATCAAACAACACATACCCGATTAAGAAAGTATCTTCGCTCTTAATCATCTGCGGTCCTTGCTCATAACGGATCGTTGCTAATTCGCTTAAAGGAATTGGAGTTCCTTTAGCTACAGGTACATAGATATTTTCTAAATCAGTCGGATTAGAACGTAACTCTCTAGGATAACGAACACGAATACCGTAACGTTCTCTTCCTTCTACTGTCTGCGACAACTGCATACCTCCTACCGCTACTTTCAACACATCTTGTACGGTTTGAATAGCAATTCCGTAGCGCGCTAATTTTTCTCTATCTATATCAATTAACAAATAAGGTTTCCCTACGATTCTATCCGCAAAAACAGCCTCTTTTTTAACACCTTCAACTTCTTTTAAAACTCCTTCAAGTTCCACTCCAAAAGCTTCAATTTGTTTTAAATCTTGTCCTTTCACTTTAATTCCCATAGGTGCTCGCATTCCTGTTTGTAACATTACCAATCGAGTTTCAATGGGTTGTAGTTTTGGCGCTGATGTTACTCCTGGCAGTTTGGTTACTTTTACAATTTCATTCCAAATATCGTTTGGAGATTTGATATGCGGACGCCAGTTACGATAAAACTCTCCGTTTTCATCAGGAATAAGTTCCATTTTTGCATCAATAGATTGCCACGCTTCACCATATTTCGCTCGCAATGACATTCCTTCTTTCAGTATAAAATCACCATTTTCATCAACCTTAAATCGCTGGCGTTCTCCATCAGAATTTAATGCGTATTCAGGCTTGTAGTTAATTACGTTTTCATACATCGACAGTGGTGCAGGGTCTAACGCTGAATCTGTTCTTCCTGCCTTACCAACTACCGTGGCTATCTCTGGTATATTAGCTACCGCCATATCTAACTGTTGTAATACCCGTTTATTTTCTTCTACACCCGAATGCGGCATAGAAGTTGGCATCAATAAAAATGATCCTTCATTTAATGAAGGCATAAATTCTTTTCCTGTATTTTTAAAAATAAGAAATCCACAGGTTAACACGGTCAACGGAATGATTAAAAACAACAACTTGTTATTCAACGCCCAACACAATATCTGATTGTAATATTTTTGAAGTAGACTAAAAAAACCTAGTAAACCAAAACAGATAAGTGCTACAAATAAAAGATTAGTAGCGATACTTTTGTCTACTCCTAAAGGCCTCCAATATTCTGCCAGTAAACCAACAATTACTAATGCTGATATGACAATATTAATTGTATTTATTGAAAACGTAAAACTATAATTGGAAAACGAAACATAAATTGTTGTTTTGCCTAAGTAATTACTCCAAAAACCTACGACTCCAAAAGCTACTAATGTGATACCTAACCAATATCCATAAAAAACGGCAATGATACCTAGAACTGATAAAACTCCATTTAAAATGTACTTAAAGTTTTTTGTCAGGTCTTTTTTTCTGAATAGAATAGCTGCAAACGGAGGTATTAAAAATAACGCAACTATAATAGCAGCGATTAACGCAAAGGTTTTTGTAAACGCCAATGGACGGAATAATTTACCTTCGGCTCCAATCATTGTGAATACAGGTAAAAAACTAATAATAGTTGTCATCACTGCAGTTACAATTGCTCCTGAAACTTCTGCTGTAGCATTGTAAACTATTTGGTTAATAGATAGAGATTCCTCATCACTCATACCTTGTTCTGTCGGAATGACATTACTAGCTCCTCTACTTTCTTTTTTCTCTTTTCTCTTTTCTCTTCTCTCTAAATGACTTATGATATTTTCGGAGAGTATAACCCCAACATCTACCATGGTTCCAATAGCAATAGCAATTCCTGATAAGGCTACAATGTTTGCATCTACTCCAAAGGCTTTCATTGCTATAAAAACCATCAACACTGCTACAGGTAATAACCCTGAGATTAGTACAGAAGCTCGTAAGTTGAAAACCATCACTACGATTACTAAAATGGTTATCAGTATTTCTAGTGTAAGTGCTTCGTTCAGCGTATCTAAAGTTTCATGAATTAACTCTGAACGATCATAAAATGGAACAATCGTTAATTGAGAGATTCTACCATCTTTTAATTTTTTACTTGGTAAACCTGCACTTAACTCTTTGATTTTTGCTTTAACATTTGTAATTACTTCTAAAGGATTAGCTCCGTAACGAGACACAACAACTCCTCCAACAACTTCTGCTCCTTCTTTATCTAAAATTCCTCTACGTGGTGCTGCTCCTAGTTTTACATTAGCAACATCTTTTACTCTAATAGATGTATAATTTTCCGACTTTACAACTGCATTTTCAATATCAGCAATTGATTTTATATAGCCTAAACCACGTACCAAATATTCTGCTTGATTTATTTCTATCGTTTGCGCTCCAATATCTTGATTACTCTGTTTAACCGCAGCTACTACTTGCTGCAAACTGATATTGTATTGACGCATCAATTCTGGCTTTACGTCTATTTGGTATTCTTGAACATAACCTCCTATTGAACTTACTTCTGACACCCCATTTGCAGATGAAAGTGCATATTTTACATAGTAATCTTGTACACTACGTAACTCATTTAAATCCCAACCACCTGTAACATTTCCATTCTCATCTCTTCCTTCAAGTGTATACCAAAAAATTTGACCTAAACCTGTTGCATCTGGTCCTAAAGACGGACTTACTCCTTCTGGCAATAAATTACTAGGTAGTGAATTTAGTTTTTCTAGAATTCTTGAGCGACTCCAATAAAAATCTATTCCTTCATCAAATATGACATAAATACTTGAAAGCCCAAACATAGAGGAGCTACGAATGGTTTTTACTCCTGAGATTCCTAATAAAGATGTTGTTAATGGATAGGTTATTTGGTCTTCTATATCTTGTGGTGATTGTCCATCCCACTTTGTGAAAACAATTTGTTGATTTTCCCCAATATCTGGTATGGCATCAACCGCTACAGGATCGCTCGGTAAAAAGCCTGTATCTAAATTAAATGGTGCATTTACAGTTCCCCATCCTACAAATAAAACGAGTAATATAACTGCTACCAGTTTATTTTCTATTAAAAATTTGATGCTTTTGTTTAGCATAAAAAATGATTTTAAACAATTAAACATTGATGTTAGAAAAACATCGAATACGACAAATCATCCTAATGAGTTTCTCAAAAGGATAACTAGTTATTGTTTAAAAATCATATTAAATATACTTCATCAAGTACATGAATGTCCTTGATGACCAGTGGAGGTGTATAATCTTTAAAAGGAATTACTTTATTGTGAATTCCTTCAAATAAATTAATATAGCTATAATAAAATGAAGCTATAAAGACTTGTTGATTAAAAGATAGTTGATCCAAAGATGTAATCTTTAAAGTATCTTGACCTTCAACTACTGAAGCCACATCTTGACAACAATTCTTTTTCATCACTGAACAGTCTTCAGATTTTATTTCTTGCTTCATATCCATTCCACAAGATTCAGCCTTTACAAAATAGCTTGTACCCACTAACATGTCTCCACAAAAGTGACTATTAACGGTAAATGACATTGTAGATAACAACACTACAAAAGCTATTACAATAGATGCTATTTTATGAAATACTTTTTTCATTTTACAACACAAAAGTACAAAAAATTAAATTTCAAAAACTTAAACAATCCTTAAAACCACTTTTTGTATTTAAAATACCCTAACATAATCAACACTGTAAGCAAGATAACTCCCCACATTACAAAATACCCACTACGGTACCTAAGTTCTGGTATATACTCAAAGTTTGTCCCATATATACCCGCTATAAAAGTAATAGGAATAAATATTACTGAAAATATGGTTAGTATTTTCATAATATCATTCAAACGATTATTTACATTCGTTGAATATACCGTTAATTGCTCACTTAACATGTTTTTATAATTTTCAACTGAGTCATAACTTCGTTGTACTAAATCATGTAAGTCATTAAAAAAAGGTTGTTCCTTTTTAGTAATTAATTCTGTTTTTAAAGCTTTAAAGTTATTTATTGCTTCTCGGGCTGGTCTTATTGCTTTTCTAAAGTAATTAAGTTCTATTTTATATTTATTAATTTCTTGTAATATATTTTTATTAGGTTGAAGTAAGATTTTATCTTCTAAATCTTCTACTTTTTCTCCAAAGGTTTCCATTAAGAAATTATAATTATCTACAATTACATCTAATAAACAATACTTTAAATATGTTACGTTATAACTTCTAACTCTTCCTTTTTTATTACGCAACCTTTCTCTTACCGGCTCAAAAACATCTCCCTTTCGCTCTTGAAAAGTAATAAGTATATTTTTCAATAAATACATAGAAACCTGTTCTGCCTCTAACTGATGCTTCTCTTTATTCAAAAACATCATTTTGATGCTCGTAAAAATATAATAATCCTCTATATCTACTCTTGGTCTTTGATCGGTATTTACTACATCTTCCAAAACAAGTGTATGGATGTCAAACAACTCCCCAACCTCTCCTATTAAATCCACGTCATGTAAGCCATCTATATTAATCCAAAGTCTCTTGTATTTATTTATATAATTTTCTAATTCATTTATTGTTTTTAACTCAACTTCTATAAACTCAGTTTCATCATACCCTATTAATCGTATTCTTGTATTTTCTTCTTTTTGACTGCCTACAAAAACTGGACTTCCAGGAATTACATGTTTTGTGTTTTTTTGTTTTATTATAAATCGAGTCATAATTTATTTTTAAGCAAGTTTTAATAGTTTATGCAACTTTGCCAAAATTATGAGTTCTGACTTATTTTTTCCAGCATAGGCATCAGAAATTTCGTGTGATGCCGCTAAAAGATCATGAATTACTTTTTTTGAAAATTCTTTTTTATGTGCCAAATAGTAAGCCTTAAAGTTTTCATAGGCTTCTTCAGAAGTTATTTTTTCTTTAATTAATCCTCTTATAGTCTCATAAATTAGTTCGCTATCGGATTTATTTTCTGAAGTAGACCAATTTATTTCTACTCTTTTAACAATGCTTCTTTTTTCTTCTACAGTCATATTCTTATCGGCCATAGAAACTGCATAGAACAGGTTAGCTATACATTTATAAAACTCTTCCGTAAATTTCATAATTAAGTTATTTCTGGTAGTATTAATATAGGAATTTTACTATTGAATGCTGATTTTTTTATTACATTTTCTTCTAACAATCGGTTAAAAAAATTATACTTATGGTTTATTAAAACCAATAACTCGCTTTCTGTTTCTTCTATATGATTTTCTAAAGTTAATGTCTCAGAGTCTTTCCAATCTATTTTTTTATATTCAACATTTAATTCATGGAATAATTCTCTCAATTTCACTTTATTCCTTTGCTGATTTTCTGATAAAAAACTTTCCTCTGAAAGATTCACAACTTCTAACATACATTTTTTAATTGTGATTAAATTAATTAAAAATTGTAATTCTTTCACTGTAAACAACCTTTTGTAGTTTGTTGAAAATACAATTTGATGTAATGGTTTATACTTATAATTCATAGGAACCACAAGTATTGGACATTTGTTAACTACATTAATCATTTTCATGGTATTTGTACCAATAAATGTTTCTGCTAAACTTTTTGCTCCTTTTGTACCCGTAATTACTACATCAATATTCCTCTCTTCAATTGTTTTAGTAACCGCTTTTGTTAATGAGTTTGATGCTACAACATACTCATAATTAAAACTGGTATTCTCTCTTCTTAAGACTTCAATTAGGTATTTTAATTCATCTTCAATTTCATTATCCATTTCATTAAACCATTTTTCATTTTCTTCGTCGCTCAATAATTCTGATGGTTGACTTACATACACATCTAATAAATAAATAGTTACCTCAACACCTTTAAACAGTTGTTTTGTGTAATTTAAAGCATTAATAGCTGCTTCTGAAAAATTATAGGGTATTAAAACATTCTTCATAACGATATATAATTATGGTTTTCAATCAAATATAATTTTTTATTTTGAGATTATATTTAAAAAACCAGAAGTATATTTGTATAAAAATATAATAATGAAAAATCGCTTTCTAGAGTTATCTATATACAATCCTTTTTTACAATTCTTGCTTTTGACAGCTTCATTATTTTTTTTAATTCATGTAACAAAAAAGTTAACTAGATCTTACATTGTAAAAAATGCTATTGAACCTCATAGGAGAAAACTGATACTAAACCTAAGTTACTTTTTATATTACACATTAGCTCTCTTTATTTCTTTAATTATTTTTGGTATTAATTTTAAAGAAGTAATTGTTTTTGCATCTTCAATACTTGCTGTACTTGGGGTTGGTTTCTTTGCCCAATGGTCTATCTTATCAAACCTAACAGCTAGTATCATCTTATTTTTTTATCATCCAATGCGTATAGGTGATACTATAAAAATTATTGATAAAGACTTCGATTTACAAGGTGTGGTAAAAAACATTACAGGTTTTTACGTTCTTTTATACATGCCAGAAGAAAAGAGAGAAATAACTATCCCTAATACTATTATTCTTTACAAAGGAATTGAGTTAATAAAAAGGCAAAACAACACTTAACACACTACACAACAAATATTTAAAAAAAATAAAAAAAAGTTTGTTGTATTAAAAAATAGTTTACATTTACGGCATCTTATTATATAAGTCGAATGTTACGTTTTACTTATTTCGGTAATAACTTTTACGGGAAGATTAAGGGTTATTTAGTGTTTTGGAAACACAACGAAAAAATTAAGGATTCTTCCATTCCTGAATACTCTCTACCACTGAATTTTTATAAACAGTGCGGTGATTGCTTAGCTTTAAGAGTCTAACTATTCATATTATTTTAGTTTAACAATCTTGTTTGTTATAACAACAACAATGATACTTGTTATACAATTTATTTAAAAAAGTTTTGGCGCATGCCTTAACTGCTTTTTGAATTATCTATCTGTACTCAAAAAACAGATACAACTAAAAATAATAATGAATACTAAATATAAAGACTTAATAGAACAAACGTTTGATTTTCCTCAAGAGGAGTTTCACACAGAAAACAACAACTTATTTTTTCATGGTATTGACTTAATGCAATTAGTCAAGCAATATGGTGCGCCCTTAAAGTTCACTTATTTACCAAAAATATCAGAAAATATAAATAAAGCTAAAGCTTGGTTTCATAATGCTATTGAAAAACACAATTACAAAGGAAACTACAATTACAGCTACTGTACTAAGAGTTCTCACTTTAAATACGTATTAGATGAAGCTTTAAAAAATGATATTCACATAGAAACATCATCTGCTTTTGATATTGACATTGTAAAGTCATTAAAAAAAGAAGGAAAGCTAAGTGATGATGCTTTTGTGTTGTGTAATGGTTTTAAACGCGATCAATACATCGCTAATATTGTTAGTCTAATTGATGGAGGGCATACAAACTGTATTCCAATCATAGATAACTATGAAGAGCTAAATTTACTTTTAGAAGAAACTAAAAGTAAATTTAAAGTAGGAATTCGTATAGCTTCTGAAGAAGAACCCAAGTTTGAATTTTATACTAGCCGTTTAGGTATTGGATACAAAAATATCGTATCATTTTATGAGCGTGAAATCGCTAATAACCCTCAAGTTGAATTAAAGATGTTACACTTCTTTATCAACACAGGTATTAGAGACAACGCATACTATTGGAACGAATTAATGAAATGTTTAAATGTGTACATCAAGCTTAAAAAAGTTTGCCCAACCTTAGACAGTTTAAATATAGGTGGAGGTTTCCCTATAAAAAACTCATTGGCTTTTGATTACGACTATGAGTATATGGTAGACGAAATTATAAACCAAATTAATGTCGCTTGTAAAGAGGCAGGTGTAAATGTTCCTAATATTTTTACAGAATTTGGAAGTTTTACTGTTGGAGAAGCTGGAGGTGCTATTTACGAAGTGTTATACCAAAAGAAACAAAACGATCGTGAAAAATGGAATATGATTAACTCATCTTTCATTACTACTTTACCAGATTCTTGGGCCATTAATAAACGTTTTATCATGCTTCCCTTAAATAAATGGAATCATAGATACGAACGTGTTTTATTAGGTGGTTTAACTTGTGACAGCGATGATTATTACAACTCTGAACAACACGTAAACGGAATATACCTACCTGTATATGAAAAAGAAAGTCCTCTGTACGTAGGCTTTTTCAATACGGGAGCATACCAAGAAACTATTGGTGGTTTTGGAGGATTACAACACTGTTTAATCCCAACTCCAAAACATATATTAATTAATAGAAACGAAAACGGTGATTTAACCACCAAACTATTTAAAGAACAACAAAAGAGTGAAGAACTATTATCAATTTTAGGATACTAGTAAAAATATTAAGATGAAAAAAAGAAATTACGCAGGAATACCTGATCAATACGCAAAATTAGAGAACGCTAAGGTTGTACTTATCCCTGTTCCTTATGACGGAACTAGTACTTGGCAAAAAGGAGCTGACAAAGGTCCTGAAGCTTTTTTAGATGCTTCAGAAAACATGGAATTATACGATATAGAAACTGATAGTGAAGTATATAAAGAAGGTGTTTATTTAGCGGATGCTGTTACAGAAGATTCTTCTCCAGAAGCTATGGTAGAAGCTGTGCATGCAACGACTAAAAAATTTATTAATAAAAATAAGTTTGTAACACTTTTTGGTGGAGAACATTCAATTTCTATAGGAACAATCCGTGCTTTTAACGAATGTTTTAACAACCTTACTGTTTTACATATTGATGCACATGCCGATTTACGTAAGGAATATGAAGGTAGTTCTTGTAATCACGCTTGCGCTGTATACGAAGCGAGTCAAACAACTAACTTAGTACAAGTAGGTATTCGCAGTATGGACATATCAGAAAAGTCATCTATGAATATGGATAAAGTCTTTTTTGCACACGATATGGCTGTAAATGAATACTGGATGGATGAAGTTATTGATCAATTAACAGGTAATGTTTTTATTACTTTTGATTTAGATGCTATTGATCCGTCGCTATTACCAAGTACAGGAACACCGGAACCAGGAGGATTATTTTACTATGAAACCCTAGAGTTTTTAAAAAGAGTGTTTACTGAAAGAAACGTTGTTGGCTTTGATATTGTGGAGTTATGCCCTAACGAAAATGAAAAATCATCAGACTTTTTAGCGGCTAAGTTATATTATAAAATGTTGAGCTATAAGTTTTCTTCTACTATGGAAGATGAAGAAGATTACGATGATGACGAAAGTTCTCCATTTAACAAATTAGCGAAGTTTAAAAACGACGACGACGATTACTAAAATGCACTTACAAACAATTGCATATCACCTTGAAAGACGAATAGCACTTAGTGCTATTCGCTCTCAGTTTGAATCGTATGAGTTAGTAAAAAGAGAACATTCTTTTTTACTATATAAAATCACAAACAATTCATACATCTATATAAAAGATTATGGAAGTGTTGTTTTTATGAACTGTACAAATGATTTAATTAATCAAATTGTTAGTTTTTTAATTAATAAAGAAAATTCAAATATCAACAACCTGCCCTCAGAAAAATACAACATCACTTTTTCTGATACTATAGAAGTTGATTTCGGAACTATTCAAATTAAAGAATTAAATGATGATGTAGCACATATCATTATGCTTAACCTAGCACAATCGGTAGCATTGATGAACTATGTAAACAAAACATCTTATTTGCACGATAAAACATTAGTGTATTCAAAGCAATTAGAAAAGACAGGAAGTTTTAAACTTTCTAAAATTCAAATGCGAAAATTTATTGGTAAAACCTTAAATTTAAAAAATAATATTGCTGAAAATTTATTTGTTTTTGACTCACCAGATGTTGCTTGGAATAACAAAGACTTGTCTGATTTAGATTATAAACTAAAAGATGAATTAGATATTTTAAAACGTCATCAAGGAATAGAAAATAGTTTAAACGTAATTAAAGAAAATTTAGATTTATTTAACGATATACTACAACATAAGTACAGTAGCATGCTAGAATGGATCATCATTCTTCTAATTCTTTTTGAAGTAGTACAGGTAATTATTGAAAAGCTAATTTAAAAAACACAAGGGCTTATAAAGTTATTACTTCTAGCATTAAAGAAGCAGTTTTATAAGCTTAAAAAAATAATAAGATGAACAAACCTATAACAAATTTTATAGAAAAATACTTTTTACACTTTAATGCAGCTGCACTAGTAGATGCTGCCAAAGGGTACGAAGCACAATTAGAACAAGGCTCTAAAATGTTAGTATCTCTAGCAGGAGCCATGAGTACTGCAGAATTAGGAAAAATTTTTGCAGAAATGATTCGTCAAGACAAAGTACACATCATTTCTTGTACAGGAGCCAACCTTGAAGAAGACATCATGAATTTAGTAGCGCACTCTCATTATAAAAGAGTTCCTAACTACCGTGATTTAACTCCACAAGATGAGTGGGATTTATTATTAAAAGGATTAAATCGTGTTACAGACACTTGTATTCCTGAAGAAGAAGCTTTTAGACGCCTACAAAAACATATTTTTAAAATCTGGAAAGATGCAGAAGAAGCTGGCGAACGTTATCTTCCTCATGAATATATGTATAAACTATTATTATCTGGAGTTTTAGAGGAATATTATGAAATCGATTTAAAAGATTCGTGGATGTATGCAGCAGCAGAAAAGAACTTACCAATTGTTGTTCCTGGATGGGAAGACAGTACTATGGGAAATATTTTTGCCTCTTATGTAGTAAAAGGAGAGCTAAAAGCATCAACTATGAAGTCTGGTATTGAATATATGACCTTCTTAGCTGATTGGTATACTGAAAACTCAGAAAACGGTATCGGGTTTTTCCAAATTGGTGGTGGAATCGCTGGAGATTTCCCTATTTGTGTAGTACCAATGCTATATCAAGATTTAGAAAGAGAAGACACTCCTTTCTGGAGTTATTTCTGTCAAATTTCAGATTCAACGACTAGCTATGGTTCTTACTCAGGAGCTGTTCCTAACGAAAAGATTACTTGGGGAAAATTAGACATCGATACACCTAAGTTTATTATAGAAAGTGATGCAACTATTGTTGCTCCATTAATATTTGCCTATTTATTAAAAATGTAACCTTATGAAGAGAGTTATTGTAGACTATGCCAAGTTAACTACTGATATTCTAGATTTATTGGTAGAAAGATATCCTGATGGATATGATCATTCAGATATTATTTCCTTTAAAAATAGTAAAGGAGAAACAATTAAAGCGGTAGAAGTAAATACCGAAGATACTCTTTTTTTAGTAAAAATAAGTTCTCAGTTACAACAGTCAATGGAGGACCATGAAACCGACGATGAAGAAAATGACGATACCTTTGATGAAATTGAAATAGCTGATGACTTTGATAATGAATAAATAGTAAACTGTATTTAAACCATGGCTTATTATAACTCACAACAAACAGTTACATTAGTCGGCGTTTATCAAGGATATACAAACGGCTATTATGTTTTTGAATTAGAAAATGGAGATATTATTGACTTTGAACAAATCAATAAAAAGAATCTTGAACATTTAGACTTGAAATCATCTAATTATAAAAACAAAAGTTTTGAAATTACGTACAAAGAAATTTTTGATGATGTAGACGATGAAGATCTTGTAATTTTTAAGTTAGAAAAATTACAGTTACTTTAAAAAACAAATCCCATTCTGTTTAGAATGGGATTTTACTTTTTATAGAATGTTTAATATCAATTTATACTGATCTAAATCAATTTTACCACTAAAAATTTTTATAGTTTTAGAAATAATTTCTTCTGCTTTTTCTTGTGAAAAACCGAGTTGAATAGCATATCGTAAAATTAATTTTAATTCTGCTTCATCAATTTGATGGTCTGAGTAAATTATTTTAAATAAATCTAACAAACGTTCTAACCTATCATCAGTTTTTGCTTGGGGCATTACAGGGTGTTTTTGTGAGTTTTTTATTATTTCATTATACTCATCTTCTGTTATATCTAGTTTCCTAGCAAAACGATTTATTAATTTTTCTTCATCTTCATTTAAATCTCCATCAACAATGGCTAAATTAAAAATAGCATTAAAATGCGCTACATTATTTCTATGTTTGCTTGATTCATATAAATCTACAATACTCATAATTATTTTACTTTTTTTATTGATTGTAATATAGGTTCTTCAATATCATCATCTGATTTTTTATACTCATATATGATTTCAAATTCTTCCTCTAAAAACTTATTATCTTTTAAATTATACATTTTTAATATTTTATCTGATATAGTTTCAAAAGTTACTACATCTTCATCTCCTTCTTCGTTTATAAACGAAAAAGTAAAACCATATTCATCATAGCCTTGAAAAGTTGCTAAAGTTTTAATAGGGTTTGTAAATTTATATTGTTTTGTAGTAAAAGATAAACTTGCTCCCACAAATAAAATAAAAACTGTTTTTATTATAATGTTTTTCATTTTCTTTAAAATTATAGTTATTAAACTTTTTCCTTGGATATTAACCACAACAAGTCCAAGCTTCTTTTAGCAAAAGCTACTCTTTAGCTTTGCTCGTGGTGTTAAAGAAAATGATATTACATAAGCGTTTATTTATCTATATAAAGATACATTATTTTTCATTCTTTTTTACTTTATCTTTATTTTTTTTTAGTTAAAAAAACAATAATAAAAAGACCTTAAACTTATAGTTTAAGGCCTCTTCGTCTAACCAAACTTAGTATAAAAACTAACTACTACTATTTTTAAAAATTAAATAACTTCCCTTTACAAGCTTTAGGCAAAAAAGAGAAGTTATGCATTTAAGAGGTAATATCTTTTAAAAAATTATATTCTTTTATTTTGCTTACATTATTATGACACTATATTTTTAATTTGGTCACCTAAAAACATAAAAAAAACTCAAAATAAATTTTGAGTTTTTAATATAAATATTTTCTAAGTACTATTCTGTGCTCTGGTATAGACTTATCGTAATTTTCTATCAATAGCTCCAGTATTTCTGGTGGCTCCTTCCCTATACTCTTTTTTGAGCTGTATTTTGATACGTACAAGTTATATTGTGAATCTTTTTTTTCAAAAATTAAAAAATGTTCTTTGTTCAGTTCCGAAAAACTTATTTCGTTTTCTTGAAACGTTCCTGAGTTATCTTTTAAAAAACCTGAAAATTCGTAATACCTAAAAATGTTCTCCATTCTTATATTATCTCTGCTGATAAACCTAATTCTAATAATTTAGAGCATCTTGGTTCTAAATCTTTATACTCTCCTGTTTTAACCGAACACTTACCTTTATAATGTACTAAGATAGTACATTGTTCTGCCTGCTCTAATGTATGATCACATACAGTTACAAGGCTATCAATTACAAAATCAAAAGTATTTACATCATCGTTATGCAAAACAATTTCATGCTTTCTTGTTTCATTTAATAAAACATCAAGCTCTTCTTGAATTTTTTCTATCGTACTCATTTGTTTTATTTTTGATACTGCAAAGCTACCCAATTATTTCTTTTTATGGTATCTTTTAATGTTAAACTGTACTTAGAAACCTCATTATCAATCACTGGAATATCTTCACTATAAAATCCACTTAATAATAAAACTCCTTTTTCAGTTAAGCAACTCGTGTAGGTTTCCATATCATTTAACAAAATATTTCGGTTGATATTCGCTATAATAACATCATATTTTTTCCCTTTTAATAAAGATGCATCTCCTTCATAAACCGAAATATGTTTACAGTTATTTCTTTCTACATTCTCTAATGAATTCTCATAACACCAAACGTCAATATCTATAGCATCAATAGGTTGTGCTCCTTTCATTTCTGCAAAAATTGCTAAAATCCCTGTACCACACCCCATATCTAGTACTTTTTTACTCGCTACATCTAAATTAATCAAATGTTGTACCATCATGTATGTAGTTTCATGATGTCCTGTACCAAAACTCATTTTTGGCTCAATAACGATATCGTACTTCAAGTTAGGGTTTTCATGAAATGGAGCTCGGATACTAACCAAATCGTCTACTTGAATAGGATTAAAATTCTTTTCCCATTCTTCATTCCAATTCGTTTGTTCTATCTCTTTGTGTTTATAGTCAATTGAAAACTCTTCTGAGTTTAAAACAAAAACATCATTTAAAATATCTTTATTCCAATCTTCTTTTTGGATATATGCTATAACTCCATTTTCATTTTCAACAAAACTTTCAAACCCTAAGGCACCTAACTCAGCGATTAGAATTTCTGTAGTTGGTTCTTTTGGTGTTACTTCAAAAGTATATTCTATATAAATATTGTCCATTAAATTGATTTAATTATTGCTGCAAAATCTTCAACTTTTAATGCCGCTCCACCTATTAAACCTCCATCAACATCTGGCTTAGAAAAAATTTCTTTAGCATTGGCTGGTTTTACACTTCCTCCATACAAAATTGAAATGGTATCTGCTATTTCTTTTCCATACTCTTTAGCAAAAATTTCTCTTACAAAAGCATGCATTTCTTGTGCTTGCTCTGGTGAAGCTGTTTCTCCTGTTCCAATAGCCCAAACTGGCTCATAGGCTAAAATAATATTCTTAAAAGCTTCTTCTTTTAAGTGGAACAATGCTTTTTTAACCTGACTTTCAACCACCCCAAAATGATTTCCTGACTTTCTATCTTCTAATAATTCTCCAAAACAAAAAATTACTTCTAATCCGTTCACCAAAGCAGCATCTACCTTTTGAGCTAATAACTCATCCGTTTCACCAAAGTATTCTCTACGTTCAGAATGCCCCAAAATTACTATGCTAACACCTAAATTTGTTAGCATATCTGCTGAAACCTCTCCTGTGAACGCTCCACTTTTAGATTGATGCATGTTTTGTGCGGCAACTTCTACAAGTGATTCTTCAGTGTTTTTTACTGCTGACTCTAGGTTTACAAAACTAGGAGCAACTATCACTCTAGTACCTTCTTCTAAACCAGTTTTTACTTCTTCCTTTATTCCCTCAATTAATTCTTTTGCTTCATCAAGGTTTTTATTCATCTTCCAGTTACCTGCAACTATTTTTTGTCTCACGTGTGTTATTTTTTCTGGTTATTGATTTTATGTTTGCAAAATTACATTTTTTCTAGGCTTTAACGAATTAATTTATCCGACACCTTTGACGATTTAAATATCTCAATACTTCCTTCTTCATCAACAATTAAAAATCGTGGAATTGTTTTTAGTTTTAAAAACTTTCCAAGTTCACCTTTACCTTTCTTCTGAATGTAATAGTGCTGTCCTTTAACAGGAATACTTTCTAAACCTCTTTTCCAATCATGGTACGAATGGTCTACCGATAAAAACACATATTCAAATTGTGAGTTTTTCTTTTGAAATGAAAGCACATCTTTAAAGCTCTTTTGACTATAGGGACAATAGGTTGCAAATATTTGTACAAATATCTTTTTGCCTTTATTTCGCTTTAAGATTTCCTTAAATGAAATTGACTCTCTTTCTAAAGTTAGTAATTCTTCATTCAAAGATGTTTCAGTAAAATGTTTTGGCTGAAAAACAGCGCAACTTGATAAAAAAACTATGATTGTTAATAAAAAAAATGTTCTCATTTATTGTAATCTTATTCGAGGGTCTAACCAGCTATATAAAATATCTACTATAATATTTATGATTATAAATAACGTAGCCACTACTAAAACAGCTCCCATAATTACGGGTAAATCAAGAGTATTTAGCGAGTTTACTATTTCTTTTCCTAATCCGTTCCAGTTAAAAATATACTCTACAAAAACCGCACCTGCTAACATAGATGCAAACCATCCAGAAATTGCTGTTATTACTGGGTTTAATGAGTTTTTTAAGGCGTGCTTTTTTATTACTTGATACATCGTTACCCCTTTTGATTTTGCAGTTCGTATGTAATCTTGACTCAGCGTTTCTAACAACGAGTTTCGCATTAACTGAATTACTACTGCTAACGGGCGAATACCTAACACTATTGCTGGTAGTATTAAATTTTTCCATTGAATATGCATTCTTTCACCAAAATCATCTACTTCGTACAAACTTCCAGTCATTTCTAAACTTGTGTACTTGTGTAATACAAAACCGAATAACCAAGCAAATAAAATTGCCGAAAAGAAAGAAGGAACACTCATTCCTAAAGTACTAATGACTGCTATGATTCTATCAAAAAATGTATCTTTAAATAAGGCTGAAAAGACTCCTAAAATAATTCCTAAAATTAAAGCAATGGTTATGGCTACCACCGCTAGAATTGCTGTATTGGGTAACGTTTCTTTAATTACTTCGGAAACATTTTTTCCATTTTTTTGAAATGATTGACGTAAATACGGCGTTTTTACAACCACCTCTGTATTCCCAACAGAAAACAAGGGTTGCGCATTGTATTTCTCTTCAGATAAGAAAGTATAATTCTCTTTATTATTACTGTGAAACGACAACGGAGAAACATCATTCAAATAATACAAATACTGTGTGAATACAGGTTTATCAAATCCGTATTTTTTTCGAATATTTTGTAGTTGTTCGGTGTCTTCTCTCTGATCTAACATCATACGAGCTGGATCTCCAGGTAAAATGTTAAACAGTAAAAAAATCACAGTAACTACACCAAACAGTGTTAAGAATCCGTAAAAAATTTTGTTAACGATATATTGAAACATATATAACAAAGATAACAGAAACTGCTAAATTTATGTACTTTTGCCTAACTTTTACAACAACACATGACAACACAACAACTTGTATCTGAAATTCAAAAAAAGAAATCATTTTTATGTATTGGATTAGATGTTGATTTAAACAAAATTCCAGCACATTTACTTCAAGAGGAAGATCCTATTTTTGCCTTTAATAAAGCTATTATTGATGCTACGCATCATCTTTGTGTAGCTTACAAGCCTAATACTGCTTTTTATGAAGCTTATGGAATTAAAGGCTGGAAATCTCTTGAAAGAACGATTAATTACTTAAACGAAAAACATCCTGAAATTTTTACCATTGCTGATGCTAAGCGTGGTGATATTGGTAATACTAGTACCATGTATGCAAAAGCTTTTTTTGAAGACTTAGCTTTTGACTCGGTAACGGTTGCTCCATACATGGGAAAAGATTCTGTTGAACCTTTTTTAGCTTTTGAAGATAAACATACCATTATGTTGGCTTTAACTTCTAACCAAGGCGCTTTTGACTTCCAAACAAAAACTGTTGATGGTAAAGAGTTATACAAACAAGTAATTGAAACTTCTAAATCTTGGAAAAACTCACAGAATTTAATGTACGTAGTTGGCGCTACGAAGGCTGAATATTTAACTGATATCAGAAAAATTATTCCTGAAAGCTTTTTATTAGTTCCTGGGGTTGGTGCCCAAGGAGGTAGTTTAGAAGAAGTTTGTAAATACGGGATGACTAAGAACACTGTAGGCTTATTAATTAATTCTTCTCGTGGAATTATTTATGCTTCTAACGAGAGTGATTTTGCTGAGGCTGCTGCTGCTAAAGCTAAAGAGTTACAACAACAAATGGAAAATATTTTAAAATAAAAGAAAGCCAAGGTTAATGACTCCTTGGCTTAAAATTAATTCAAATAACTACATTAAATGAAAACAAAAATTTAATGTAATTAGCTTCTTATTCTATTCACAACTCTTTTAGTTTTGATCACTTGGTGATATGTTTGGATTGGCATTTATCTCTGCTTGAGGAATTTTAAAAATCCAGTCATCATTTAAAGAAGGTTTTTCTATTTGATAAGCTCCTTGGTAAAGTACTGCTGAAGCTCCCGAACCTCCATTGGCTCCATGGTCTATCCCTTCATCCCAACGAATTTTATCTGTATATCCAAAACCTTCTCCCCATAATTCTACTCCTCTTTGAAACTTAATATGATCCATTAAAGATTCTTGTGTATTATAAACTGTTACATCATAAGCACTATCACGCTCTTCACCTAATGGCTTTAAAGCATTTTGTGCTCCTGTTATATCGTTCATCATTGCTTTTGCTTCAGCTTCAATTAAATACATTTCTGAGGCACGCATATAAATTATATCATCAGGATCAATAGATCCAGGATTCTTATTCTTCAATTTAAAATGCATATAAGGATGTTGGTTAAAACTATTCGTAATACCATACTCTGAATTTATTTCAGCTCTTCTGGCATTATATGCATCTAGATCACTTGCATAATTAGGATCTCTTGGTAATCCTGTATCTGAATCAAGTCCTCCTTCATTGTTTGCCGCAGAAAAATTCGTATTAGGTGCGTCAATTATGAATACATCTTTTCTATAATCTGTATCAGGAATTGCATCAACCAATCTTCTATCAGCTATTTTTGGATTATTTCTAATTTGACTTCCATTAAAAGTATTGCTAGCTAGATAAAAATATGAGCGGAAAAATGTTGTTTCTGTTTGAATAACATTACTTCCCCAAATAACTTCCGAAAGATCATTTGAATTAAATCCTGCTTTCCATTCTGATTCATTCATTAACGGATAATTTTGACGTGCAGCCACAGCAGCATCAGCAGCTGTTTGCCAGTCTCCTTTAGAAAGAGCCCATCTGGCTTTTAATCCATAAGCTACATCTATATTCAACTGAGATTTTACCTCTGGTCCTCCTGATGGTCTTGTAGATCCTTTTTCAAAAGCACTAATAGCAGCATCTAAATCTTGTCCTATTTGATTATAAATTTCTTCAACTGTTGATCTTGGTTCGCTAGTAAATGGTGATTCTGAAGAAAAAAGTAAAGGTACACCTGAATCAGTACTAGGGTTACCAATTAAATACCCTTTACCATAATGTTGTACTAAAGATAAATATGCATAGGCTCTATATGTATAAGCTTGCCCTAAAATTGAATTTAATGTTGGGGTTTCTGTTAAGTTCCCTTCTAAAATTCCATTAATCAAAAGGTTTGCATGTAAAATAATGTTATATCGATGATACCATAATAATTCATTCGTAAGTGATGTTGGTTGAGTATGAGAATTCCATTGCATCTCAGTTCTCCAACCTAAATTATTAGCATTAGCACTATGAATTAGTCCTCCAGACAAATTATCTCCTAATGGAACCCAATAATGATTGCCTGCTCTTTGAGAGTCTCCTCCTGGAAATATTGTTTGTGACTGAGAGTATAAACCTCTGTGCACTCCATCTAGTACTAATTGCATGTTGGTTTCGTTAGCTAACGCATCAGATGCAGAAATAGCATCCGTTGGGGTTCTTTCAAGAAAGTCTTCTTTACAAGATGTTATCGAAATAAGGATAACAGCTATTAATAAGTATTTTAATTTATTTAACATAATGATTTTTTTTAGAATGAAACATTAATACCAAAAGATATAATTCTTGGGGGAGAAAAATCATCACCAGATGGTGTACCTGCTAAATTATACTGAGGATCTAAACCTTTTCTCTCACTTCTTAAGAATAAATTCTCTCCTGATAAATTGAATCTTATGTTATCCATATTAAGTGATTCTACAACTTTTTTATCTAACGTGTAACCTATGTTCACGTTTTTTAATGCCCAGAAAGAAGCATCGGTTAAAAACCTATCTGACTGAGTTCTTACCAGATCAGGGTTTCCATTTTCTAACCTTGGAACATTTGTTATATCTCCAGGTTGTTTCCATGCATTCAATATATCTGGATGTAGAGACCTTCCGTAACTTCCACTATGCATCATAGATGAATATGCGTTGTCTAGCACTTTTCCACCTATACCATAGGTAACTAAAAAATCAAAAGTGAAATCTTTATATGTAATTTTATTTAAAACTGAACCTAAAAGATCTGGCACAGAAGAATCTCCAGTATATGCTCTTTCTGTATCTTGCCAATCATTTGTTGTTTCATGATTACCATTTGCATCTAAAACAGGAACACTTTCACCGTTTTCATCCTGTTCATACATATAGAACAACTGATCTCCATTATCAGGATCTACCCCTGCAGTTCTTAATAAAAAATAATCAAATCTCGATCTACCTTCAGCCCAACGTTTTGATCCATTTATAAATGGATCTGGTAATTTTGTGATTTCATTTTTGAATGTAGAAGCTTGTAATGTTAAGTCCCATTTAAAATTTTCTTTATTAAAAAGATAAGCTGTCAATCCTACTTCCCAACCTGAATTAAACATATCTCCTGCGTTTACCGGAACTTCATTCAATCCATTACTTGGTGCAATAGGTAATAGGTAAAGTAAATCTGTTGAATTTTTCTTATAATATTCTACAGAACCATCTAAAAAGTTATCGAATAGTGCAAACTCCAATGCTACATCAAAATTCTCAATGGTTTCCCACTGCAAATTAGCGTTACCTATATCTGTAAAAATGATGGCTGGATTAGCTGCATTAGATGTAATTGAAAAACGAGCCTGCGACAGATATGAATCTAGAAGATCATCATTCCCTACTTCTCCGTAAGATGCTCTTAATTTTAATTTATTTATAAAAGATACATTTTTCATGAACTTTTCTTGGTCAATACGCCAAGAAGCCCCT
The DNA here is from genome assembly GCF_003867075.1 of Tenacibaculum mesophilum. Classification (NCBI taxonomy): domain Bacteria; kingdom Pseudomonadati; phylum Bacteroidota; class Flavobacteriia; order Flavobacteriales; family Flavobacteriaceae; genus Tenacibaculum; species Tenacibaculum mesophilum. The sequence goes on along the minus strand of NZ_CP032544.1, from coordinate 3,186,233 downwards.
ACAGAGTAAAAAGTACCCCATCTTTTATCCATATCAAACACAGAAGATCCATCACGTCGAACAGAACCACTAAAATAATATTTATTAGCATAATTATAATTAGCTCTAAAAAGATATCCTTCAATTGCTTTATCAAAAGTTGCTCCATCTAAATCTACAATATTTGAAAAATTGGCAAATTCAAAAATCCCATTTGCCGCTTGTATTGTTGCTAGTCCCTCAATATTAGAGATAGATCTTTCAAAACTCTCATGACCTGCAAGCAATTCTAAATTATGGTTACCAAAACTATTAACATAAGTTAAAATTTGATTAAAGTTTTGTACTTCTCCTCTTCCTCTGTCTTCACTCAATCTTCCATCTGGCTGAGCATCTCCAATAATTGCGTTTTCATACTCTCTTTCAAATAACTCATTTATATCTCTACCATAAGTTACTTTTAAATTAAGCCCTTCTAAAAGTTTAATGTCTCCATAAAACCTAAACCCATAAGTATTATTCTTATCACTTTCATTATTAAGTAACAATTCTTGAAGTGCGTGACGACCTTGGTTCGTGGGTCTGGAACCTATATTATACTCTGGGAAACCTTCACCTGAGTCAAAAACTGGATTTCCAAATTCATCCCTTACAATATTCCCTTGTAAATCATTTACATATACTGGGTAGACTGATCCCATGCCTAGTGCAAAACTAAACGGATTTACAATGCTTCCGGTTCCTGCTGAACTTGGACCTCTTGCTTCAGTAAGTGCAATATTGGCACTACCTCCTATTTTGATACTTTCGCTTACATCAAAATCAGCATTTAACCTTGCTGTTATACGCTCAAAACCAGATGTTACAACATAACTCTCTTCATCCAAGTATGACGCTGAAAAATATACTGTATGATCATCACCTCCTGCTGATATACCTACATTGTAGTTATTTCTAATTCCGGTTTGTTGTAGTTCATCAAACCAATCAAGACTCTTATATATAACGCTTGCATTAGGGTTTAACTTTCCATCCACTCCAACTATTTGATCATTTGGCACATTAAACGGATTATAACCTAATTGATTATAAATATTTGCACTAGCAAATGCAGGATCACCTCCACCAGCACTAGAATTCTTCAGAGCTTCCCACATAACTTCATAATACTGACCTGGCGACACTTGGTTATATGTTTGAACACCGTTTGCCACAACTCCAGATTGAGCAGTAAGGTTAACTCTTACTCCGCCTTTCTTTCCTTTTTTGGTGGTAATAATTACAACTCCATTAGCAGCTCTTGAACCATATAATGATGTAGAAGAGGCATCTTTTAGTACTGTAAAAGACTCTATATCTTCTTGATTTATTGTATTTAACTCTCCTTCATATTGAATACCATCCACTATAAATAAAGGATCAGTATCTCCATTTAATGTACCTACACCACGAATTACAATATCTGGTGATGCTCCTGGACCTGCAGATGATGTAAATTGTATACCTGTTGCACGACCTTCAATAGCTGCAATTGGAGAAGTTACGTTACGTGTGGCTAAATCTTTCACACCTAAAACACTCGCTGAACCTGTAAATGCTTCTTTAGTAGTGGTCCCATAAGCTACAACTACCACTTCGTCTAACAAGTTAGCGTCCTCTTCCATTTTAATATTTAAAATAGAAGTTACTCCAACTGTTCTTTCGATAGTTTTAAGCCCTACAAAACTAAAAACAAGTATATCTCCTTGGTTTACTTTTATGGCATACTTCCCATCAAAATCTGTTTCAGTACCTTTATTAGTACCTTTTATAATAACACTAACTCCTGGTAGTGCTCCAGTTTTATCAGTTACTGTTCCTGTAACCGTTTTTTCTTGTGCTAATATTGACATATTTACAAGTATTAATATTAGCAATAGGTAATTTTTTAATTTCATAAATTAAAATTTTTAAACTTAAAACTCTCACTACAAGAGCCTTAAAATTGATATCTTATAAAATTAAAAAAACAATAAAATAAAACTAAAAAAACTGTAATTTTAACATAAAAAAAGTTAAAAAAATAACAAAAAAAGACAAAAGAAGATAAAAAACAACAAAATAACTATTTATAAAACAAAAAAAGCCAAGGTTAATGACTCCTTGACTTTATAATAATTAATTCAAATAATTACACCAATGAAAACAAAGTTGGTATAAGTTACAGCAAATGTATTAAGCTTAACTTTTCATTATTATAACTTTGATTTGAATTACCTTTTATTTGAATTGAAAAACTATTACTATACTATAAAATGGGCAGAGAATTAATTCTCTGCCCATTTTTTTTAGGGGAACGCTTATTTTTTAGTAAATCGATTTACTAAAAAAATTAATTTATAAATGGATTATTTTGAACTTCTGCTTGTGGAATTTCAAGAACTAATCTATCATCATTATAATTCATAGAATCACCTGCTAAATATAAATGATTTGAACCTCTAGTTAAAGTTGCTTTATTTCTTTTTAGTGCTAAGTAACTTTTTCCTTCACCCCAAAACTCAATTCTTGTTTGTAAATAAATTTCATCTTGCAAAGCTTGTCCTGATAAACCATCAACGTATGCATAATCAGCTACGTCATCGTATCTTTCTGCTAATAAATCTTTTAAACGATTTTTAGCATCTCCCTCTAAACCTTCTTTGGCAGACATTTCAGCAGATAATAAATACATTTCATCAACTCTCATATAAATATAATCAGTATCTACATTTCGTTGACCTCTAAACTTTTTTGCTGGGTGATAAAACTTATTAATTGGCATTAAATAACTTCCTGAGTCTGTATCACCATCAAACTGAGTTTTTCTAACATCCTTATCTTTTATAGAGTTATATAAACCTAAATCTATTTGTTTTAAATCTCCAAACGACTGGTAACTGAATGTATAGTAATCCATTTGTCCCCACCAAGACACTAAATCTAGTCCGTTGTCAATAGTAAGATCAACTCCCCACATCCAACTCGGATTTTCAGCTACATTATTAAAACCTCCTGTAACTTTCTTTTTAGAAGTCAAAGGAAAACCTCCTTCAGTTATAACCTCTTCTGCTAATTCTTTAGCTTTGATATTGTCATCATTTAAACCTCTTGACGCATAAACATAAGCTAAGAGACCTTTTGCTACATGTTTATTTATTTGGTATAAATTACTTCTACTGTATGAATCTAGAAGAGAAATTGACTCCTCTAAATCTTTTATCATTAACTTATACACTTCTTCTGTTGTACTTTGTGGTTGAGCTTCAGAATTAGCTTCAGTATATATAGGTAAAACCTTAGATGTAGGTGTATATTCTGGAATATATAACTGAGTTAGGTAAAAATAACCATAGGCTCTTAAAGCTTTAGCTTGTCCCATTTGCTCTCTATTAGCATCAGTAATTGCAGCATCATTACCTCCTAATGATTTTATTACTAAATTACTAGAATTAATTATTCTATAATAATATCTCCAAGCTATAAAATTTGGAGTCGTAAACGTGAAATCATTAGTAGAAGTTAATTGGGCAACATTACTGTATCTATTATAGATATTTTGAGCTAATGCAATGTCACCAGACAAAATATCACTTATAAGGTCGTAGCCTTTTTGTCCATAATCTTCATGGTCTTCAGTCCCTCCTGTTTCTACCTGAAACATAGTTTCATATATACCTCTTAAAGTTCCATCTAAAATATCTGGGTAAATCTTTCCTGTTTCAGCCACATCGTTAACAGTCACATTTTCTGTAGGGCTTTCTTCAAGAAAATCATCACTACAGCTTACTGAAAAAGCTGTAATTGCTCCTAATAATATTGGTTTTATATATTTTTTCATATGTTTTTAAAATTTAAAATTTAGCTCTTACACCAAAAGTTATTGTAGATAATGGCTGATAGCGATATACACTTGATGAACCTGTCTCAGAAGTCATAGGATTAAAACCTTCTCTTGCACTTAATAAAAATAAGTTATCACCCGCTATCCATAGATTTAAAGATTTTACTCCTGAGTTTTCAATAAAACTACTAGGAACTGTATATCCTAATCTTACATTACTTAAAGCTAAATAGTCTGTTGACGTTATAAAGCGAGACGATACAGAGTTTACTTGTAAATTTCTATCACTTATTAATCTTGGTACGTTAGTAACATCTCCTGGGTTTTTCCAGCTATTTCGAATATCAGTATGCCAGTTATCTGACCCTACTTGACTATTATCCATTAAACCTGCATATACATTATCATATGAGTATCCTCCTAAACTATAACCAAATAAAGTGTTTATTGTAAAGTCATGTATTTTAGCATTCAATCTGAACGCTCCTCTAACTTTAGGAATAATAGATTTTCCTATAAACTTTTGAGTAGCATCACTGTACTCATTTGTTGTAGTTTTGCTAATTGCGTTATTTGGAAATTGTCTTTTATATTCAGTTAAACTTTTAATACCTTCACCAGCATCTACTGTTCCATTATTATTAGCATCATGGTAGTATTGATTCCAAAGAGGGTTCCCTGTTTGTGTATCTACCCCAGCCCATTCTCTTAAATAATAATCATAAATTCCTTTATCTTTAGCTCTACCATAACCTCCTGAAATATCTAAAACCTTTCTTTCTCCTGTAGATGGATCAATAGGCATTTCTGTTAACTTACTGTTAAACATCTCTCCATTAATACCAAAATCTAATTTATAATTTTCTTTATCTAATAAATGTGCAGTTAAATCAAATTCAAATCCAGAGTTTCTTAGCGTACCATCATTTACATCTAAAATTTCATTACCTGTAGATGGAGCTACACCTCTTTCAAAGATTAAGTCTTCTGTGTTCTTAACATAATAATCAAAAGCACCTTCTAACTTATTATTAAAAATAGTAAACTCTAAACCAGTTTGAAACATCTTAGAAGTTTCCCAAGTTAAATACGGGTTTTGTAAATCATTTGGTCTTAATGAAATTTCACCTCCTAAGTTACCAATAGTATATGTATTTCTCCCTGAGTATATATCAACTCCGGCTTGATCACCTAAAATACCATAACTTGCTTTAAACTTTAAAAAATCAATAAAATCTATATTTGAAATGAAATTTTCTTCAGATAAAACCCATGAAGCACCTACTGAACCAAAAGTACCCCATTTATCTTTTGCAAACCTTGAAGAACCATCACGTCTTATAGCTCCTGAGAAATAATACTTTCTTTTGTAGTTATATGATACTTGCCCGAAATAACTTTCTAAAGCTGACTTAGTTCTATACCCTGTTGGAGGAGCTGACACTACCACATAGTTATGAGGATCTTTTAATCCATTTTGTAAATTAACTACCTTATTTTTACTCAAAGTACTTGTTTCATACTCACTTTGGTTTGTTTCGTGTGCTGCTAAAGCAGAAAAACTATGGTTTCCAAATTTTTTATTAAATCTAAAAATATTTAAAAAGTTTTGTGTTAGAGCACTAGAGTTTCTTTTAAATAAAGTTCCTCTTTGCTGAACAGCAAAACCATAAAATGGGTTTTGAACTTCATTATAGATTCTACTATAATATTGAGCCCCATATTGTGTTTCAAATTCTAACCCTTCTAAAAGAGATACTTTAAATGAAAAATTACCATTTAATGAGTGACGATCAGAACCAATAAAATTATGTTGAGCATTACCTAAAGCATTTGTACCTCCACCAAAACCTCGGTCTCTATAATCGTATTTATTTCCTCCATATTTTGTATCTTTTATAGGATTACCTTCTGCGTCACGTTCGAATAAAGGATAAATCGAAGGGATATTATCTACAAACCAGAAAACACTACCTGAATCTTCCGACTGCCCATTTTGTGTTGTTCTTCCTAATGTATATCCAACATTAGCCTTAGCTGTTAACCATTCTGCTGGTTTATGTGTAATATTTAATCTTGATGCATACCTTTTATAACCTGAGTTAATCGAATATCCTTTATCGTCTAGATATCCAAAAGAACTAAAATATTTAGTATTTTCACTCCCTCCACTCATCTTAACATTTGCTTCAGTTCTGATTGATGATTGAAAAGCATAATCTGACCATTCTTCTGGAGTGTACTTTCTAGACACCCCAGGTCTTACTTTTCCTGTTACTGGGTCAATTATTTGAGAAACATCATTTGTTGAGAAATAATTAAAAACATCTCTTATACCTCCTCTTGAAAACAAATTTTGGTTTGCATAAGCTGCTCCATCATTTGTTTTTCCATCAAACAAACCTTGGTTAGCCATTGCGTGCCATGACAACTCTATATACTCATCTGGTGATTTTATTACATCATATCTTGGTAATAACTGAAAGTTAACCCCTGTTTTTAAATCAACTTCAACTGACGTTTTTCCTGATTTTCCAGTTTTAGTAGTAATCATAATCACACCATTTGCTCCTCTAGAACCGTAAATAGCTGTTGCTGACGCATCCTTTAAAACAGTTGTAGATTCAATATCTGATGGGTTTATTGAGTTAATAGAACCAGAAAAAGGCACACCATCTACTACATATAAAGGATCTCTGTTTCCATTAACAGAACCAAAACCACGAATACGAATAGTAGCAGCTGTTCCTGGTTGTCCTGATGTATTAATTACATTAACCCCTGCTATTTCTCCTGCTAAAGCCTGAGACACATTAGAAACACTTTTTGCTTCTAAATTTTCTGTTTTAACAACTTTTGCTGTACCTGTAAAAGATTGTTTAGTTGTTGTTCCATAACCAACAACTACTATTTCATCTAATATGTTAGCATCTTCTTTCATTAAAACATTTAGTTCTGATCCTGCTCCCACTGTTCTCTCAGTTACTTGCATTCCAACGAAACTAAAAACTAAAACATCTCCTGTTTTTGCGTTTAATGAATACTTACCATCAAAGTCTGTTTCAGTACCCATGGTCGTACCTTTTAAAATTACATTCACACCAGGTAAAGGTCCTGCACTATCAGATACCACTCCAGTGATTTTTTTCTCCTGTGCGCTCATATTCAGTAAAAAACTGAAGAATAAAAATACACAGATTACATTTTTCAAATGTAGATTCATAAATTATTAAATTTTTATTAATTAACAGTTGTAAATCTAAAGGCTATAAGTTTTTGTTAACACCTTTTTGAAGTTAACACCTTTTAATTTGATGTGAAAAAACAATTTTAAGAAGTTAACAACATGCTCATTAAAAAAAGCCACCTGTTAATTAATGTTAAAATATTAAAAGCCTACTATTTTTACTAGCTTTTAAAGGAGTTCTTCTTTATTTTTGCCACAAATTGTATTCAAATAGTAAGTTCCTTAAATTACTAATTTGGAAGTATAATTATTAAATCTCAACAATTGTTAAACAACTATGAAATTAGGGTATTCTATAACTTCAACTGTTACAGTTCCTAGGAAAATAAAATGAAAATGAAAATATCAATTCTAATCGTTGACGAAGAAAATTCTGCTAGACTTCGGTTTAAAAACTTAGTGAGCGATTACAGTTTTATAGAAACTGTTGATGAATCTTCTAATGGCTTAGACGCTATAAAGAAAATCAACACTTTAAACCCAGATGTTGTATATCTTGACACCAAAATAAACGATATGACTGGGTTTGATATTATCGAAAAAATAACTCTACCTAAAAAGCCTATTTTTATTTTCACAGCTTCTTCTAACGAACATGCTGTGAAAGCTTTTGACTACTTTGCTTTTGATTATCTTTTAAAACCATTAAAAGAAGATCGTTTTTATGCTTCTATTAAAAAGGTTATTGATTATAAGAAAATAGAAAAACTTTCAGATTTAGATAACATCATAGATCTAGTAAAAGAGAAGACTCCTATTGAAATGCCTGTAAAAGGAACCAAGATTAATATTAAATCGGGAAACAAAATAATTTTCTTAGAACGAAACGCTATTAAGTATATATCCGCTTCAGGTTATTATGTAGAAATTTTCACTACTGATAATAAAAAGTATCTACTACGTGAATCTTTATCAAGCATAATTAAAAGGTTAAACTCTAATTTTTTTGTTAGAATTCACAGATCTACTATAATCAACTCTAATTTTATTGATGAGATCATCACTTCCAATTATGGTGAGACAGATGTAAAAATTAACGATAACAAAACTTTTAGAGTAAGTAAAAGCTATAAAAAAGATTTTCAAGAACTTATGGGTGTTAAATAAAAATCCTTTCTTTTGAATCATTAATTTTGTTTAATGAACACTAACAAAAAATATAAAAGAATTATTTCTTTAGTTCCTAGTCAAACAGAACTTTTAGTTGATTTAGGTCTCGAAGACAATATATTAGGAATAACAAAATTTTGCGTTCACCCAACACACTTAACTAAAACAAAAACTATTGTTGGTGGCACCAAAAACATAAAAATAGATAAAATTAAAGAGCTTCAACCAGACATTATTCTTTGTAACAGAGAAGAAAACACCAAAGAAATAGTAGAAGCCTGCCAGCAAGTAGCGTTTACCCATGTTTCTGATATTTTTACACTTACAGACTCCATAGAGTTAATTTCTTTGTACGGAAGTTTTTTTGAGAAGCAAATTGAAGCTAAAAAAATAACTAATAAATTAGAGTCAAAAATAATTGATTTTAAAAAGTTTATTAAAAATAAAAAAAGTAGAAAAGTTGCTTATTTTATTTGGAGAAATCCTTGGATGGTTGCAGCAAGTAATACGTTTATAAATCACCTGCTAGAATTAAACAAATTTGAAAATGTTTATGCTAACGAAAAAAGGTATCCAGAAGTTGACATAAAAAATATCAATAAGAAAAAACCAGAATTAATTTTACTTTCTTCTGAACCTTTTCCTTTCAAAGAAAAACACATTCTTGAGATTATAGAACACACTAACAACCTGACTCCTATATTGGTTGACGGTGAATACTTTTCTTGGTACGGTAGTAGACTGTTAAAAGCTTTTGATTACTTTAAGGAGTTACACAACAGGGCTTGACATATCTTCATCTAAATATTTTATTCTATTTAGTTTTTCCAATATCTTCATCGCTTTGAATGCTGAGCGATCACTTTTGCACTCATCTTCATATTTATAATCATTAGCTGTCTCAACCAACCTTAGATATCTCTCTTCAAGATGTTTTCTGTATCTACGTAATTGATTAATTCTTGACATTTATAATTGGGTTAACACGGATTATAAATATACATATTTATTTGATTTACAGCAATATAAAAAAACAATTAAATATAAAATGGGGAAAACCCCTATTTTTAATATTACTAATAACAAAAAAGCTCTTAATTTCTCAAGAGCTTTTTAATTCTATTTACTATCCTGTAACGCAAATACCTGACGTAATAATGCTGTATTACGTAATCCTACTTTATTACGTATTCCTTTTTCTTCAACTGAAATCATAGTAAACACACCATCTAACGCTTCAGTTGTTACATAGTCTGTTAAGTCTGGATTCACTTTTTTAACAAACGGAATACTATTGTATTTCGTGATTAAGTTTGACCAAATTTTATCAGCTCCTACTTTCGAAAATGAGTTTTTAATAACTGGATTAAACTCAGCATATAATGCAGAAGTTGTTTTTCCTTCTAAATAAGAAGTCGCTGCGTTATCAGCTCCTAATAAAATATTTTTTGCATCTGTAAACGTAATTTCCTTAACGGCGTTCACAAAAATTGGAGTTGCTGTTTTTACAGCATCCTCAGCAGTTCTATTAATTGCTTTTAATCCTTCATCAGCTAAATTACCTAAACCTATCTTTCTCAACCCCTTGTCTACTGCTTGTAATTCCTCTGGTAATAAAATTTTTACCAAGTCATTTTTATAAAAACCATCTTTTGAAGTTAATTTAGTTACTTGATGCTGAATTCCGTTATCTAAAGCTTGACGCAAACCATTACCAATCTGTTCTTGTGTTAACACCCCTCCTTGTGGTAATTGATTTACTACTTTTTGTAATTCTGCACATCCCATAAAAGTAAGTGCAATAAAGAATACTGTAATTTTTTTCATGTCTACTTGTTTGATTTTATCTATTAGAAACAATAAACTATTTATTGTCACATTTATTTGAAACTATCGGTATTTTTATCATATCCATACGGACAGTGTTTACAACCACTTTTACAACAATATCCTCGTCGTAAATGATACGCTTCTTTAAAAACCCTATACCCTTGCTCATTAGTATAATACTCATCAGGAGTGGGTTTTAATATCTTATTTCTCATACTACAAATATCATAAAAAAATACGTTAAACAGACTTTATAGCTCTGCTTAACGTATTTGTATATCTTAAAAAATTTAAATCTTACTTTTTAGCGTTAGGTGGATACTCCGCCATAATCTCAGCCACAAATTCTTTAATACGAGCTTCCTTTCTTTCTACACTACTTGTACTCAAAGCTCCCGTTCCTATCCCTTGCCATACTAACTCTTTTTTGTCAGCATCTAACAAATCAATAAACAACGTACCTTCGGTATATTGAGAAACAGTTACTGGACTTGGTCCATAATACCATGGATAGTAAAATCCTCCATAGAAATTATCATTCACATTAATACGTTCACGAGACTTTGTAAACAAACTCACTAAAACATCTGGGGTAGCTGACTTTGTCATCCCTTTCGCCGTCAACTCTGCTTCAATAGCACGCATAATACGTTTTTTATCTAAATCAGAGATTGGAGCTTTGTCTATGCCTGTTTTGTAAAACGCAAACGTTTTGTATTTATTAAAATCTGTTTGTGTATCATAATCCGTTACTACTCTTACTGAACTACATGAAGTAATTAGTAAAGCTACAATTGGCAAAAAAAGTAATTTTAAATTTTTCATTTTCTAAGAGTTTACATGTTTTCTAATAACGCATCGTCCACTAAGTTTGGAAGTGTAACTTTTAGTTTCTTTTCAACTTCCATGGCACGTTTAATCGCAAAAACAGCTTCATTATTTCGTGCCCAACTACGTCTTGCTATTCCGTTATTCACATCCCAGAAAAGCATTGATTTTAAGCGCCTTGATGCATCTTTAGAACCATCAAGAAGCATGCCAAACCCTCCATTAATTACTTCTCCCCAACCTACTCCACCTCCATTGTGAATAGAAACCCAAGTAGCTCCTCTAAAACTATCTCCTATTACATTATGAATTGCCATATCTGCTGTAAAGCGCGAACCATCATAAATATTAGAAGTTTCACGGTAAGGTGAATCAGTTCCAGATACATCATGATGATCACGACCTAAGACTACTGGACCAATTTTTCCTTTCTTAATTACTTTGTTAAACGCTTCTGCTATTTTCATACGTCCTTCAGCGTCTGCATATAAAATACGTGCTTGTGAACCTACAACTAACTTATTTTCTTGCGCTCCTTTAATCCACTGAATATTATCTGCCATTTGTTGTTGGATTTCTTCTGGAGATTTTTTCATAATTTTCTCCAATACCTTACAAGCAATCGCATCCGTTTTGGCTAAATCTTCTGGTTTTCCTGAAGTACATACCCAACGGAAAGGCCCAAAACCATAATCAAAACACATAGGCCCCATAATATCTTGTACATAACTAGGATACTTGAACTCTCTTCCCAACGTCGGATTTGGGTTCATTACATCAGCTCCTGCTCTACTCGCTTCCAATAAAAAGGCATTCCCGTAATCAAAGAAATACGTTCCTTTTTCTGTATGTTTATTAATCGCTTTTGCGTGACGACGTAAGGTTTCTTGTACTTTTTCTTTAAACAACTCTGGATTATTCGCCATCATTTCGTTTGATTCTTCAAACGACATATCTACTGGATAATAACCTCCTGCCCATGGATTGTGCAACGATGTTTGATCTGAACCTAAATCAATATACACATTTTCTTCAGCAAACTTTTCCCAAACATCCACTATGTTTCCTAAATATGCTAACGAAACAACTTCTTCGTTTTCCTTTGCTTTTCTAACACGTGCTACTAATTCATCTAAGTCTGTGATTTTTTCATCAATCCAACCTTGATCTAAACGAACCTGCGTTATTTTCGGATTCACCTCAGCACACACTGTAATACAACCTGCTATATTTCCTGCTTTTGGTTGCGCACCACTCATTCCTCCTAAACCAGCAGTAACAAATAAATTACCTTTTGGAGACTTTCCTATTTTTCTGAATCCGTTTAACACAGTAATTGTTGTTCCATGTACAATTCCTTGTGGACCTATATACATGTAACTTCCTGCTGTCATTTGCCCATATTGAGTTACTCCTAACGCATTAAACTTTTCCCAATCATCTGGTTTTGAATAATTCGGAATCATCACACCATTGGTAACCACTACTCTTGGTGCATCTTTATGTGATGGGAATAATCCCATTGGGTGTCCTGAATACATTACCAAAGTTTGTTTATTGGTCATTTCAGATAAGTACTTCATGGTTAATAAATACTGTGCCCAATTAGAAAATACTGCTCCATTACCACCATAAGTAATTAATTCGTGAGGATGCTGTGCTACTGCATAATCCAAATTATTTTGAATCATTACCATAATCGCTTTTGCTTGCTCTGATTTCCCTGGATACTCTTCAATAGGACGCGCGTACATCTTATAATCAGGACGGAAACGATACATATAAATTCGTCCGTACTTTTCTAATTCTTCAGCAAATTCTGGTAATAATGCTGAATGATGTTTTTTATCAAAATAACGCAATGCATTACGTAAAGCCAATTTCTTCTCTTCATCAGTTAAAATTTCTTTACGTTTTGGTGCGTGATTTATGGTGGTGTCATACTCCTTTTTTGGAGGTAATGTAGTAGGTATTCCTTGTTTTATTTGTTCTTTAAAAGTCATTTTATACGGTTTATAGTTTCCAATTAAAAAATGAAAACTTATTAATTTTAAATCTGTTTATAATCGTAAAAATGAAGAAACTATGGATAACGGATATCGGCTCTGTGATACTGAGCTTCAATCCTCTTTTTATATTTTAGAGTTAAAAAATCCATTTCTTTGAAGTTTGCACAAATATAAGTCTATACAGTTAAAAACAGCATCTTTAAAAAGTATAAATTTTTCTTCTTCTTGTATTTTTACTCTTGTCCTAACAATAAATTGTACCTTTGGTAAGTTTATTGCATGAACAAGTTTATGATATTTATTTCAAAACATATAATACCAAAAGGATTTTCTGGAATGACATTATACCCTTTTATATTCTTAAAAAGAGAAGATTTAAAAGGTGATCCTGTTTTAATAAATCATGAAAAAATACACTTAAAACAGCAATTAGAGTTACTAATTGTCTTCTTTTATCTTTTCTATTTTTTAGAATGGCTTATTAAGCTATTAATTTATCGAAAAACATCATTAGCTTATAAAAACCTAAGTTTTGAACGAGAGGCCTATCAAAATGAACATAATTTAGAATATATCTCTACTCGAAAGAGATGGGCATTCCTTTCTTATTTATAATTGTTAAAACATCCGTCTATTTTTTAAGATTTCCGTAAATTGCGTACCCGAAAATTAAGACAATTTACGAATGGAACAAATAACTCCCTATAAACCTAAACACAAAGTACGAATTGTAACTGCGGCTTCTTTATTTGATGGACACGACGCTGCCATTAATATTATGCGCCGAATTATTCAATCTACTGGGGTTGAAGTAATTCACTTAGGACATGATAGAAGCGTTGAAGAAGTAGTAAACTGTGCTATTCAAGAAGACGCAAATGCAATTGCTATGACTTCGTACCAAGGTGGACATAACGAGTACTTTAAGTACATGTACGATTTATTGCAAGAAAAAGGAGCTGGACATATTAAAATATTCGGAGGTGGTGGTGGAGTAATTCTACCAGAGGAAATCAAGGAATTGATGGACTATGGAATTACTCGTATTTACTCTCCTGATGATGGTCGTGAACTGGGATTACAAGGAATGATTAACGATTTAGTTCAACAATCAGACTTTGCCATTGGAGATGCGTTAAATGGAGAAGTAGACAAATTAGCCGATAAAGAAGTTGGCAGTATTGCTCGTGTAATTTCTGCTGCGGAGAACTTCCCCGAAGTTGCTAAAGAAGCTTTAGAAACCATTCATAAAAAAAATAAAAACTCCAAAACTCCAGTATTAGGTATCACGGGTACAGGTGGTGCTGGTAAATCGAGTTTAGTTGACGAATTAGTCCGTCGCTTCTTAATTGATTTTCCAAACAAAACTATCGGATTAATTTCTGTTGATCCTTCAAAAAGAAAAACAGGTGGTGCTTTGCTAGGTGATCGTATTCGTATGAATGCTATCAACAATGAACGTGTATACATGCGTTCATTAGCTACACGTCAGTCAAACTTAGCATTATCAAAATATGTAAATGAAGCAGTAGAAGTATTAAAAGCTGCGGAATTTGACTTAATCATTTTAGAAACTTCAGGTATTGGACAATCAGATACAGAGATTATCGAACATTCTGATACTTCTTTGTATGTAATGACTCCCGAATTTGGTGCTGCAACACAGTTAGAAAAAATCGACATGCTTGATTTTGCTGACTTAGTAGCCATTAACAAATTTGATAAAAGAGGAGCTTTAGATGCTTTACGCGATGTAAAAAAACAATACATGCGTAACAACAATTTATGGGATGTTCATATGGATGACATGCCTGTTTTTGGAACCATTGCATCTCAATTTAACGACCCAGGAATGAATTCGCTATACAAAGCGATTATGGATAAATTAGTTGAAAAGGCGGGAGCTGATTTACAATCTACTTTTGAAATTACGAAAGAAATGTCTGAAAAGATATTTGTAATTCCACCTAGTAGAACACGTTATTTATCTGAAATTTCAGAAAACAATCGCGCTTATGACAAAAAAGTTGATGAGCAAGAAAAAGTAGCTCAGAAATTATACGGAATCCATCAAACCATCTTATCTGTCATTCCGAACGAAGTGACGGAACCTTTCCTTACCAAAAACGGAATTGACCAAGATGCCATTCAGAAACAAGTTCAGGAGGAAGAACAACCATTTGTAAAGTTATTATTTGCTCAATTCGATAAAGTAAAACTAAATCTTGACCCACATAACTGGGAAATTATTTTAAACTGGCAAGACAAAGTAAAAAAATATAAAGATCCTATTTACTCGTTTAAAGTACGTGATAAGGAAATTAAAATAGAAACACATACTGAGTCACTTTCGCACACACAAATTCCGAAAGTAGCGTTACCAAAATACCAAGCTTGGGGTGATTTATTACGTTGGAATTTGCAAGAGAATGTTCCTGGAGAATTTCCTTATGCTTCAGGATTATATCCATTTAAACGTACTGGGGAAGATCCAACACGTATGTTTGCTGGTGAAGGTGGTCCTGAACGTACCAACCGTCGTTTTCACTATGTGAGTTTAGGAATGCCAGCAAAACGTTTATCTACAGCATTTGACTCGGTTACATTATATGGTAACGATCCAGGACACAGACCTGATATTTACGGTAAAATTGGAAATGCAGGAGTATCTATTTGTTGTTTAGACGATGCTAAAAAATTATACTCTGGTTTCGATTTAAGTCATGCTATGACTTCTGTTTCTATGACTATTAATGGTCCTGCTCCGATGTTATTAGGATTCTTTATGAATGCTGCTATCGATCAGAATTGTGAAAAATACATCAAAGAGCACAAACTAGAGAAAAAGGTTGAAACAAAACTTAAAGAATTATATGACGATAAAGGTATAGAACGTCCTAAATATAATGGAGAACTTCCTGAAGGTAATAACGGATTAGGATTACTACTTTTAGGCGTTACAGGTGATCAAATTTTACCTGCGGATGTTTATGCTGAAATTAAAGCAAATACCTTAGCACAAGTACGTGGTACGGTTCAAGCAGACATTTTAAAAGAAGATCAAGCACAAAATACGTGTATTTTCTCTACGGAATTTGCATTACGTTTAATGGGTGATGTACAAGAATATTTTATTGAAAAAAATGTTCGTAATTTCTACTCAGTATCTATCTCTGGATATCATATTGCAGAAGCTGGTGCAAACCCTATTACACAGTTAGCCTTAACACTAGCAAACGGATTCACTTACGTAGAATACTACTTATCAAGAGGAATGGATATTAATAAGTTTGGACCAAACTTATCATTCTTCTTCTCTAATGGTATTGATCCTGAATATGCAGTAATTGGTCGTGTAGCACGTAAAATTTGGGCAAAAGCTTTAAAACACAAATACGGAGCGAACCCAAGAGCACAAATGCTTAAATATCATATTCAAACTTCTGGACGTTCATTACATGCTCAGGAAATTGATTTTAATGATATCCGTACAACCTTACAGGCGTTATATGCAATTTACGACAACTGTAACTCATTACACACGAATGCATATGATGAGGCCATTACGACGCCTACAGAAGAATCAGTACGTCGTGCGATGGCCATTCAGTTAATCATCAATAAAGAATTAGGATTAGCTAAGAATGAAAATCCAATTCAAGGTTCATTTATTATTGAAGAATTGACTGATTTAGTTGAGGAAGCAGTGTTAACTGAATTCGATAGAATTACGGAGCGTGGTGGTGTTTTAGGAGCAATGGAAACGATGTACCAACGTTCTAAAATTCAAGAAGAGAGTTTATACTACGAAACCTTAAAACATACAGGTGAATTCCCAATTATTGGAGTAAACACCTTCTTAAGTTCTAAAGGTTCTCCAACGGTAACCCCACAAGAAGTTATTCGTGCTACCGAAGAGGAAAAACAATTCCAAATCAAAACGAAAGAGAATCTGAACAAAGCACATGAAGATAAAATAGAACAGCTTTTATCTGAAATGCAATCGGCAGCTATTAACAATCAAAACCTTTTTGAAAAATTAATGGACGCTACTAAAGTTTGTTCGTTAGGTCAAATTACCTCAGCTTTATTTGAAGTAGGTGGTCAATACAGACGAAACATGTAAGAGGCAATGCCTTTAAATAAATATTTAAAGCCTCACTTAAATTTAAGTGAGGCTTTATACTTTTAAATATCTTCTTTATTAAAAAAGTTTCTATTCCTTAAACTTTTGTTTTAAAATAATAAAACGTTAAATAAAAAAATTACACGCAACCTTTCGCTTTCTATAGCGTCTAGTCAATAATAATTTGATACAACTCCATTAATTCTATGAAAAAAACCTTTTTAATAACTACTCTTTTCTCTTTACTATTTGCTTGCAGTAGTGAAACTAAAATTGATTTACCAGAAAATCCAGAACCTCCTTTAGATAACTTAGAAGTCTACACCTTACCCTTAGTCGTACACATAATACATGGCGGAGAAAGTATAGGCGAAGGCTTTAACCTAGCTACCGAACGTATTAAAGAACAAATTCAATCTTTAAATCACGACTTTAGAAGAGTAGCAGGCACTTTAGGAGAAAACAATTCCCCGCTTAGTAGTGACTCTTTTATTCAATTTAAACTTGCAGAAATAGACCCTAACGGGAACCCAACTAACGGAATTAACCGTATTAATTATTACGACAACACTCCCGTAAGAGGTGATAAAGACAGATTTGATTGGCTTCCTGAGTTTGAATATTGGAACCCTAATAAATATATCAACATTTGGGTATATAGCGGGTATGCCCCTAATACATTTGCTGGCGCAGCTTCTTTTCCTACCACTAACTTACCTGGAATAGAAGATGAGTTAAAAACCATAGGTGATGGTATTTTAATTAATGTTCATCACTTTGGAAAATCCGATGTTTCTGGAGGTCTCAATCTTGGTAAAACATTAACCCACGAAATGGGACATTTCTTAGGTTTATTACATATTTGGGGAGCTGTTCTTGAAGGAAAACCTTGTTATGACCATGACGATTTTATTGAAGACACACCACCTGTAAGTAGTTCTATTGATGGTTGTGATGGGACAATTCCTAAAGCCTGTGACGGACAACCTGCTCCTGTAAACAACTATATGAATCTTACTGATGATAGATGTATGAATGTATTTACCAAAGGACAAATTAAACGAATGAGATATGTACTTGAACATGCAGAAAGAAGAAAAACACTAATTACTTCTGATGTGATTAGCAGATAACCCATAAAATAGTATTTTCTATTACCTCATTGTCAAACTTCATCCTTACAATTAATTTTGTAAGGTTTTTTATTTTCAAAAAAAATAAACTTTCTTGTAATAATTTTACTTTTCAGAATACCTATCAAGAAAACCAAATTTTGAGTAACGATTTTTATATAACATCCATTTTACCACATGCTGGTATTATTATTAAAATATGTAGAGCTTATACAGACTCTCAAGAGGATTTTGAAGACTTTTATCAAGAGGCTTGTTTACAAATATGGAAAAGCAGAGATGCATTCCAAAATAAGTCGAAATGGTCTACTTGGATTTACAGAATTACGCTAAATGTTTGTTTAACCTTAGCGAAGAGAAATGCTAAAAAAGAATATTCTTTAGAGAAAACTCCCAATTTATCGGAGGATAATAAAGCTTTTCAAAACGAAGATTTAAACTTGTTATATGATGCTATTAAAAAATTATCTGAAGTCGACAGAGCGATAATTTTACTGCATTTAGAAGAAAATCCTTACAAAGAAATTGCTGCAATTATTGGAACTAGCGCTAACAATATTGCAGTACGTATTAACAGAATTAAAAAACAATTAAAAATAATATTAGATGGAAAAATCAATTGAAAAAAGATGGAATGAAGCTTTTATTAATGAACAATCATTAATAGCTCCAAAAATTAACGATATATACAACCAGAAATCTAAATCGGTTATTAATAAAATTAGAAGAACCTACGAGTTTGACAATAAAGGATTGCTTCCTATGGCAGGAATTGTAGTTATCGGTGGGATTCTTTTATCTGAAACTATTATTGGTGCATACGGTGCTTTTTTAATCCTAAGCTTGTACTTCTTTAATACAAGATTATTAAAAAGATTTAAGACTATTGATGTTAAATCTGACAACTTAACATATTTAAAGAACTACAGAAGTGTAATTAACTCGGTATCTAAAGCCACAAAAAAGTTATTTGTTTTTGCAATTCCACTAGCTATTGTATCTATTTTTGCTCTGGCTTACGGTGTGAAAGAGAAAAGTTTTTTATCTAACTATATTTCCAGTGACTCTTCATTCTTACATATTATAGGAGTTGGACTCATCGTAGCAATTGTGACTGGAGTTATTGGTTTCGTGGTATACAACATCTCTACTCGAATTTTATATCACAGTCTTATATCAAAACTAGACGATATTATTAAAGAAATGGAAGAATTAAAAACTTCTTAATTAATCATAAATCAGAATTGTTCTTTTATAATTCTGGTTTATTTTTTTGTTCTGGTTCGTTTACGAAGTTTAAAAATTCTATCGTCATAATAGACTTTTAGTTTCTCAACAAATGACATAGGATTTTTGTATGTTGTTAAAACTTTATAAGTATAACTATCTAACAAATTGGTTAATTGCTTTTCTAAACGTTCTACCTCATTTGTTAAATAAGTAGTGTTGCTAGTTGTTTTTTTTACTAATGTTATATCTTTATTAAAACTCAACGCTGTATTACCTCCAAAAATATGAGCATGAAAAGCCTCTAACTCTTCCAAGCTTCCGTTTTGATATATTTCAATCAGCTTTGTTGTTGTTTCTAATGCTTTTTGTTGCTCATTTTCTTGCATCGAAAACTTATCAGGATGCACATACAACATTGCTTCTTTATATAATCTCTTCTTCTCTTTTTGATTGACTTTCTCTACTTCTTCTTTTTTCAAAACAGGTACAATACCTGTAGGTTCTTTGTAATTTTTACCTTTTCGTTTTTGTGCTAACCTTTTTTCCTTTTTAGCTTTCTTTTGTGCTTTATATAAAATTGTTAACTCTCGTTCTTCTATTAACAAATCAGCAATTGAATTTCGTAACGATTGTTCAAAAGGAAATAGCTTGGTTTCAATTGCTTCAATCTTACCTTTTAACGCTTTTATTTTCTCTTCTAAGTTTAAAATAGCGTCTGAATTAGCATCGACAGGAAAACAGTTCTCGTTCATAATACACTATCCTTTCCTTTGTAAAATGGTCAATCCTACTCGTATTTTTTCATACGGAACTTTCTCTCCTAAAAACTCAAAATAAGGTTTTAAAGCTGTCTCATTTTTCAATACTTTTTTTGCATTAGCTACCAAAGCTAATGTATCTGCCTCTATAAACTCATCCAAGCTCACATCTTTTCCTTCTAGGTATAACTTAGATAAATGAGAAAAAATAGTGGTAGGTTTTAACCCTCGGCTCTCTGCTATTTCTTCAACCGTAAATCCTTCTTTATATAACTTAAACGTTTCTAAAGTGGTATCTTTTTTAGTTTTCTTCTTTTCGTTTAAAAAAGTTTTGATTTCTTCCATAAACTCAGCTCCATACACTTCTAATTTTCGCTGTCCCACTCCACTTATTGCTAGAAATTCTTCGTCAGATTGTGGTCTTTCATTCTCTATTTCTTTAAGTGTAGCATCATTAAAAACTAAATATGCTGCAATATCTTCTTCTTGGGCAATGCGATAACGCAGTTTTCTCAAACGCTCAAATAACGTGTCTTTAACTGCTTTTTTCTTTTTCTCTTTTGTTACCGTTTTTACTTCCTTTGTAAACGCTACTGGAGTTGTTAATTGTACTTTTTCTCCTTCAAAAAGCACTTTATTCGAAAACTCGGTAAGCTGTAAACTGTTGTTTAAATGAAAAGCTATTTGACAATATCCTTGATTGGTTAACTGAATTAAATAATGTTGCCAATCTCTCCAAGAAATATCGTTACCAACACCGTAGGTTTTCAATCTATCGTAGCTTTTATCTAAAACCGTGGCATTTTTGGCTCCTCTAAGTACATCAATTACAGTTCCCATAGCTTCTTTTCCTTGTAATCGATAAATAGCTGAGAGTCCTTTTTGCGCAATAACAGTTCCATCAAAAAATTGTGGAGGATTCTTACACACATCACAATTTCCGCAGTTTTCTTCAATTAGTTCTCCAAAATAACTGAGTAATATTTTTCTTCGGCAAACCGTAGCTTCCGCAAATTGCTTCATACGTTCTAATTTTGCCTCTTGAACTTCTTTATTTCCTGTGTTTTCTATAAACTGACGCAACTGAATAACATCCGCATAACTATGAAAAAGTAAAGCATTTGCTGGTAATCCATCACGACCAGAACGTCCAATTTCTTGATAATAGCCTTCAATGTTTTTAGGCATATTGTAGTGTATTACCCAACGAACGTTCGATTTGTCAATTCCCATTCCAAAAGCAATAGTTGCGCAAATTACTTCACAATCATCTTTAATAAAAGCCTCTTGAGTCTTAGCTCTTTCTTCAAAAGATAATCCTGCGTGATATGCCTTTGCATCAATATTGTTTTGTTGCAGTTTACTAGCTAATTGTTCTGTAGCTTTTCTACTTAAACAATAAATAATTCCTGCTTCATTAGGCCTTCTTTGGATAAACTTAATAATTTGTTGCACTCTATCATTTGCAGGACGCACTTCTAAAGCAATATTTTCTCTGTTAAAAGAACTTATAAATTGTGTAGCATTAGGTATTGTTAATTGCTCTAAAATATCCTGTTGCGTTGCTTTGTCAGCCGTAGCCGTTAACGCTACAATAGGAACATCTGGTAACGATTTTTTTAAAAATGCTAGTTGTTTATAAGAAGGACGAAAATCGTGCCCCCATGCAGAAATACAGTGCGCCTCATCAACCGCTATGCAACTTATATAAGATTGGTTCAATACATTTTGAAGCAATGATAAACTTTCTGGTGCGACGTACAATAATTTTATACTTTTTGAAGCCATTGCATCAAATACTTGTTGCTGCTCTTCAGTTGATTGACTACTGTTAAAAAAAGTAGCAGGAATTCCGTTTGCTTTTAAGCTATCTACTTGATCTTTCATCAAAGCAATTAATGGAGAAATCACCAACGTAACACCTTCAAAAAATAATGCCGGTAATTGGTAACAAATAGACTTTCCTCCTCCTGTTGGCATAATAACCAACGTATCTTTTTTTGCTAAAATATTTTCGATAATAGCTTGTTGCTCTAAACGAAAACTATCGTATCCAAAATTTACCTTTAATTTTTCTAACAATTCTTGTTCTGTAATCTGCATCATTTGGCAAAAATAGGAATAAAAAAGCATCAAGATTATACTCGACCACTGACTACCTCTTGAAAAAGACACAATAAAACATTAGAAACAAGTAATTTATTTTTTTATATTGTGATAATAAAAATAGATTACATGTATACAAAAATACTCTTACTTATTACTTCTCTCGTTTTTTGTTTTTCTATTAGTTCACAAACAAAAAAACTAACAATCAATGTTGTAAACAACAAAAGTCAGCCTATACCTGGAGCCATTATTCTTTTTGATAATGTGAGACAAAAAAGCTGGACAAACTCTAAAGGAGTTTTCAAAATAAAAATCTCTGAAGCTCCTAAAGAAATAAGTGCTTTCTCTCCTAAAGTAGGAATAAAAAAGATTAAGTATAATAATGAAAAGGAAATTACAATAACTATAGATGAAAAAAATGACTTAACCTTAGTAGGAAATACAAATGTAAAAAACATAAGTACTTCTCAATATAGAAATATTTACGATTATATAAGGGGAAAGGTTCCTGGTGTTCTTGTTGGTGCTGACAATACGATTTTAATAAGAGGCTACAATACAGTTAACGGAAACTCTACTCCTTTATTTGTAATAAATAATAATGCTGTTGACCAATCTGTTTTTTCAGATATTGTACCTTCAAATATAATATCAATAAGAATCCTCAAAGGACCTGAAGCAGCAAAATACGGCTCTAGAGGTGCCCATGGAGTTATTGAAGTTATTAGACATTAAACTCATTACTACTGTAAACTATTAAACAAAACCTGAATAAAAACTCAGGTTTTGTTTTAACTTATCCATATTACTTAATATCTTGTAACAGCACCTCCACTGCTTTTTTTAACTGAGCATCTTCTCCTCTATCTTTCCATCCTGGTGCATTTTTCACTAAGTAATCTGGTACTGCCGGTGCTTCGTTCTCCATGTTCTCTCCTGTTTTCTTTACAAACCATGCTCTAAAAGGCATACGAATCATTCCGTTAGCTAATCGTTTACCTCCTGTAGATACAACAGCTCCAAAAGTTGGCTGACCAACTAACTTCCCTAACCCTAAGCTCTTGAAGGCATGTGAGAAAATTTCAGCATTTGAATAACTATTTTCATTACATAATGCTACCACTGGTTTTGTGTTTACCGATAAAATAGCACGTTCATTAAACGGATAGTTATCTGCAAATTTTTGATGATTTTTTAAACTCTTTGCTGCTCCTCTTGGAATTGTATATGCATGTTGATCTACATTTAACACTGCCATTAATCTATCAGTAGTCCATCCACCACCATTGTAACGAACATCAATTACGATTCCTTTTTTACCATAACCACTTGCTTTTAGTTCACGTTCAAAACGCTCGAAACTTGGCATGTTCATTCCTTGAATATGAATATACCCTAACTGACCGTTAGAATATTCATCTACCAATTTCTTTCTAGAGTTTACCCATTCCTCATATTGTAAACTTCTTAACGACCTTTCTGGGCGTAATACTACCTCTTTACCGTTACCTAAACTCAACAAAATCTCCTTAGTTTGAGTATTCTTTAGTAAACTATAAAAATTCGTATTCTTTTTAATTTCTTGTCCGTTAACAGCAGTAATAATATCCCCCACTTTTAACTTACTGGTTGATTTATCTGCTACTGAATTTGGTAACACATAAGAAACCTTTACTCCTTTTTTAGTGTTCTCTACTTCTAAACCTAATACTCCAACTTTATCACTTGTATTTCTTGGAGCACTTCCTCGGTAGCCCATATGACTCGCATTTAACTGTCCTAACAACAAATTAAACATATAGGTATAATCTTCGTGAGTGGTTGCTGACAATACCCAAGGCTTGTACTTCTTTACTAAAGCATTCCAATTGTATCCGTGAAATTCTGGATCGTAAAAACCAGCTGTTAATGCACGAATTCCTTCTTCAAAAACCTGTTGATACACTTCTTTTCTATTTGTTGTGTACGTCGCACTGTGAGGCAATCTTGTTACTTTATCTGATTTTGTATTTAATTCAGCTAATTTTCCTCTTGAAGTAAAATAAATTTTCCCTTTGTTTTCAGTAAAGTTTCGTGCATTAGCAACTCCTTTTACTAATTTTGGCTTGCTACCATCCCATTTAACTTTATATGTACTTCTTTTTTCTGTAGCAGGGTTGGTTGCTGAAAAATAAATGAAATCACTATCTGCACTAAACACAGGACTATACTCATCATCTTGTAAAGAAGTAACTTGTACTAGACGGTCGTAAATTTTATCTTCATCTATTTTTACAACTACTTTTTTCTTCTTTTTCTTTCCTTTTTTTGCGTCTTTCTCTTTAGAAGGTTCTTCTTTCTTCTCAGGATAATAAGCTCCTTCTTCGTGATCTAGTTTTGACTTTTCCCAATCAGATTTTTCCAACCAAACCATCCAAACATCGTAATTGATTCCGCTTCTATTTGATAAAAATGCTAACTTTTTTCCGTCAGCACTCCAAACTGGATTTCGGTCACTTCTAGGATGCATAGACACATTCATTTTAGTAGAAGGATTCTCTACAGATTGAATAAAAATTTCGCTATCAAAATTTAAGTCTTCTTGAGAATAGGCTATGTATTTACTATCTGGACTCCATGAAACTCCTTCAGCAGCTGCCCAAGAATTAGAGTATTCTTTAGCATTTGTTATTTTTCCTTTTTTAATATCAGCAATCATTAAAATTCCTCTTCCCACCTGATAAGCTATCTTCTTTCCATCAGGAGAAACTAAGGAATATTCAATATCTTCTTTGCTATTTGTTAGTTTAGAAACTTTTGTTTTTAAACTACGGTGCAACCCCACCAAAGTATCTGTAGAAACTGCACTGTAGAATTGATAAACTCCGTCTCTATCTGAAGAAAAAACAACTGTTTTATCGTCTAACCACTGTGGATTAATATCTCTATATGGATGCTTGCTCACATTGTTTGAGCGCTTCTTTTCTTTATTATTCTCCTTTATAAAGATTTCTCCATTAATTTCTAATGCTACGTTTTTTCCATTAGGTGAAACTGCATAATTACCAATGTTTCCTGAAACTGTTTTAGTTTCTTCTTCTTCAAAACGATTATCTGAAACAATATCTAAGTTAATTTTTTGAGTTTTTCCATTTTCTAACTTGAAAGTATCTGCCCCACTGGTATAAACAATCGTTCCATTATTACTTACTGAGAATGTTTGTACACCGTCTTTTGTTTGATTTGTTAATTGAGTAGCTGTACCATTGGCAGTTCCATTTGCAGAAATTACTTGTTTATAAATATTATAACGTCCACTTTTTGCTCCGATGTAGTATAAATTCCCCACTGCATCCCAAACAGGAGAGTGATCATTCTTGTTACTTGTTGTTATTTGATGATATTCATCTGTTTCAGTATTATAAACCCAAATATCACGTTGCGCAGAACCTGAGTAATCTTCACGAGCAATACGGCATGCTCCTTTGGTAAAAGCAATTAATTTTCCGTTAGGAGATACCGAAGCCATTTCACCATAAGCAGTTAATAATCGACGAGGTGTTTCTCCCTTTTCATTAACTACATACATTTGTTTATCCCACTCTGGACCTCTTAACACACGACCAGTCGTAAAAACAATATCTCCTTCTTTTGTCCAATCTGTAGGAATATTGGCTGTAGGGTAGTATGTTAACTGTTTAGGAACTCCTCCTTTTATAGAAGTTACAAATACATTATCATTTCCTTTTCTATTTGATGAAAATGCAATCTCAGTTCCTTTTTCATTCCAAACAGGGTTACTTTCGTAGCCTTTATGAATAGTCAACCTTTTTGTTTGCTGATTGTTAAAGTTATATAGCCAAATATCGCCATAATAACTAAATGCCATTTGAGAAGCATCAGGGCTAATCACAGGCTTACGAATTAGTGTATGTTGGGCAAATAAAAAATTACTTGCTATTAAAGCCACCCCTAAGAATATCTTTTTAGTCATGTTATTTGATTTTAAATCACCAAATTACTTTATTATGACTAAAATTCTCTTAAAATTAGGAATATATTAACAGTTCTTAACAGTTCTCACAAAATTACTTATCTCTTCAATCCCATTTTTTTCTAATTCTTTAATAAAAGCTGAACCTATAATAGCTCCATTCATGTACTCGCAAGCTGTAGTAAAAGTTTTGTTATCTGAAATACCAAAACCAACAATTAACTTACTTTGCAAATTCATCGCTTGAATTCTTTTAAAGTAATTTATTTGTGCTGATGAAACTTCACCTTTGGCTCCCGTAATAGATGCCGAAGCAACTACATAAATAAAAGCATTGGTTAAAGAATCTATTTTACGAATGCGTTCTTCAGACGTATGTGGTGTAATTAAAAATACATTTGTAATTCCGTATTTTTCAAACAACTGTTGATAATGGTTCTCGTATTCAACCATAGGTAAGTCGGGAATAATTACAGTATCTATTCCGCAATCTCTTACTTCTTTACAGAACCTATCTTCCCCGTATTTAATAATCTGATTCAAGTATCCCATTAATACTAAAGGGGTTTTATTTGAACCTTTTATCGTTTGTAATTGCTTAAAAACCACGTCGAGATTCATACCGTTTCTCAACGCTACATCACTACTATGCTGAATAGTTGGTCCATCTGCAAGTGGGTCAGAATATGGCAAACCTACTTCTATAAAATCTACTCCACTATTACTTAACTTAGCAATAACTTTTGTAGTATCTTCTAATTTTGGAAAACCTGCGGTAAAAAAAATTGATAATAAATTGTTTTCCTTTTTATTGAATATATGTTGAATTGAGTTCATTTTCTATGGTTTTGTCAGTTCGAGTGATTTTCGACTTTAGGAGGAAATCGTATCGAGAACTTATTACATCTCGATACAAATTTATTCGTTCCTCTCAAATTCACTCGATGTGACATTCTTTTTAACTATTAGCTTAAATGTTTTATATACGTTTCTAAATCTTTATCTCCTCTACCTGATAAATTCACCACAATCACCTGATCTTTTTGTAAATCCATTTTTGGTAATACTGCTAATGCGTGTGCACTTTCTAATGCCGGAATAATTCCTTCTATTTTTGTTAGTTCGTAAGCAGCATCTAGTGCTTCTTTATCCGTAGCATTCATAAATGTTGCTCGTTTTGTTTCATGTAAATAAGCATGTAACGGTCCCACTCCTGGATAATCTAATCCTGCAGAAATAGAATATGGTTCTACAATTTGTCCGTATTCATCTTGCATTAAGATGGTTTTACTCCCATGAATAACTCCTACTTCTCCTAATTGTGACGTTGCTGCACTTTCTCCAGAACTCACTCCTAATCCTGCTGCTTCAACTGCGATTAGTTCCACTTCTTTATCTTCTAAATAATGATAAAAAGCACCTGCTGCATTACTTCCTCCACCTACACAAGCTATAATAATATCAGGATTTTCTTTCCCTGTTTGTTCTTTCAATTGCACTTTCATTTCTTCTGAAATCACTGCTTGCAATCGCGCTACCATATCTGGATACGGATGCGGACCTACCACAGAGCCTATTAAATAATAGGTATCTGGGTGTTGAATCCAATAACGGATGGCTTCATTCGTAGCATCTTTCAAGGTTTTGCTTCCACTAGTTGCTGGTATTACTTTAGCCCCCAACATTTTCATACGGGCTACATTCGGCGCTTGACGTTGAATATCAGTTTCTCCCATGAAAACAACGCATTCTAATCCCATTAAGGCACATACTGTAGCTGTAGCCACTCCATGTTGCCCTGCACCTGTTTCTGCTAAAATTTTAGTTTTTCCTAAATGTTTTGCGATTAGAATTTGACCAATGGTATTGTTTACTTTATGCGCGCCTGTATGATTTAAATCTTCTCTTTTTAAATAAATAGCTGCTCCATACTTTTCTGATAACCTTTTTGCTAAATACAGTGGACTTGGACGACCAACATAGTGTTTTAATAAATCTTTATATTCCTCTTGAAATTCTTCAGATTCTATAATTTTTATATAATTATCTTCTAATTCTTTTACGTTTGGGTATAACAATTCTGGTATAAATGCTCCTCCAAATTGTCCGTAATATCCGTTATTGTCTGGTTGAAATTTCATATAATTTGTTTTAGCTGTTAGCCGTTAGCTTTTTAAACTTTTTTATTTTTTCTACTGATTTTACTCCTGGCTTGGTTTCAAACTTGCTATTCACATCAATTGCATAGCAGTATTGTGATTCTTTTCTTTTAAGAAAGGATTGTAATTCTCCTACTTCTTCTAAGCCTATTCCTCCGCTTAAAAAGTAAGGTTTGGTTGAGTTATAGTTTTGTAAAATTTGCCAATTAAATGTTACTCCGTTTCCTCCGCGCTCTTTACCTTTGGTATCAAACAAAAAATAATCTATTACCTCTTCATAAGGTTTTAATATCTCAAAATTAAATTTGTCTTTGATTCCAAACACCTTAATAATTTCTAGTTTTGGTAAATGTTCCTTTAATTTTCGAATATATTCAACAGGTTCATCTCCATGCAACTGAACCGAATCCAGCTGATATTCTTCAACTAAAGAAACTACAATCTCCAAATACTCATTTACAAAAACACCTACTTTTTTGATTCCTTTAGGTAGTTTCGGAATGATGCCTTCAAAATTTCTTGATGATTTTTCATAGAAAATAAACCCTAAATAATCAGGTTGTAACTCAGCTACTTGCTGAATATTTTCTATAAACTTCATTCCACAAACTTTTAGTTTCATATTATTTATATTTCGTCATTTCGAGTAATTTTCGACTTTGTGAGAAAATTGTATCGAGAAGTACTTGTTCTCGACACTAATTTATTCGTTCCTCATAAATTCACTCGAACTGACATTATCTAATTTGATCGATAAACTCTTGACATGCTTGACCTGGATTTTCTGTTTTCATAAAGTTTTCCCCTATTAAAAAACCATGAAAACCATGTTCTTTTAATCCTGTTATAATCCTTGGATCTGAAATTCCACTTTCTGAAACTTTTACAACTGTATCTGGAATTTGACTTGCTAAATTTATTGAGTGTTCTAAATCAACTTCAAACGTCTTTAAGTTTCTGTTGTTAATTCCTATAATTTTATTATCCAAATCTCCAATTTTATCTAAGTCTTCTTGGGTATGGATTTCATATAAGACTTCTAATCCTAAATCTGTTGCTAATTGACCGTAATTCTTCAATTGTTCGGCTGTCAAACAAGTAGCTATTAACAACACCACATCAGCACCAATTGCTTTAGCTTCTACTATTTGAAACCCATCAACAATAAAATCTTTTCTTAAAATGGGTTTTTGTTGATTAATTACTCGTGCTTCCATCAAATCTGCCATGGTACCTCCAAAAAAAGAAGTATCGGTTAAGATTGATTGTGCTGCTACATTAGCATCTAAATATCCATTCGTTACTTCAGTAATCGTTGCTTTGTCATTGATAATTCCTTTAGAAGGCGATTGACGTTTAAACTCTGCTATAATTCCTGTTGAATAAGGCTCCAACAATGATTTTTTCAAAGAAATTGGTTGTCTTTTAAAATTCGGACTTTCAACCAGCTTTTTAACAGCAACTTCAGCTTTTATTTTTGCTACTTCCTGTTTTTTAAAGGCTATTATTTTATCTAGTATAGTCATTTCAATTATAAATTATGATTTTTTAATTATGAATTACGAATTGTCTTTTGGATACTTCCTATGATTCTAAGTATTTTCTCTGTATCATTTAAAAATGATTATGCTGTATCTTTTGAAAGAAAACTAGTGTCTTTTAACAAACGAATCCAATAATGTGTTTCTCTTGCTTCTTTATATGTTATGGTTAGTTTAGCATAAAAATCTTTTCTGCTCTGACCACCAATTGCTTCTTCTATATTCGCTCCAATTGATGTACCTGAACGTAATAATTGTTTACTTAAAACAAACACCTTTTTCTCTTGTGATAAATGTTTGTACAAGTTCACAACTCTCACAGCAAAATCATAGCTCTTTTCCTGAATAATATTACCCTTCTTCATAATTAACAACTTATAATTCGTAATTACTAATTCGTAATTAATTTATTTAAACATTCTTTCGCTCTTAACCCTAATAACGAATCTTTAGCTTCTTCAAATGCGATTTCAAAACTCTTATTTTTATTAAACGTTTTTAAGGCAAATGCTGCGTTAGTTAATACCACATTATTTTGCTCTTCTGTTCCTTTTCCATTAATAATATTTACGAATATTTCAGCAGCTTCTTTAACGGTATTCCCTCCAAAAATAGCTGATGGAGAAATTTGTTTTTGTCCTAAGTCAGATGGAGAAACTTGTTGCTCTGCCTCTTTTGTAAATAATTTAAAATCTCCTGTTAACGATATTTCGTCGTACCCATCTAATGCATGTACCACACCATAATTTACTTCAGATTGTTGCAACATATAATTGTACACTCTGGCAACCTCTAAATTAAATACGCCCACCAATTGATTTTGTGGACGACTTGGATTTACCAATGGCCCCAACATGTTAAAAAATGTTTTTACTCCTAATTCTCTTCGAATAGGTGCTACAACTTTCATCGCCGGATGAAATAACGGTGCGTGTAAAAAACAAATATTTGCTTCTTCTAACTGACGCTTTAACGTAGTCTCATCATTTGTGAAATTGTATCCTAAAAACTCTAACATATTAGAAGAACCTGATGCAGAAGACACACCATAATTTCCATGTTTTGCAACTTTATGTCCTGTTCCCGCCACAATAAATGAGGTTAATGTTGAAATGTTGAACGTATTTTTTCCATCTCCCCCTGTTCCGCATAAATCAATCGTATTAAAGTCTGATAAATCTACCTTTATCGCTAATTCTAATAAAGCTTCTCTAAACCCTGATAATTCATCAACCGAAACTGGTCGCATTAAAAACACGGTAATGAATGCAGCTATTTGTGAAGCATTGTATTTTTCTTGTGCAATATTTATCAAAACTTCTTTCGATTGTTCCTTGGTCAATCGTTTTTGTTCAAATAGGGTGTTTAGTATTTTTTTCATATCAATAGCTTTAAGCTTTTGGCTTTTGGCTTTCGGCAAAAGCAATAAAATTCTGAATCATTTTTTTTCCGTCTGGAGTTAAAATACTTTCTGGGTGAAACTGTACTGCTTCAATAGCAAATTCTTTATGGCGTAATGCCATAATGCTTCCTTCTTCATCAACTGCTGTTATTTCTAGTTCCTCAGGAAAGTTGTTGTGTGAAGCAATCCAAGAGTGATAACGTGCAGCTTCAAAAGTTTCTGAAATATCTTTAAAGGTAATTGCATTATTTTTAGTCACTTTCATTTCAGTAGCTACTCCATGAAATACATCGTTCAAGTTTTCTAACTTACCTCCAAAAACTTCCGTTATTGCTTGCAAACCCAAACACACTCCAAAAATTGGAATTTTACCTGCATAGGTTTTTATAGTTTCCTTTAAAATACCTGCTTCATCAGGAATACCTGGTCCTGGTGACAGAATAATAGCATCGTATTTTTTAATTTCATCTACTGAAATTTCATCGTTACGATACACATCTGGCAACTTTCCTGTTATATCCTCCACATAATGTACCAAATTATAGGTAAATGAGTCGTAATTATCTAATATTAATATCTTCATATTTATAGTATTGAGTATTGAGGTTTGAGTAATAATAAAACATGTATATCCTACATGTAAATACAAACATCTCAATTCTAATTTTATATTTCTTCTGCTAACACCAATGCTTTTTTAAGTGCTGCTAACTTATTATTTACTTCTTGTAGTTCGTTTTCTTCTTTAGAATTAATTACAATTCCTGCACCTGCTTGGTAAAACAAAGTATTATTTTTACTTACAAAAGAACGAATTGCTATGGCTTGATTTACATTTCCGTTCAGTCCAATAAAACCAACACATCCTCCATAAAATCCACGGGTTTGATTTTCGTATGTATCTATCAATTCCATGGCTTTGTATTTTGGTGCTCCACTTAATGTTCCTGCTGGAAATGTATCTCCAACAATTTCTATTGGGTTTCCTGTAATTTTACCTGTTACTGTTGATACCAAGTGAATTACATGACTAAAATATTGAACCTCTTTATAGGTTTCAACTGTTACATTGGTTGCATGTTTACTTAAATCATTTCTCGCTAAATCAACCAACATTACATGTTCTGCATTTTCTTTCGGGTCATTTGCTAACTCTTTCGCCAACTCTCTATCTTTTTCATCATCACCTGTTCTTCTAAAGGTTCCTGCAATTGGATTAATAATAGCCTGACCTTCATTTATCTTAATTTGTGCTTCTGGCGAAGACCCCATCAATTTAAAGCTTCCGTAGTCAAAATAAAATAAATATGGAGAAGGGTTTATAGAGCGTAATGCTCTGTACACATTAAATTCATCTCCTTTAAATTTTTGTTGAAATTGACGTGATAAAACCAACTGAAAAACATCTCCCCTTTTACAATGTTCCTTTGCTTTTGTTACACTTTGCTTAAATTCCTCATCCGTGATATTCGAAGTTTCTTCTCCTTGAAAAGCAAAGTCGTATTTAGCAAAAGATTGAGAATTTACCAAGTTTTCAATTTCTGATAATCGAGATTCTTCTCCTTCTGGTATATTTTCTATCAAAATCATTTCATTTTTAAAATGATTGATTGCTACAATAAATCGGAAAAAGCTATACTGTAATACTGGAATTTCAGAAGGTGCTTTATCTGATTTTAACTGAATTGTTTCAAAGTATTGAACCGCATCAAAAGTTGTATAACCATACAATCCATTAAATGATTTTATTTCCTCTGAACAATTTATCGAAATAACATTGCTATACGCATCAAACTTCTCATAAAAATTTCTTTGAATAGGCTCTCTTTCTAATTCTTCTTTTCGATACGACAATAACAATTCATCATTTTCTGCCTTGATGGTTATCAAAGGTTCTATACACAAAAACGAATAACTATTTTCTTTACTATGATAATCTGAACTTTCTAACAGCAAACTATTCGCATACTTGTCTCTTGTTCTTAAATACAAGCTAACTGGCGTTATCATATCTGCCAATTGTTTTTTTGCTATTGTTTTAAAGGTAATTTTTTTCATTTTATTTAATATGTAAAAAACAAAAAAGGCTTATCATGAGATAAGCCTTTTCGTTGTATTATAGATATAACAAGATGGTCTCACTAACGTAAGTTATGAGTTTTCCACCACCAGTTATTTAATTGTTGTTTTATCATTATGCTACAAATGTATAAAGTGATTTTGATTTTACAAACTTTTTCGTATTAAAAATAAATAAACAATACTTAATTTACAGAAAAATCTTCTTTAGAGAAGCAAATATCTATTGGCGAGTTACCTATTCCTTTTACAGTTTTAAAAACAGATTTATCTTCATTATAAATAGTAAGTATACTTTTATCTGTATCAAAAAAATCTTCTGCACCTAAAACATATACTTTTCCTGTAATAGGATGCTCTCTTATAACAGTTGTAAGCATTATTCCTTCTGTAGTTGGATTAATAAATTCTTCTGCTTTTTTTGTTTCTGTGTTAAAACGGTGAATCACTCCTGTTGACACTTCTGACCAATAAACATAACTACTTGATTCACTTACAGAAAGCATACTATTCTTATACAAATTCACTCCTGTTAATGTAACCGTTTCATCAATACCATAATCAGTTGCCAAACTTACAAACTTAGCATCTCCAACTCTTTTCTCAGTTCCTATCCAAATTTTATTGTTTTTATCTTTTAAGATTCCTGAAATTACATCATCAAATATTACTGTGGTTTTTATTGACTTATCTTTGATATTTAATACTTTCAACTCTTTATCGTCAGCAATCAATACGTTTTCTCCATCTACCAATACTCCTGATTTTGAAAACAATACTTTTGAAGAAACTCCATCAATCTTATCTTTCACTCCTTCACTTATATTAAAAAACGATAAATCATATGTTCTTCGTCTTCCTCTTCCACCAGTAGAAATGATTACTCCATCAGTTTCTGAGTACATAGCCAAGTACGAAGGACTACTTACCTTAGATGTAGTCACTGCTACTT
Organism: Tenacibaculum mesophilum; assembly: GCF_003867075.1. NCBI lineage: Bacteria > Pseudomonadati > Bacteroidota > Flavobacteriia > Flavobacteriales > Flavobacteriaceae > Tenacibaculum > Tenacibaculum mesophilum. Next base: position 3,151,906 of record NZ_CP032544.1, on the reverse strand, counting down.
CTTCTGCAAGATCTTTTAAGTTTAATTTTGTAACAAAATTAGGTCCGTCTTGAGACACTATGAATAAACTATTTTCAAAGTTTGTAAAAGATATTGAATTTTTATTTAGAGACTCATATACATTTGGGGTAAAAACTTGACTTTCATCTAAATGCCCTACCACTGTTTTGTCCCCCTCATAACTTAGTATAAAAGAATTATCATAAATTGGAGTTGGTTCTTGTTTCGTTGAATCACTTGAACATGAAAAAAAAACTGATATTAAACATACCAATACAATACTATAATTACGTATCATTATTATAATTAAATTTAAAGTTTCTGAAAACAAAAAAATACAAACATTATATTTCAAATGTTCTTTACTGCTTCTTCTTTTAACCCGAAAGAAAAGCAATGAATTAAATTTTGGCAGGTCTCCTGACTAACATCTTGCTACTACCTTCCCGTAAAAACAGTGGCGTAAGAAATAACAAGTATCTATAGTTTTAATAGACTAAGTTTACAGTTGCGGGTACAGTTTAGGATTCTCACCTAATTCCCTTTTAATTTTCTTTACAATAAAGAAAAACCGCGGCAAATATATTTTAGTCGTAGGAAAGAAACACTAATTTTACTGTTAAAATTACACTTCCTTCTTTTTCGATAAAAGTAAACTCTCATAATTGTTATAAGAATAATTAAAAAGTAGAATAATAATAGCTTAAAACGCAAATTAAAGTTAATTAAAATATGTTTTTCAACTTTTAAAGTTATAATATATAATCAAAAAAAGCATAATTGTTTAAAAATAAAAACATCATTCAGTTATTTGCATTATAATAAACAATAAAATTAAAATTATGTGTGGAATTGTATGTGCGTTTGATTTAAAACAATCTTCAGATAAATTAAGACCTCAATTATTAGAAATGGCTAAGAAAGTTCGCCATAGAGGTCCAGACTGGAGTGGAATTTATAGCGATGAAAAAACAATTATGGCACATGAGCGACTAGCAATTGTTGATCCTGCCTCTGGACAACAACCTCTATTTAGCCATGACCGTAGATTTGTCTTAGCTGCTAATGGAGAAATATATAATCATAAAGAAATAAGAAAACAACTTAAGGAAAAACATGAGTTTTTAACTAAATCTGATTGTGAGGTTATCTTAGCTTTATACAAAGAAAAGGGAGTTGAGTTTTTAGATGATTTAAACGGGATTTTTGGTTTTGCTGTATACGATTCAATTACAGATGAATATTTAGTAGCTCGTGACCATATGGGAATTATTCCTTTATACATGGGATGGGATAAACACGGAACTTTTTATGTGGCCTCTGAGTTAAAAGCGCTAGAAGGAGTTTGTAACAAAATCGAAATTTTTCCTCCAGGACACTATTATACGCGTGAAGACGGATTACAAAAATGGTATTCTCGTGATTGGATGGAATACGAAGCTGTGAAAGACAATAAGACCTCCATAGATGAAGTTCGCGATGCTTTAGAAGCCGCTGTTCATAGGCAACTAATGAGTGATGTACCTTATGGAGTATTACTTTCTGGTGGATTGGATTCTTCCATCACCTCTGCTATTGCAAAAAAATATGCTGCTAAACGCGTAGAATCTGGTGATAAAGATGCTGCTTGGTATCCGCAATTACATTCATTTTCTATTGGTTTAGAAGGTTCACCTGATTTAGCTGCAGCTAAAAAAGTATCGGAATATATTGATACTATTCATCATGAAATAACCTTTACTATTCAAGAAGGCTTAGACGCAATAAAAGATGTTATTTACAACTTGGAAACTTACGATATTACAACAGTTCGTGCCTCTACTCCAATGTATTTAATGGCACGTGTTATTAAATCTATGGGAATAAAAATGGTCTTATCTGGCGAAGGTGCTGATGAACTTTTTGGAGGATATTTATACTTCCATAAAGCCCCTAATGCAGAAGAATTCCATAAAGAAACTGTACGAAAACTAGATAAATTGTATCAATACGATTGTTTACGCGCCAATAAAAGTTTAATGGCTTGGGGAATTGAAGGTCGTGTACCATTTTTAGATAAAGAATTTATGGATGTAGCAATGCGTATTAACCCAGAAGACAAAATGATTAATGATGAACGTATGGAAAAATGGGTGTTACGTAAAGCTTTTGAGAGCTATTTACCAAAAGAAGTAGCTTGGAGACAAAAAGAACAATTTTCTGACGGAGTTGGCTACAACTGGATTGACACCTTAAAGGAAGTTGTAGAAGCTGCTATTACTGACGAAATGATGGCAAATGCTCCACATCGCTTTCCTACGCAAACACCAAGAGCTAAAGAAGAATACTATTATCGTTCAATATTTGAAGAGCATTTTCCAAGTGAAACTGCTGCTTTAACAGTTCCATCTGTACCTTCAATTGCTTGTAGCACTCCTACTGCACTGGCTTGGGATAAAAGTTTTCAAAACCAAAACGAACCTTCTGGTAGAGCTATCAAAGCTGTACATGAAGACGCTTACTAAGAAAAATTCTTAGTTTTTTTCAAATTTTAGTTGTAAAGAAAACCTCGCTTATTGGCGAGGTTTTTGTTATTCCTTTAAATTTATTTTTTAATTTGGAGCTACATAAAAAGGAGATAAGTTCACCTTTGCATTTCTTCTAGCTCCATAATAATTATAGTAACTCTTATTTTTTTCAATTGTATAAAACGAATCTACATAATCATCATTATTGGCATACCAGCTATCAGGCATCGCTTGAATTATTGCTCCAGCAATCTGACCCAAAACATTAACCCAAGGTTGTGTTGAAACTGTTCCTATAATTTGAAAAACTCCATTTACAATAGCAGAAACTAAGTCTTTATAATTTGTATTGTCATCTTTTTCAAATAACTGAATATTTGCAGCTTGGTATTGATAATCATCCCAAAACAATAATATTTGATTCGGATAATAATCAGTATCATCATGATCTAAATAATACATAGGTATTACCTTAATTTCAGGATTGTTTTTATCATCTTTAATACCTGATGTTATTGCATATACCTCAGCAGCACCACTTATCCAAGGTTCTTCATCGTCATTTAATCTTATTTTATCTAACTTCGTAGTTTCTAATCCAGTGTTTCTTGCAGATTTAGTACTTAAATCTAATGAAGACTTTAAAAACCTGTTGTTTTGAACTCCATTTTCTTGAAGATACTCATTCATATAAATTACCTCTCTCTTCAAGGCTTCAAAACCATCAGTTTCAATAACAATAACTGTTTGACTTGGTGCTTCTTTAGGATCAAGATAAACAACTTCTTTATCTATTGTATACGCTTCAACTCTCTCCCAAGTTTTCTCATCTCCTTCAGGAGCAAAAGAAAATAATACATTAGAAAAATCTTCTATTCTCTCTCCATTGTGCATCCAAACTTCCAAAATCTCTATCTTTTCAGGAGCGGCTTCTTTAGACGCCTTACCTTCTAACATAGTGGTTTTAGACATTAACATTTTATATGACTCTTCATCACTTACAAACTCAGAAGTTTGGTTTAAAATTTTAGACATCGCTACACTTGGTTGCTGATTATTCAACAACTCAAGAGTCTTTTCTTTAAAGCTTTGATTCTTCATCAAATCAATAAATTGAAAAGTAGCTTCTTTCTTATTTGTTAAACTAGAAATTTGCTCTTCTGTCAAACTTTCTGAACCAGTAACTAATTCTTCAGAATTGTTACAGCCAATAAACAACATAGAAGCCAATAAAGCTCCTAATAAAATTCGGGGGGTTTTCATTTTAAAAAAAATTTAATTTATTAATACTAGCTTCAATATTAACAAAAAACACAATAAAAACCTTAAAAAATGTTAATTTTTTACAAAAACATAAACAAAAAACCATCAAACACTAATTTAAATTCATTTATTTAACACCAAACAAACAATTTTATAACTTTACTTTTATAAAACATTTTTAAAGCCAAATAAGCTATTTTTATAAAAAAAGATTAAACCAAACTATCCATTTATCTTCAAATTCTAATTTAAAAGTGTTTTTAGCCGTTTTAAGGGCTTTTTTATTTCTTAAGCAATTGTTGATAAAACATCACAAAAACCTCTTAAAAACTTTATTTAAAGTTTATAAAATCGTAAATTTGTAATGTAACAATAATCGCTCCCGAGCGATTATTTTATGATAAAGACTTTAATTTAATTCTCTTTATAATGAGCGAAGAAAAAAAACATAATTATTCTGCCGATAGTATCCAGGCGCTAGAAGGAATGGAGCACGTACGCATGCGTCCTTCCATGTATATTGGAGATGTTGGAGTACGAGGATTACACCATTTAGTATATGAGGTTGTAGATAACTCTATTGACGAAGCCTTAGCTGGTCACTGTGATGAAATATCAGTAGATATTAATGAAGATAACTCTATTACAGTAAAAGATAATGGTCGTGGTATTCCTGTTGGAATTCATAAAAAAGAAGGAGTTTCTGCACTACAGGTTGTAATGACCAAGATTGGTGCTGGTGGTAAATTTGATAAAGATTCATACAAGGTATCTGGTGGACTACATGGTGTTGGGGTCTCTTGTGTGAATGCACTTTCTGATCATTTAACTGCAACTGTACATAAAGAAGGTAAAATTTGGCAACAAGAATATGAAAGAGGTAAAACTTTATACCCTGTAAAAACTATTGGAGATACAGATTTTACTGGAACTATTGTTAGCTTCTTGCCAGATAAATCAATCTTTCAACAAACAACAGAATACAACTACGATACCTTAGCTACACGTATGCGCGAATTGGCATACTTAAATAAAGGTATCACCATTACGTTAACTGACAAACGTAATCAGGATGATGAAGGAAATAATATTTCTGAAACATTTCATTCTGAGGAAGGTTTATCTGAATTTGTGAAATTCTTAGACGGGACAAGAACACAGATTATTCAAGATGTAATTTCTATGGAAGGTGAAAAAAATGGAATTCCTGTAGAAGTTGCTATGGTGTACAATGATTCGTATGCTGAGAATTTACACTCATACGTAAATAACATTAATACACACGAAGGAGGTACACACCTATCAGGTTTCCGTCGTGGTTTAACGCACACATTAAAAAAGTATGCTGATGAGTCTGGTTTACTTAAAAATGTAAAATTCGAAATTGCTGGTGATGACTTCCGTGAAGGATTGACAGCAATTGTATCTGTAAAAGTAGCAGAACCTCAATTTGAGGGTCAAACAAAAACAAAATTAGGTAACCGTGAAGTAAGCGCTGCTGTATCACAAGCGGTATCTGAAATGTTAACAGATTACTTAGAAGAAAATCCAAACGACGCTAAAACCATTGTTCAAAAGGTTATTTTAGCTGCACAAGCACGTCACGCAGCACGCAAAGCTCGTGAAATGGTACAGCGTAAAACAGTAATGAGCATCGGTGGTTTACCTGGTAAATTATCTGACTGTTCTGAAACTGACCCTGCTCAATGTGAAATATTCCTTGTTGAGGGAGACTCGGCAGGCGGTACTGCAAAACAAGGTCGTGACCGTAACTTCCAAGCTATTCTTCCTTTAAGAGGTAAAATCTTAAATGTAGAAAAAGCTATGCAACATAAAGTTTTTGAAAATGAAGAAATCAAAAACATGTTTACTGCATTAGGAGTTACTATTGGAACAGAAGACGACCCTCGTGAATTAAACTTAACCAAATTACGTTACCATAAAGTAGTTATTATGTGTGATGCCGATGTGGATGGTTCCCACATTGCTACTTTAATTTTAACATTCTTCTTCCGTTACATGCGTGAAATGGTTGAACAAGGATATATTTACATTGCTACTCCTCCTTTATATTTAGTTAAAAAAGGGCAAAAACGCGAGTATGCATGGGATGACAATCAACGTGATTTAATTGCTCAAAAAATGGGTGGTTCAGTAACTATTCAGCGTTATAAGGGTCTTGGAGAGATGAACGCAGAACAATTATGGGACACTACCATGAATCCTGAGTTTAGAACATTACGACAAGTTACTATTGACAACTTAACTGAAGCTGATAGAATATTCTCTATGCTAATGGGTGATGAAGTTCCTCCACGTAGAGATTTCATAGAAAAGAATGCAAAATATGCGAATATTGATGCATAAAACAATTTCTTAACGACAAAAAAGCTCAATAAAATTATTGAGCTTTTTTTTATTTTATATTTTTACCGCTTAAAACAACATCCTCATAATTATGAAAAAAATTCTTTTACCACTTTTAACTTTAATGGTAAGCTTTAGTGTTAAAGCTCAGGAATTAGAAACTATTTTATTAGCAAAAGAAGACGCTAGCAAACTAACAAATGCTTATTTAGATCCTGCTATGAAAGGTTTTATTTATAGCATGAACAATGGCTGGTATCATACTGCTAAAGTTCACAAAAAATTTGGCTTTGATATCACTATTGGTGCTAATGCTTCTTTTGTACCTTCTGAAGATGAAATATTTAATCTAACAAAAATAGGATTATCTAGTAATACTACCTATAACCAAAATACTACACCAACAGTTACTGGAAGCAATTCCCTAACTCCTGCAGAATTAACATATAGAACAACCGTTAATGGACAAGAAGTTGAAGCTAACTTTACAATGCCTGAAGGCGTTAAAGATGATCTACCTGCTAATGCCGTACCAGCTCCTTCTGTTCAAATTGGATTAGGACTTCCTTATAAATTTGAAGCAATGGTTAGATATGTACCAAAAGTAGGCTCTGATGATGTAAAAGGAGGATTGTTTGGAATAGGAGTAAAAAAAGAAATTACCAATTGGTTTGGTCCTATGGATAAAACACCATTGCATGTTTCTTTACTAGCTGCCTACACCAATATGAATGTTGATTATACAATAGGTGATGTTTCTGGTGATGTATCAACCGAAAATGCTTCTGCAGAATTTAAACTAAATTCATATACTGTACAAGCAATTGCATCTTTAAACTTTCCTGTTATTAATATTTACGGAGGTGTAGGATATAATGGAGGTAATACCAGACTAAATATGCTTGGAACCTACATTCTTAGATACGAATTCAATAATATTCCAGTAGATGAAGAAAGAGTTACTGACCCTTTATCTTTAAAGACTAATACAGGTAGCTTTAACACCACATTAGGTGCTCGTTTAAGTTTAGGTTTCTTTAAAATCTTCGGAAGTTATACCTTACAAGAGTATAACTCTGTTAATGCAGGTATTGCTTTTAGTTTTAGATAAAACTCACTTTATGAACCAATAATAAAAAAAACCTATTTTGTAAAAATAGGTTTTTTTTATTCTCTATATTCGCAACTAATTTTTTTACTTTAACAAAATTTTAACCTCTTAATTTTTAAGTGTTATGAAAACAAAATTATTCTTATTACTTCTATTAATCTCTATATTAGTATCTGCCCAAAAGGCCCCTGATCACACACTTACTCTCGATAGTAAAATTAGTGACGTTTACCTACACAACCTAACAGGGATTCCCGTGATTACAACAGACGGTGCCGTATATGGAGTTAATGGTGAAACAGGTCAAAAAATATGGGAGTTCAAAGAAAGTGGATTTATTAAAAATCTTAATGCTCTTGGTCAAGATGGAGGTTCTTCTTTTAGTGAAGTAGCATTATCTCCATTCGGAAAATTTAATCAAACAATTTTCAACATCAAAACGGGTCATAAAATTTTAGACGAAAAGACCAATGGATACAAAGGAATTTTTGATGACAAGTTTGTTTTTGGCAAAAATGCTATTTTATTTTTTGCAAAAACTGATAAAACTGAAGCTAAACTATTTTTAACTAGCATTGAAAATGATAACATCATTTGGGAAAGCTCTATAAAAACCAATAAGAAATTAGGAAGCTTATTATTAGGAGGTGCAGGTGCTTATAACTTTATCCAAAACGAAGATAAAATTGCTTTTACAGCTGGTAAAACTGTTTTTTTAATCAACAAATCTGATGGTAAAGTTATATTATCAGAAAAATACGACGCTGGTAAATTGTTTTTTACAGAAGATAATAAGTCTTTAATCGCTGTTGAAAACAAAAGTAGTTCTTTAGTTGGGGGAGCTATTAAAGCTGGTTTTACCATGGGATTATCCCTAATAGGGAAAAAAGTAATTGGTAAAGAGCTTATTGCTTTTGATGTAAATTCAGGTAAAGAAACTTGGAAAAAACCTATTAAACTAGATGAGGGGTTTGTAGACTATCAATTTGAGGATGGAAAATTATTTTTAATCCACGAAGACGGAGCTAAATTATTTGACTATCATACTGGTGAAGATGCTTGGAAAAAAGAATTCAAAAGAAAAAAAGTTAAAGGTGTTGAAAAAACTTCAGAAGGTTATATTGTTTATTACAAAAACAAAAAGCATTTGGTAGATAATACTGGTAAAAAAGTTTGGAAAAAACCTCAAAAGGTTATTAAAAATGTAGATTTTGAAGTAGACGACGAAGAAGAATTCACTACTTTCTCTTATGATAAAGGTACTATTTTTGTAACCCCATACAGAATAGAATATTTCCAAAACGGAGAAGAGAAAAGAGTATACAAAATTAAATTAGATGAAAAAAATGATAAACTAACCTATCATGAGAAAAACAACTCTTTAATTTTATTAAGTGGTAAAAAACTATACATTTTAAACCCTGACAAAGAACTTGGAAAAGACCAAGTAAAAAAGATTAATTTTAATGATGCTAGTAAAATAACCTCTGTTGAAATAAGAGACAATGGTTATTTCATCAACAGCAACTGGGAATATGTAATTACAGACTTCAAAGGTAATGTAATAAAGAATGAATACTTTAAACAACCTGGCGAAGGGTTTAGACATTTAAAGAATTTTGGTTCTTATGCATTAGGTTTTACTGGTTTTGGAATGCAAGGACTTGGATACGCTAACGCCACATATGGATCAGCACTAGTTGGATCAGGAGCTTTTGTAGGTAAACAAAACACAATAAATCGCGGTATAAAACATGCTAACAAAGGCGTATCTCAATTTAACGACGGAACAACGATTTCTGAAATAGGAGAGTTATTATGGGATGGAGACCGTCACAATGCTTTTAAAGCCACTAAAAATAATGCCTTCTTCTATGCAAACAAAGGAGGTAAAAAAGTTTTAGTGCAAGTTAACAAAGATTCTGGTGACACTGTTGAAACATATGAGTTTGGTGTAGATAAACCAAAATACAAAATTGACAAGCCCGCTAAAAAGATTTATTTTTCTAAAGGAAAAGACTTAAAAATATTTAGCTACAACTAACAATATAAAACCCGTTGAAATATCAACGGGTTTTTCTTTTATATCCATAGCCAAATCGCTATTTTTGTGCATCTTGTGCGGATTCCGCACTTATAAACATAATTAATTACAAAAAACATATATAAAATGAAAGTAACGGTTGTAGGAGCAGGTGCTGTAGGTGCTAGTTGTGCTGAGTACATTGCTATTAAAAATTTCGCTTCTGAAGTTGTTTTAGTTGATATTAAAGAAGGTTTTGCTGAAGGTAAAGCAATGGATTTAATGCAAACTGCTTCTTTAAATGGTTTTGATACTAAAATTACAGGAACAACAGGAGATTATAGCAAAACTGCTGGATCAGACATCTGTGTAATTACTTCAGGTATTGCTCGTAAACCAGGAATGTCTCGCGATGAGTTATTAGGAATCAATGCTGGTATCGTAAAATCAGTAGCTGCTAGTTTAGTTGAGCAATCTCCTAATACAATCATTATCGTAGTATCTAACCCAATGGATACTATGACATATTTAGTACACAAAGCAACTGGATTACCTAAAAATAGAATCATTGGTATGGGTGGAGCATTAGACTCTGCTCGTTTTAAATATCGTTTAGCTGAAGCTTTAGAAGCTCCTATTTCTGATGTTGACGGAATGGTTATTGGTGGTCACTCTGACAAAGGAATGGTACCGTTAACTCGTTTAGCTACTCGTAACTCTGTTCCTGTATCTGAATTCTTATCAGAAGAAAGATTAGAGCAAGTAAAACAAGATACTAAAGTTGGTGGTGCTACCCTAACTGGTTTATTAGGTACTTCTGCTTGGTATGCTCCAGGTGCTGCTGTATCTGGTTTAGTACAAGCAATTGCTTGTGACCAAAAGAAAATATTCCCTTGTTCTGCTTTATTAGAGGGAGAATATGGTTTATCTGATTTATGTATTGGTGTACCAGTAGTATTAGGTAAAAACGGAATTGAAAAAATCGTTGAAATTAACTTAAGCGAGGAAGAAAAAGCTGCTTTAACTTCTTCTGCTGAAGCTGTTAAAAACAACAACACTACTTTAACTTTCTAGGAAGTTAAAAACGTAGAATCTAAAAGTCCTGAGTAATGAATTTACTCAGGACTTTTTTGTAATTTTTTGTTAAAATTCAAATAGTGGTGTAAGATTCTGCTAATCTGAACGTCTTTATTATGGAGAAGCATTAGTAGTGTTTCTTTTCATAGTTTTTCATAGCAATTTTCCCACTTCATTCTTGAAGTGGGTTTGTTTTTTTTTTATAAAAAATTAAACTGCTTGCTGTACTACTTCAAACAATTCTCCACCTTCGCATTTAATTACTTTTTGTTTAAACTTTACAATCAATTGATAATCGTGCGTAGCCATAAGAATCGTTTTTCCACTTTGGTGAATTTCATTCAATAACTCCATCACCTCTAGTGAAGTTTTTGGATCTAAGTTCCCCGTAGGTTCGTCTGCTAAAATTAATTCAGGATTATTTAATAATGCTCTTGCAATTGCTACGCGTTGTTGCTCTCCTCCAGACAATTCAAAAGTTTTTTTATAGTACTTTTCCTTCATTCCTACCTTATCTAAAACTTCATGAATTTTATCTTTCATTTCAGTTTTATCTTTCCACCCAGTTGCCTTTAATACAAACTCTAAATTTTCAAATACGTTTCTATCGTTTAATAGTTTAAAATCCTGAAAAACGACACCTAATTTTCTTCTTAAAAAAGGAATATCTTTTTCTTTCATTTTCTTTAAATCAAAATCAACGATGCTTCCTAAACCACGTTGCAAACGTAAATCACCATACAAGGTTTTTAACAAGCTACTTTTCCCACTTCCAGTTTTACCAATTAAATAATAAAAATCACCTTTATTTAAGGTAAAGTTTACTTTTGATAACACTAAATTGTCTTGTTGATAAATATCTGCGTTTTCTAGGTGTAAAACAGGATTTTCCATGGAGTGTAGTTTTTTACAAATCTAAAATTTTATAACGTAATTCTCTAACATTTCTTACTTTTGATAAAAAGTCTCCCAACAAAAATAAAAAACTAACGTTATAGTTTCTAGATAACTAAAAAATATGAGATTTAACTGTTTCAAAAAAAGCTGCTACTTATTTCTTTTTTTAACCATTACAACAGCGGTAATAGCGCAAGAATCAGCTATAAATACTGATGTAAATGCCAATTTTCATAAAGCAATGCGCCTGTATAATAATAAAGCTTACGCTGCTTCTCAAGAAGTTTTTCGCGAAGTTTCTATAAACTCTGAAAAACATCATAACTTAAAAGCTGATGCTGACTATTATGATGCTATGTGTGCAATAAAATTACAACAAGATGATGCTGATTATAGAGTTAATCAGTTTGTTGAAAACTACCCTTACAACAATAAAAAAGAAAAAGCATTTTTAAATGTTGGTAATTATTATTTTGCCAACAGAAAAGCTGCTCACGCCCTAAAATGGTATCAAAAAGTAAATGAAAAACTATTGAGTCCAGAAGAAAAAAATGAACTCAATTATAAAATGGGCTATGCATTATTAGTTTCTAACTATTTAAAAGATGCTAAATCTCGTTTTCAAACTCTGTTAGGAAATCCTATTTATGGTAACGACGCTCGTTACTATTACGGATACATAGCCTATAAAGAAGAAAACTTTGGAGAAGCAGAAGACAATTTAAGTCAACTGGCTAATGATGCTACTTACCAAGCAAAAGCAAATTACTATATATTAGATATTAGTTTTAAAGCTGGAAGGTTCGATAAATCAATTCAAATTGGAGAACAATTACTAAAAACTACGAAAGATCAAAAAGAGATTTCTGAAATTTCTAAAATTGTTGGTGAAAGTTATTTTAACCTTAAAAAATACGAAAAAGCTATTCCGTTTTTAAAAGCCTACAAAGGAAAAAATGGTCGTTGGACAAATACCGATTACTATTATTTAGGCTATGCTTATTATCAACAAAAAGATTATGAAACTGCTGTTAGTAATTTTAATAAAATTATTGGTGGAAATAACAAAGTAGCGCAAAATGCTTACTATCATTTAGGAGAGTGTTATTTAGAATTAGATAAAAAAACGGAAGCTTTAAACGCATTTAAAAATGCAAGTGAAATGGATTTTGATGCTCAAATTACTCAAAGTTCTTCTTTAAATTATGCGAAGTTAAGTTACGAAGAAGGAAATCCGTACGAAAGTGTTCCTGATGTTTTAAAAGGCTTTTTAGCTAAATACCCAACATCTCCATACGCTGCTGAAATTAGCAATTTGTTAGTGACTTCATACTTGCATCAACAAGATTATCAAGGTGCTTTGGACTTTTTAAATACTTCAGAGACTCCAGAAAGTAAAAGTATTATTAATGAAGTTTCTTTATACAGGGGAATTCAATTATATAACGAAACTAAAATAACAGAAGCCAAACCATACTTTGTAAATGCAACTCAGTCAGAGAACGCTACTGTGAGTAACAAAGCTGCTTACTGGTTGGCTGAAACCGAATATTCTTTAGGAAATTATCAAAGCGCTCTTAAACACTTCTTATCTGTTACTGATAAGGATATTAACGAGGCTAAGATGCTTAATTACCAAATTGGATACACAAACTTCAAACTAAAAAGTTATCCGAATGCTGCAAAATATTTTCAGCAATTTTTAGAACAAAATTTGGATGATAACGATTTAAATGATGATGCTTCCAATCGCTTAGGAGATTCTTTTTATGCTTCAAAAAGCTACACAAATGCTATTAAGGCATATAATAAGGTAATACAAGAAGGTGGTGTAGGATCAGATTATGCACAATATCAAACAGCTATGAGTAATGGTTTCTTAGGTAAAAACGATGTAAAAGTTCAAAACCTTGAAACTTTAATTAGTAACTATGATGGTTCTCAATTAAAAGACGATGCTTTATTTCAGTTAGCAACAACCTATACAACCATGAATAATGCCTCAAAAGCACAAAAAACTTACGAACGTTTATTAAAGAATCATCCAAAAAGCAACTACGTTCCAAATGTATTATTACGCCAAGGATTATTATATTATAGCAACAACAATAATAGAAAAGCTATCGAAAAATATAAAGAAGTTGTTGCGAAGCATCCTAATTCAAACGAAGCAAAACAAGCAGTAACCAACGTTAAAAATGTATATATCGATATAGGTAAAGTAGATGAATATGCTGCTTGGGTTAAAAACATACCTTTTGCTAATGTTAGCAATGCAGAATTAGATAACGCAACCTATCAATCTGCTGAAAATAAATTCCTAGAGAACGACAACACTAAGGCTATTGAAGGATTCAATAAATACTTACAACAATTTCCTAACGGGATTAATGTCTTAAAAGCTCATTTTTACTTAGCTCAAGCGTATAACAACACAAAGTTATTTGATAAAGCTATCCCTCACTACACCTATGTAAACAAACAAACAAAAAGCGAGTTTACAGAAGAATCTTTAACGAAGTTAGCTAATATTTATTTACAAAAAGAAGATTGGAGCAACGGTATTGTAGTACTCCAACAACTAGAAAAGGAAGCTAACTACCCACAAAACATCATTTTTGCTCAAAGTAATTTAATGAAAGGGTACTATAAAAAAGATGATTACACCAATGCTATTACTTATGCTGAAAAAGTGTTACTCAAAGGAAAGGTAGATACTAATATTGCTGAGGATGCTAAAATAATTTTAGCACGCTCTTCTTTCAAAAACAATGACTTTTTAACTGCTGAAGAATATTTTAACGAAGCTAGTAAAAAAGCTACTGGTGAACTGAAAGCCGAATGTTTATACTACAATGCTTTCTTTTTGCATGAGAATAAAGAATATGAAGCATCTACCAAAGCTGTACAAGATTTAATTGCCAACTACTCATCATATAAGTACTGGGGAGTTAAAAGTTATATAATAATGGCTAAAAACTATTATGCTTTGAAAGATGCATATCAAGCAACATACATCCTGGAGAACATCATCAAAAACTTTACACAGTATAAAGATGTAATTGAAGAAGCAAAAAACGAGCTTCGTACCATTAAAAATAAAGAAGCAAAAACAAACGAATCAGTAACTACCCAAAACTAAAATTTGTTAATAACAAACGAAAGTTAAATGACTAGATCGATGAAAAAGCACTTAAGTTTACTTGTTTTATTTGTAGTAGCATACACAAATGCACAAGAAAAAAACACCACTAATAAAGCTAAAGACACTATTATAAAAACCGAAGTTGTAAATGTTGTAACTTCATATGTTCCTAAAATTACTGATGCTTTTAAAATAAAGCAAAAACCTGTAATTGAACACACAAAAGAAACTCAGAAAAAAGCTTTAGAATATCAAATATTTTCGGTCCCTGTTGCCTCTACCTTTATCCCCAAAAGCGGAACAATGAAAAAAGTTGACTTGGGCAAAAGAGAAAAGTTATATCCAAACTACGTATCAGTTGGATTTGGAAACGTCCTTTCACCTTTTTTAGAAGCATATGTAAGACGTAGCGAAAGTTATAATAGCGAATTAGGAGCGCATTTAAAGTTTTTATTATCATCCGACCCTGTAGCTGACACAGAATTAAGTAGTACTTTTTATAATATTGACCTAAACTTAAACTATATCCAACAAGAACGTTATTTTCAATGGTCAGCAGGTTTAGATGCTGAAAAAGACAAATACAACTGGTACGGTTTACCTACAAATATTACGTTTACAGAAGCTACTTTAAATGCTATTGAAGAAGCCCAAAGTTACAATCACATAAAAATATTTGGTCAAATAAAACCAGATGACTCTTTTTTAGATGAAGCTAATGGGTCAATCGCTTTTTTCTCTGACTCGTTTGAAAGTGCTGAATTTTTAGTTGATGGTAATGCACAATTTCGTTTTCCTTTAGATAATTTTCATCGCCAATTAAACGATTTGTATATAAATACCACTATTAATTACTTAGGAGGTTCTTATGCTTACGCATACGATGCAATTACTCCGATAGATTATAACTTCATTACACTTGGAGTACATCCTACTTACAAATTCAATGTACAAGATTTAGCTATTCAATTGGGAGCAAAAAGTTACTTCTCAATGGATACAGAAAATAGCGAAAATAACTTTTTTATCTACCCTGACGTGGAGATTTCTTATCCTATAGTTAAAGAACTAGCAAATGTATTTCTTGGTGCTTCCGGTGATTTAACCACAAATATGTATCAATCTTTTACAGATGATAACCCATATTTGTCTCCTACTCTTGACATGAGACAAACTAATAAAAAGTTTGATGCTTTCGGAGGAATTAGAGGTAAACTAAATCATCAATTCAGTTATAATGCAAAAGTAAGTTATGCTGACATAGAAAATAATCCATTTTTTGTACTGAATCAATCAAAATCGGAGGGTGATAACATTGCTGGAACTAATGGATTTACATTCTATGGATATGAATATGGGAACTCTTTTAAAGTAATTTATGATGATATTAAGTTAATGACCTTCTTTGGTGAAGTTGCCTTTGATGGCATTAAAAATCTTACTATTGGAGCGAATGCTCAGTTTAATAAATTTACCTTAACCAATGAAGAAGAAGCTTGGAACACGCCTAAAATAAAAGGAGAAGTTTTTGGAACCTACAAAACCAATAAATGGTTTGCTGGTGCTAACTTATACTTCGTAGGAAATCGTAAAGGAAGAGTTTATGACACTTTACCTGCTGAGACCTTTACTTCAGTAGACTTAAAAAGTTATTTTGATGTAAACTTTAATGGTGGGTATCATTTTGATGATTCGTTCTCTGTTTTCTTAAACTTAAACAATGTTTTAAACAACAGCTATCAACGATTCAACAACTTTAATGTACAAGGATTTCAAGCAATGGGCGGCTTAACCTGGAAGTTTGATACACTGTTCTAAAAATTAAAATATATAACTTACATTTAGGGTGTTAAAACTAATACCCTAAATGAAAAAACTAACTTTTTTATTACTTACAAGTATTACTTTTTTTGCTTGTAAAACAGAACAAAAACAACCTACAACAGCTTCAAACACCTACACAGAAGCAAACTACAAACAAGATTCAACACAAGTAAAAAAACTATTCAACACTGCACTTACCCAAGGTAAATCATATGAATGGCTACATGATTTAACACAAAATATTGGAAGCCGTTTATCTGGTTCAGAAGGTGCAGCTAAATCAGTTATTTGGGGAGAAAAACTCATGAAAGAAGTTGGTTTAGATTCTGTTTGGCTACAACCCATTATGGTGCCTCATTGGGTTCGTGGAGAAAAAGAAGTTGCTAATTATGAATTTAACGGAGAAAAAATAAATGTCCCTATTTGTGCTTTAGGAGGCTCAATTGCAACACCTTCTAACGGAATTATAGCAAAAGTTATCGAAGTAAAAAATATTGAAGAAGCTAAAAACTTAGGTGATAAAGCCAATGGTAAAATTGTATTTTTCAATGGTGCTTTTGACAACACTCTTATTAATACCTTTCAAGCTTATGGAGGTTGTGTAGGACAACGCTATGGAGGAGCTGCCATAGTTGGAAAATTTGGAGCAAAAGCAGTCATTGTTCGCTCTATGACTAATGGAATTGATGATTATCCACACACAGGTTCTATGGGGTACGGTGATATTCCAAAAGAAGAATACATTCCTGCAGCTGCTATTAGTTCTCGTGCTGCTGAAAACTTAAGCAAGCATTTAAAAGAAAACCCTAACTTACAGTTTTATTTTAAACAAAGTTGCGAAAACTTACCTGATGCCCCTTCACACAATGTCGTAGGAGAAATTAAAGGAAGTGAATACCCTAATAAAATTATGGTTGTTGGCGGACATTTAGATTCTTGGGATTTAGGGGAAGGCGCACATGATGACGGAACCGGAATTGTACAATCGTTAGAAGTTGCTTATTTGTTTAAAAAGAACAATATTAAACCTAAAAACACAATCCGTATTGTATTTTTTATGAATGAGGAAAATGGTTTACGTGGCGCTACTGAATATGCTCGTTTAGCAAAGGAAAATAACGAATTACATATTGGAGCTTTAGAATCTGATGCCGGTGGGCATACTCCAAGAGGTTTCTCTATCGATGCTAATGAAAGAAACTTGCAATTAGTTCAAAGCTGGAAAAAGCTTTTAGCACCTTACGGATTACATGATATTACTGCTGGAGGTGGCGGTGCTGACATCGGACCTTTAAAAGACGACCATGTTACCTTAGTAGGCTACCGACCAGATTCACAACGCTATTTTGATTATCATCATGCAGCTACAGATACATTTGATAAAGTAAATAAACGTGAACTTGAGTTAGGAAGTGCTTCTATGGCTAGTATTGTATATTTAATGGATAAATATTTATATAATGAAGAAGCTTTAAAACCTTAATTCATGGATACTTTTACCGTAGTATTAAAAATTATTTTCGGAATATTTTTCGCCTTTGCGGGTATTATGCACATTGTAAAACCTAAGATTTTCAATCGCTTTATTCCTGATTTCCTTCCCAAATTAGTTGTAAACTACATAGCTGGTTTATTAGAACTGCTTATTGGTATTGGATTACTAATTAATCAAACTACCAAACAAGCAGCCTTAGCAATGTTTTTATTAATGTTAATTTTCTTACCTATTCACATTTGGGATGTTTTTAGAGAAAAACCTGCAATTGGATCTAGGAAAATAGCCATTATAAGAGTGCCTCTTCAGTTTTTGTTATTATATATTGCCTATTTAATTTACACACACTAATGAAAAAAACACTACTCCCTCTACTTGTTTTTAGTTTCCTACTTTCTTGTAAACAAAAAGAAAAAGTAGATACTATTGTTATTAATTCCTATACATACACGGTAAACTCTAATTTTGACACCGCTGAAAGTTTTGCTATTAAAGATGGAAAATTTATAGCCATAGGAAACAATAAAGAAATACAAGAAAAATACACAGCAACTAATCTTATCGATGCTAAAAATAAACCTGTTTACCCCGGATTTATCGATGCACACTGTCATTTTTTCGGATTAGGTTTACAACAGCAAAAAGTAGATTTGGTAGGAACTGAAAGTTATGATGAAGTATTACAACGATTAATTGATTTTCAAAAAGAAAAGAATACAACCTACATCACAGGTCGTGGTTGGGATCAAAATGATTGGGAAGTAAAAGAGTTTCCTACCAAAGAAAAATTGGATAGTATATTTCCAAACACACCTGTTGCTATTCGTAGAATTGATGGTCATGCAATGTTAGTCAATCAAGCTGCTATTGATTTAGCTGGAATAACTCTTGACTCAAAAATTAACGGAGGAGAATTTATAAAAAAAGACGGCAAGCTAACAGGAGTGCTTATTGACAATGCGATGAATTTTATTAATAATCCAAAACCATCAAAAAAGGAGCAAATTCAAGCTTTAAAAGATGCTGAAAAAATCTGTTTTGATTTAGGATTAACTACCGTTGACGATGCTGGTTTAGATAAAGAAGTTATTGAGTTAATTGATAGTTTACAAAAATCGGGGGATTTAAAAATGCGTATATACGCTATGATTTCTAACAATCAAAAAAACCTTGATTACTACCTCAACAATGGCATCATTAAAACGGATAGATTAAACGTTCGTTCAGTAAAAGTTTATTCTGACGGAGCTCTAGGTTCTCGAGGAGCTGCTCTTAAAGACGAGTATTCTGATAAAAAAGGACATTATGGTGCTTTGGTAAACTCTTATGAGAACTTACAAAAATTAGCTAAGAGAATTGCTGCCTCCAACTATCAAATGAATACCCATGCAATTGGTGACTCTGCCAATTATGTGATGTTAAAAACCTATAACGAAGTATTAAAAAACAAAACTGACAGACGTTGGCGTATTGAGCACGCTCAAATAGTAGATGTAAAGGATTTTAATCTATTCAAAAATGTACTTCCATCTATACAACCAACACATGCCACTTCTGATATGTATTGGGCTGAAAATCGTGTAGGTACTGAAAGAATTAAAGGCGCTTATGCTTATAATGATTTATTAAAAGAATACGGAAAAGTTGCCTTAGGAACGGACTTTCCTATTGAACATGTTAGTCCATTATATACATTTTACGCAGCAACCATCAGAAAAGATTTAAAAGGATATCCCGAAAAAGGTTATCAAATGGAAAACTCTTTATCCAGAAAAAATGCCTTAAAAGGAATGACTATTTGGAATGCTTATGCAAACTTTGAAGAAAAAGAAAAAGGAAGTATAGAAGTTGGTAAAGTAGCTGATTTTATCATTTTAGACAAAGACATCGTGAAAATCGACGGAAAAGAAATTCCGAATACAAAAGTTTTAGCAACCTATATTAATGGTGAAAAAGTAAATTAAAAATGCATCTTTTTCTATTCGTTATAGTCTGATTTACAAAATCAATAAATCATGACACAACTACAACGAAAACAGGAGTTTTACAAGCAGTTAACTTTAGCTAAAAAGGCACTTAAAAGCAAAAGCTTTCAGGTGTCTTTTTATCATTTAGAAAACGCTCATGTATTAGGACAAAAACATGTTTATAGACACTCTATATCTCATTATTACATGTTAGTTTACGGAATAAAAACAAACAGCAGTAAAGAAATTATTGGCCAACTTTTTAGAATTATAGCCTCTATTTTATTTACTTTAATTTGGGTACCTACAGGAAACACAGGTGGCTCTAACATATCTGCAATTAAACCTATTCCTGTTAGAAAAGAACTTCAAAAATATTTTTAAAAATAAATGCATCTTTTTACCCTTTTCCTAGTCTATTATATAAACACACAAAACATATAATATCATGAAAAATAATAATCAATGTACCTGCACTTGCGAAGGATGTAAAACAAATGACTGCTCAAATTGTACATGTGAAAACTGCACATGCAACAACTGTAACTGTTAATTAAATCAATTTTTAAATGTTTTGTCACGCTGAATAAAATGAAAAACAAATGTTTATTTATTCAACGTGGCATTTTTCGTAAATTTATAGAATGACAACGCAACAAGTTTGGAAAAAATACGCAGATGATATAAAACACTTTATTTTAAGTAAGGTGAAAGACACTACTGTGACTGATGACCTCTTACAAGAAACATTTATAAAAGTTCACACTAAACTTCATACATTAAACGATATCACCAAACTAAAACCTTGGATTTTTACGATTGCTCGGAATACGATGATGGATTACTTCAAGAATACTAATCAAACAATTGAATTTAAAAATTTTGAAGTTCAAACAGACATAAAAGAACAAGAGCATACCGAGAAAGATTGCTTACGTGGAATCTTACAAAGCTTGCCTAAAAAGTATAGAGATCCACTATTTTTATCAGATATAAAAGGCTTAAAACAGCAAGAAGTTGCTGACATTTTAAAACAAAATTTACCAACCACTAAATCTCAAATTCAACGTGCTCGTAAATTAATTGCTCAAGGTTTTATGGATTGCTGTGGATTTTCACTTAACGAAGAAGGAAAATTAGTAGGTGAAATTCAAGACAAAGAAGATTGTAAAGTTTGTAAGTAGATTTTATTATTCAAATTGCACAAGCTACATTAAAAAAACAATTAAAAAGTACCTTGTTTAAAATATGAATCTATAATTTTTAAAACTTTCGTAACTTTGTGTAAATTCAACACTAAATGAAGATATCACAAAATATAAAAGTTGCTGTAGATGCTGTTGTTTTTGGCTACCAACAAAAAGAACTTTCTGTCTTATTAATAAAAAGAGGCATCGAGCCTTTTAAAGGAGCTTGGGCATTGCCTGGTGGATTGGTTTTAGAAAACGAATCACTAGAACATGCAGTTGAAAGAGAATTATTAGAAGAAACAGGAGTTACTATCGATTATCTTGAACAACTATATACATTCGGAACTCCCAAAAGAGACCCAAGAAACAGAGTTATTTCTGTTACCTATTTTGGTTTGGTAAGTCCCAATCATTTTAAAATTAGTGCTGATACTGATGCCGCTGAAGTACAATGGTTTCCTATTCATGAACTCCCCAAACTAGCATTTGATCACAATCGTATTTTAACCACAGCTTTACAAAGACTTCAAAACAAAATAAACTACCAACCTATTGGTTTTGAATTACTAAAAAAAGAATTTCCTTTTTCTGATTTAGAAAATTTATATCAAACAATCCTTAATCAAAAAATTGATAGACGTAATTTCAGAAAAAAAATTATGAGCTTTGGAATACTTACCGAAACCGACAAAATACACCAGCCTTCTAGTGGTAGACCTGCAAAACTTTTTAAGTTTAATGCTAAGAAGTATAAAGAACTAGAAAAGAAAGGATTCCACTTCGAAATTAAGTTTGCGTAAAAAAAACACTAAAACATTTTTTATTTTAAAAAACCGCATTATATTTGTGTAAAAATTACGCAATATGATTTTAAACTTAGATAAAAGCTTTGCTCCTTACGGAACAGAAAACAATGTAGACTATAATTTCTTTACTTTTTCAGGAGGGGAACCACATATTAAAATCATTTCTGAACTTGAAAATGTGTCAGAAGTTACCATTACACATCGTATTCAGTCTTTTAATGATATAGGTACGCTTTTATTGGCTACTAATGCATTAAAAAACATGGGGATTACAAAGTTAAACGTTGTCCTTCCCTATTTTCCAGCCGCTCGTCAAGACAGATTAATGGGATCAGGCGAACCATTATCGGTAAAAGTATATGCAGATATTATAAATGCGCAAAACTTTAAGTCAGTAACTGTTTTCGATCCACATTCTGAGGTAACTCCTGCCCTATTGAATAACTGTAAGGTTATCGATAATCACAAATTTATAGAGCTAGTTACACAACAGCTTTCAGAAGATTTGACATTAATCTCTCCTGATGGCGGTGCTTTAAAAAAGATATACAAAGTTGCTGCTTACCTTCAAAACTATGAAGTAGTTGAATGCTCAAAAAGCAGAAACGTAAAAACAGGTCAGTTGACAGGTTTTAAAGTATATACTGATGACTTACAAGGAAAAGATTGTTTGATAGTAGATGATATTTGTGATGGTGGAGGTACTTTTCTAGGGCTAGCTAAAGAACTAAAAGCTAAGAATGCAGGAAACTTATACTTAGCGATAAGTCACGGAATATTTAGTAAAGGTTTTGATGAACTTGAAAAACACTTCACCAAAATTTTTACAACAGATAGTTTTAAAACTATAGAAAACGATAATTGCATACAGATTGAATTGGGAAAATTGCTATGAAAATCATAAAAAAACTACTATGAAAAATAACATTATAAAGTCAACATTTATTGGATTAGCTGTAGCTGATGCTCTAGGGGTACCTGTGGAGTTTAAAAACAGGCAAGAGTTAAAACAAAATCCTGTAATAGACATGAGAGAGTTTGGAACACATCACCAACCAAAAGGAACTTGGTCTGATGATAGTTCTCTTACATTTTGTTTAGCTGAAAGTTTATGTCAAGGGTACGATTTAGTGGATATTTCATATAAATTTATCCAATGGATGAATGCTGAGATATGGACTCCACACGGTAATGTTTTTGATATTGGAATCCAAACAAGAAAAGCGATTGAACAACTTTCAAAAATCATAAATAAAGAAGACTATAAAGAACTAGAAATTTTAAAATATTCTGATGATGAATATACCAATGGTAACGGTTCATTAATGAGAATTATTCCTTTACTCTTTTACATAAAGGGTAAAAAAATAAAGGACCAATTTAATATTATTTGGCATGTTTCATCACTAACACATCCACACATAAGGTCGGCAATTTCTTGTTTAATATATTTAAAATTAGCTGAACATATTTTAAATGGATTTTCAATTGTAGATTCATATAAAAAGATACAAAAGGAAATTACTGTCTATTTTTCAGAAAGAAGTATTTCTTCTTACGAGCAAAATCATTTCTCTAGAATTTTAAAGCAAGATATATCTAACTTAAAAGAAAAAGATATCAATTCCAGTGGCTATGTTATAGATACATTAGAAGCTTCACTTTGGTGTTTGCTCAACACTACTAATTATAGTGAGGCAGTTTTAAAAGCTGTAAATTTAGGGGATGATACTGATACCACAGCTACTGTAGTTGGAGCTATTGCTGGTATGTATTATGGAATAGATAATATATCTCAAGAATGGGTAGATTCATTAGTAAGAAAAGATGATATTCTTCAATTAAGTCTACAATTTGCTAAAAAATACAACTATGACAATTAAAATTATAAAAGGAGATATTACAAAAGTAAGAGTTGACATTATAGTTAATGCTGCTAATTCAAGTTTATTAGGAGGAAGTGGTGTCGATGGAGCTATACACAGAGCGGGCGGCTCTTCTATTTTAGAAGAATGCCAACAAATTAGGAACAAACAAGGTAAATGTAAAACTGGGGAAGCTGTAATTACAACTGCAGGAAATCTTCCTGCTAAAAAAGTTATACATACTGTTGGCCCTGTGTACCAAGAAGGAAAAAATAACGAGAAAGAATTATTAGCCAACTGTTATAAAAACAGCCTGTTACTTGCTAAAGAAAACAATTTGCATTCCATCGCTTTTCCTTGCATTAGTACAGGGATTTATCGCTTTCCTAAACAAGTAGCAGCTGAAGTAGCTCTTTCAACAATAAAAAGTACTCCAATATTAGATGAAGTAATTTTTGTATGTTTTGATAATGAAAGCTACATGATATATAAAAAAATATTAAATGATGAGTAATATCAACTATATAAAAGGAGACGCAACCCTACCAAAACAAGAAGGTAGTAAAATTATTGTTCATGTTTGCAATGATATTGGTGGTTGGGGAAAGGGTTTTGTAATGGCAATTTCTAAAAGGTGGAAAGCTCCTGAAAAAGAATATCGTAACTGGTATAAAACTAAAGAAAATTTTAGTTTAGGAGAAGTTCAATTTATACAAGTTGAAGAAGATTTATGGGTAGCAAATCTTATAGGGCAACACAAAATTAGAAAAGATGAAAATGGTAATCCTCCAATTCGTTATAAAGCTATTCAACAAGGATTACAAAAAGTACATGAAAAAGCAAAAGAGTTGAACGCATCCGTTCATATGCCAAGAATTGGCTGTGGATTGGCTGGGGGAAAATGGGGTAAAATAAAACCCTTAATTATAAAAGAACTCATTGAAAATTCTGTTTCTACTACAGTATATGACTTTGAATAAAATTGAAAAAAATGAATGAGAGAAATACAAAAAGAATAAGTAAGTTTTTAAGCCTGATATTAAGGCATCAGCCTGAAAAAATTGGGCTAAAATTAGACATCAACGGATGGGCTTCAATAGAAGAACTTTTGAACAAATCAAGTAACAACGGAGTTACTTTTACAAAAGATGAATTGGAGTTTATCGTAAAAAACAATGACAAACAACGATTTTCATTAAATGAAAATCAAACAAAAATAAGAGCCAATCAAGGACACTCTTTAAAAAATGTAACCATAGTAACTGAAACAAAGACTCCTCCTCCCTTTTTATATCATGGAACAGTAGCTAAATTTATTCCTTCCATAAAAGAAAACGGATTACAAAAAATGAGTAGGCAACATGTTCATTTGAGTTCCGATGTAGAAACTGCTAAAAAAGTAGGCAGTAGAAGAGGTAAACCTATAATTTTGACTGTTCAGTCAGGTGTTATGCATAAAAAAAATTATGAGTTCTTTTTATCTGAAAATGGAGTTTGGCTAACTAATCTTGTTCCTACTGAGTTCATTAATTTTGAAGATTTATAATAGATATGAGAACATTAGTCATTGGTGATATTCATGGAGGCTTAAAAGCCTTACCCCAAGTTTTAAAAAATGCCAAAATCACTATAGAAGATGCCTTAATTTTTCTTGGTGATTATGTGGACGGTTGGAGTGAATCTGCACAAGTCATTGATTTTTTAATAGAGTTAAACAAAAAGCATGAATGTATTTTCATTAAAGGAAATCATGATTTGTGGTGTGAAGATTGGTTGAGAACTGGTGAAGGTGAAACCATTTGGTTAGCACATGGTGGAGAAGAAACCAAAAAGAGTTACGAATCTTATTCAGAAGAACAAAAAAATGAACATCTAGCATTTTTTCAACAAATGAAACCTTACCATATCGATAGTAAAAATCGTTTGTTTATTCATGCTGGATTTACCTCTATGCACGGAGTTGAAAAAGAGACATTCAAATTAAATTATCATTTTGATAGAACCTTATGGGAAACAGCGTTGGCTACTGATAAAAACTTATCTGAAAAATCTGAACTATATCCTGAAAGGTTTACACACTACTCAGAAATATACATTGGTCACACCCCAACTATACGCTATAGTTCATCAATACCTATAAACGCCTTAAACTTATGGAACATTGATACAGGAGCTGCATTTACAGGATGTTTAACAATTATGGATATCAACAACAAAGAGTTTTGGCAAAGTGACCAAGTAAAAAATTTGTATCCAAATGAAAAAGGGAGAAATTAAAAAGATCTTTTAACTTATCCAAAAAGGAAACATTCAATAATTTTACGAAATATCCTTAGAAGTAACATGCTAGAACAAAATCATTATCAAAAGCTCAACTTAAAATATAATCCTTTTTCATTTCTAAATGAACAAGAATTACTAAAGGTTACAGAAGAACGAATCAACCTTAACGATTTGGCTTTAAAAATAATGTCAACCAGTTCTTGTTTTATTGAGTTTTATGGTAAAAAAGGAAGGGGAAAATCAACTCTTTTGCAATCATTACACTCAAAACACTTAGCTAACTCAACTTTCTTCAAACTAAAGAAGAAAGAACATTCATATATAAATACAATCCCTGGCATTCTCATTATAGACTCCTTTCAACTCTTGTCCACAAAAAACAAACTGGAACTACTTACAAATCAAGACAAGCTAATTATTGGTGCACATTACTCTCATAAAATTCCGTATTTCCCGAAAAGAAAATTATATAAAAAAATAAATTTTAGCAAACTAGAATTAAACATAAACCTTTTTAGAAAAATTGTACATAAAAGAATTGAACTCGCCTGTTTAGATTCTCATAAAGAATCTATAAAAATTAAAGATGCACATCTTCAAAAATTATTAGAAGATCACGGTAATAATTTACGAAAAATTCAACTATCCTTGTATGATTTTTTCTTAAACCCCAATAACGAACTATATGAGTTATCAACAATTTGTAGATATTAAGGTTACACTTGACAAAAACGAGTTTCAAGCAAATGAGACAATTTCTGGTGAAGTTTTTATTAAAAACCATAGTCCTATTCACTTAGATATTGAAAACATTCAAATTAAATTATCTATAAAACACCAAGGCAAGGGGGAAACTGATGAAATTACCTTGGACTATTATTCCATAAACGATTGTGAAAAAATTTCTAAAGGCCAAACCATAGCTTCTACATTTACCTTTAAACCTGTTTATAACGTTTCTTTTATCGGGGAAAATATGACACAAACGGTTTTGCTAACAGCTAAAGTCGACATAAAAAAAGAAAGTGAAAAACAGTTACGAAAAGAAAAATTATCTGACTTTAAAATAGGAGGTTATTTAAAAGGGCTCATTCGTCCTGATTTTTATCATGAAATTCCCATCTTACTAATAAAAGGAAACTCCACTTATAAATTTAAAAAAACTTCAGGTAGCATCAAACCCGGTATCAAAAAAGCGCAAACAATTTTATTTTTTGGTCTTATAATAACAGGAATTATAAGTGCTATAATTTATTCACAACTAGGTAGATTAGAGGTTTTTTATGTCTTTTTAAGCATATATGCCATACTGTGCGGAATAGTTTATTTTTATAAAATACAACCTTCACTGGCTATTGGAGCAATTAACTACAAACTAGAAGCGTTAGATGAACACTACTACAAAACTAACTTCAGGTTAAAAAAAAGAACAAATACAATACAACATATAAACTGTCAGTTAATAGGAAAAGAAAGAGTTACCTATGATAACGGTAGTAGTAGATCAACCAGTATTAAAACTTTTTATAAAGGAGAAAAAACAAAAGTAACCCCTATAAATATTTCATCTTTTAAATCTAAATTCCCCGAAGAATCCCTCCCTATCTCTATTAAAAATAACGATTTTGAAATTATGTGGTATCTTAAAATAGAGGTGCTTACGAGAAACAATAAACGCATAGAGGGAGAAGACTTAATTCTTATAGACTTCGAAAAATTACTATAATTATTTATAAAAAAAATAAGATTCTATTGTGAAGTAAAATTAATTTGCGTAAATTTGACACAAACAAAATGACATACTATGAATCCATTATTATATACAGACGGTTACAAAGTAGACCACAGAAGACAATACCCTAACAATACTACCTTAGTATATTCAAACTGGACACCAAGAAAAAGTAGAATTCAAGGAGTTGAAAAGGTAGTCTTTTTCGGACTACAATACTTCATTAAAAAATATATTATTGAAGAATTTCAAACCAACTTCTTTAACAAACCAAAAGAAGAAATTTGCAAACAATACAGTAGAAGAATCAATAATTATTTAGGTGAAAATTCAGTAGGTATAGAACATATTGCTGCATTACACGATTTAGGGTACATTCCTATGACTTTTAAAGCATTACCTGAAGGTGTCGAGGTTCCTATTAGAGTACCCATGTTTACCATGTATAATACATTGCCAGAATTCTTTTGGTTAACCAATTACTTTGAAACCTTATTATCTACCACGGTTTGGTTACCATGTAATTCTGCAACCATTGCAAAACAATACAGAAAAATATTAGACAAATACGCACAAGAAACCTCATCTGTTCCTGAAATGGTAGATTGGCAAGGACACGACTTTTCTATGAGAGGAATGGCTGGTTTAGAAGCTGCTAAAATGAGTGCTGCTGGTCACTTACTAAGTTTTACTGGTACAGATACAATTCCTGCTGTAGGCTTTTTAGAAAAATATTACAATGCAGATTCTGATAATGAATTGATTGGTGGTTCTGTTGCAGCAACTGAACACTCTGTAATGTGTATGGGAACCAATAGTGGTGAAGAAGATACTTTTAAAAGATTAATTACTGAGGTATATCCAAACGGTATCGTTTCTATTGTTTCTGATACTTGGGATTTATGGAAGGTTCTTACCGAATACTTACCTAATCTAAAAGAAGAAGTCTTAGCCAGAGATGGAAAAGTAGTCATAAGACCAGACAGTGGTGATCCTGTGGATATTATTTGCGGAAATCAAAACGGTAAGACAGAAGTAGAACAAAAAGGGGTTATACAGCTGCTTTGGGAAGTTTTTGGAGGAACAACCAATACAAAAGGATATAAAGAACTAGATACTCATATTGGAGCTATTTATGGCGATAGCATTACCCTTGAAAGAGCCACACAAATTTGTGAACGTTTAAAACAAAAAGGGTTTGCATCTACCAACGTAGTCTTAGGAATTGGTTCTTTCACCTATCAATACAACACCAGAGATACCTTTGGATTTGCCATGAAAGCTACTTACGGAGAAGTAGATGGAGAAGGAAGAGAAATCTTTAAAGATCCAATTACTGATGACGGAACTAAAAAATCTGCTAAAGGGTTATTAAAAATAACACTAGAAGATGGAGAATATACATTACACGATCAAGTAAGTTGGAAAGAAGAACAAAAAGGCGAATTACGAGAAGTTTTTAAAGACGGAAAATTGTTGGTTGATGAAAAACTAAGTGAAATAAGACTCCGTACTAAAAACAACGTATTAGAATTTTCAGAATAACAAAAAAGCAGGAATTTTACTCCTGCTTTTTTGTTATTTAAAAACCTACTAAAAACACTAAATACCAACACCTTACAAACTACCTAATTTGCTTAACTCTTGATTTTTTCATATCTTAATTGCAACTAAAAAAAGAAACTTATGACAGATCAAGAACAGAAAAGACTCGATACAATGAACTCTGTTTTAGTTAAAATGGAAGACATTAAAAACACGCAAAAAAGTTTAATTGAAAAAATTGGTGTGGTTGAAGTTCAACTATTCGATATCCAGTCAAAAGACTTAGACAAAGAGTTGGAAAATGTAATGGTAAGAGCTTCTGACACCTTAAATATTATAAAACAAGCTACCGAAGCTTTTGAAATGAAACGAAACCGTTTAGAAAACGAAGCATAAATAAAAAATCCGCCTAACAGCGGATTTTTTATTTTTATCGTCTCTTCTTTTTAAAACCTTTATTCTTTCTTCTAGAAGGCTTTGATGGTTTATACGTCACAGTATCATCAAAGGTGTTTTTAGCTTTTCCTGCTTTATTTTTTCGCCAAGAAGTGTCTTCTGGAAGTAACTTTTTCAATAAATCAGTACGTCCAACTTTGTTTAACGTATCTTTAATCCATTGCTTATTTTCCTTTTTATACCAAAAGAAAAACTTATGCTGATCTTCCTTCTCCTTTTTTGTTTTCGGAGTTTTCACCTCTTTTAAAGTATACGGATGATATCCACTGTAATAAATTACCGTAGCTACCGTCATAGGTGTTGGCGTAAAGCCTTGTACCTGTTCTAGCTGAAACCCCATATCTTTAGTCTCCGCAGCTAAGTTTGCCATGTCTTCTGCCTCACAAGCTGGGTGACTCGAAATGAAATACGGTATTAATTGAAGTTTTAATTTCTTTTTAATATTAATACGATCAAACCTATCTTTAAATAAATGAAAATACTTAAACGACGGTTTACGCATTAACTTTAGTACGGGATCAGAAGTGTGTTCTGGTGCTACTTTTAATCGCCCAGAAACGTGTTTTGTCATCACCTCTTCTGTATAGGCATCTAACTCTTTAGGGTCCGCATTTTTATTGAACTCAGGCACTAACATATCGTGTCGAATACCACTACCAATAAATGATTTTTTCACCTTCGGATGTGCATCAACAGCTTGATATAATTCAGTTAATGGTTTGTGTGAGGTATCTAAATTACTACAAATTACGGGTGAAATACACGACGGAGCAACACATTTGTCGCAAATCGATTGTACTTTACCTTTCATTTTATACATATTCGCAGAAGGCCCACCAATATCAGATAAGTACCCTTTGAAATCATCCATTTGAGCAACTTGATCTACTTCTTTTAAAACAGATTCCTGACTTCTACTCGCAATAAACTTTCCTTGGTGTGCTGAAATAGTACAAAAACTACACCCTCCAAAACATCCACGGTGAATATTTATGGAAAACTTAATCATTTCAAACGCAGGAATAGGTCCGCGTTTGTTATACTTTGGATGCGGTAATCGTGTAAAAGGCAAATCAAACGAAGCATCAATTTCTTCCTCTGTCATTGTTGGAAACGGCGGATTAATCATCAACTTTTTATTCCCAACCTTTTGAAAAATACGACGTGCATATAGTTTATTTGACTCCTGCTCTATCACTTTAAAATTAGAAGCATAGGCTTTCTTATCCTTCAAACAAGTTTCATGCGAACTAATTTCTACATCATCCCAGTTCTTGTTTTTAGGAGTCTTTTCATTCTCTTCTAACAAAACTGCTGTCTGCTTAATCGTTTTTAAACTCGAAAACGGCACACCCTTTTGCAACAACTCAACAATTTCTCTTAGTGGCTGTTCTCCCATTCCGTATACTAACATATCGGCTTTAGAGGTTTCTAAAATCGTTGGTAGTAATTTATCGGACCAATAATCGTAATGCGTAACACGACGTAACGAAGCCTCAATTCCTCCAATTAATACAGGAACATCTGGAAACTTTTCCTTTAAAATTTTAGAATATACTGAAGTTGCATAATCAGGTCTAAACCCTTTATCTCCATTAGGAGTATAAGCATCTTTATCACGACGGCGTTTACTAGCCGTGTAATTACTAACCATTGGATCCATACAACCACCTGTTACTGCAAAGAATAATCTTGGAGTTCCTAGCTTCTCAAAATCTTGCAAATTGTCATGTACACTTGGTTGCGGAACAATTGCCACACGCAAGCCGTAACTCTCTAAAATACGTCCAATTACTGCAGGACCAAATGATGGATGATCTACATATGCATCTCCACTGAATAGGATTACGTCTAATTCATCCCATCCTCTTAACTTCACCTCCTTTTTCGTAGTCGGTAACCAATCTGAAAGTCGTCTAATTCTCATGCCGCTGCAAAGGTACGGGGTTTTATTTACACTGCAATACAGTAAAAAACTGAAAACTACATTATAAACATATCTAACAGAAAAATAAACTCATAATTTTTAACTAGATTTATCTCCTAATTAATTTAAATAATACCCAAAAAATGAAAAAAAGCATTACTTTTCTATTACTATTATTTTTATCACTTCAAACCTTTTCTCAAATACAAACCGAAAAAATTGTCCCTCCAGCCAAAGGTAAGTCGGTAATTTACTTTCTTAGAACAAGCGGTTTAGGTGCCCTAATGAACATTAGATATTTTGATAAAGAAGAATACTTAGGAAGATTTAATGGTATTAACTATTTACGTTATGAATGTGATCCAGGAGAAAAAGTTTTTTGGATTAAAGCAGAAAACATTGATGTCTTAGAAGCTAATTTAGAAGCCGACAAAGTTTATTTAGTTGAAACCAATGCTGTAATGGGAGCTTTTTCTGCTGGTGCGAAATTTAAACTAGTTGATTTCAACAAAAAGAATCAAGTTAAAAGAATTAATAAGCTTTTAGAAAAAAAAGAACCTAAGACTTTTACTCAAGAAACTCTACAAGAACAACTACAGAAAATGAAAGATGTTGTAAACAAGGGACTAAAAAAAGTAAGAAAAAAGATAGATCGTAAAAAGACAACTAAGTTACCATCTGATATGAATTATGAAGTATAAACTACTCACACCATTTAGTTTAACTTCCCTTTAACAATTAATTAAGATAATACCGAAAGTAGTTTTACTAATTTCCGCCCTTATTTATTCTTATAATTTTTACAATGACTAAAAAAATACTTTCAACTATTTTAGTAGTATTTCTTGTTTTAGGATTTTCTTTGAATGCAGAAGCACAACGAAAGAAGAAAAAAGACACAAAAAAAGAAACTACTGCTAAAAAAGACAAACTTAAAAAGGGCGGCATACAACCTTATGAAAAGGTAGTTACCAAAAAACACAAAACAGACGAAGGTTTGTTTAAAGTTCACTCAAAAGATGCTAACTATTTATTTGAGATTCCAGATTCTCTTCTGAACCGTGAAATGCTAATGGTGACTAGAATTGCCAAAACAGCTAGCGGAATTGGCTTTGGTGGTGGAAAACAAAACACACAAGTGCTACGCTGGGTAAAAAACAAGAAACAAATTTTACTAAAAGTAGTTTCTCACAATGTTGTAGCAGATACCATTTTACCGGTACACGAAGCCGTTGTAAACTCTAATTTTGAGCCTATTTTATTTGCTTTTCCAATCAAAGCATTTAGCAAAGACTCTACAGCTACTGTAATTGATGCTAGCCCTCTTTTTGAAGGTGATGTAAAAGCAATTACTTTTCCACAAAGAAGCAGAAAACGTTATAAGATTTCTAAAATGGATAAAACAAGATCTTATATTGACAGAATTAGCAGTTATCCTCAAAACATAGAAATTAGAAATGTAAAAACTTACATTGCTGGGAACCCTCCATCAAACTCAAGTGTAGGTTCTGTAACTATGGAGTTGAGTAACTCTATGATTTTACTTCCTAAAACCCCTATGAAAAGACGTTATTTTGATGAGCGTGTAGGATGGTTTACGAGTTCTCAAACAGATTACGGTTTAGATGTTCAAAAAAGTAAATCAGTTACCTATTTAGACAGATGGCGTTTAGAAGTAAAAGACGAAGATTTAGAAAAGTTTAAAAGAGGTGAATTAGTAGAGCCTAAAAAGCAAATCGTTTATTACATCGACAGAGCTACTCCAAAAAAATGGCGTAAGTACATCAAACAAGGTATTGAAGATTGGCAAATTGCTTTTGAAGCGGCTGGATTTAAAAATGCCATCATCGCTAAAGATGCTCCTACTAAAGAAGAAAATCCTGATTGGAGTCCTGAAGATGTACGTTATTCTGTAGTTCGTTACTTAGCATCTCCAATTCCTAATGCAAATGGACCTCACGTTAGTGACCCTCGTTCAGGAGAGATTTTAGAATCAGACATTAACTGGTACCATAATGTAATGACTTTATTACACAACTGGTTTTTTGTACAAACAGCTGCAATCAATCCAGATGCAAGAGGAAATCAATTTAAAGATGAAGTTATGGGACGCCTTATTCGTTTTGTTTCTTCTCATGAAGTTGGACATACTTTAGGATTACCTCACAACATGGGAAGTTCTGTTGCATATCCTGTAGATTCTTTACGTTCTGCTGAATTCACTAAGAAAAACGGAACAGCTCCTTCAATCATGGATTATGCTCGTTTTAACTATGTAGCACAACCAGAAGACAAAGGAGTTGCTTTAATGCCTAATATTGGACCTTACGATAAATATGCTATCAACTGGGGATACAGACCAATCTTAGATAAATCAGCTAAAGATGAAAAAACAATCTTAAATCAGTGGATTAAAGAAAAAGCAGGAAATCCTGTGTATAGATTCGGACACCAACAAGTTCGTAATATCATTGACCCTAGTTCTCAAACAGAAGATTTAGGTGACGATGCCATGAAAGCAAGTGCTTATGGTATTAAAAACTTACAACGTATTTTACCTCGTTTAGAAGAGTGGACTACTGAAGATGGTGAAACTTACGAAGAGTTAAAAACTATGTACGGACAAGTAGTTGGGCAATTTAATAGATATATGGGACATGTGAGTTCTAATATTGGTGGTGTATATGAATACTTTAAAACTGCCGATCAAGACGGTGCTGTATATATTCACGTTCCAAAAGAGCATCAAAAAAGAGCGTTAAAATTTGTAAATAACGAATTGTTTAAAACTCCTACTTGGTTAATTGATGAAAACATCATCAGTAAAACACAACACTCAGGAATTATTGAGCGTATTAGAGGTTTACAAGTACAAACCTTAAATAGGGTTTTAAAAACTGGAAGGTTAACTCGTATGATTGAGAATGAAACTTTAAACGGAACTAAAGCATATTCTCTTATTGAAATGATGGGTGATTTACGTAAAGGTATTTGGAGCGAAGTATACGCTAACAAAACCATTGATCCGTATCGTAGAAACTTACAACGTGCACATTTAGACAGATTGGACTTTTTACTAAACAAAGCAAAAGACCAAAAAGCACCAAGAAGTGATAGAGGCTATTTTAAACAAACAGCGGTTACTATTAATCAATCAGATATTAAACCTGTGGTAAGAGGAGAGCTAAAACGTTTACAAAAAGATATTAAACGTAGTATTCCT
Source organism: Tenacibaculum mesophilum (assembly GCF_003867075.1). Taxonomy (NCBI): domain Bacteria; kingdom Pseudomonadati; phylum Bacteroidota; class Flavobacteriia; order Flavobacteriales; family Flavobacteriaceae; genus Tenacibaculum; species Tenacibaculum mesophilum. The sequence goes on along the minus strand of NZ_CP032544.1, from coordinate 3,117,203 downwards.
TCAGTTCGTAACACAATAACCCGTTACCACTTACAAGATGCAGCAGATAGAATAGACACTATTCTAAACCCAAACAACTAATTTTTCTTACATAACAGCAATCTACTAGATTGCTGTTATTTTTATACTTTTATTATACATCAACAAAACCAAATGAAAAAAAACTTAATTCTATTCTTTATAGTTGCAATTTCATTTGCTAGTTGTACTAAAAAAACAACAGTAAAGAAAGCTGAAAAGAAAGAAAACACTTACGTTAAAGACCATTACACTAAAAAAGAGGTGAAAATTACAATGAGAGATGGTGTAAAACTACACGCCACTATCTATTCACCAAAAGACACTAGTAAAACCTACCCTATTTTACTACAACGTACTCCGTATAGTTGTCAACCTTATGGAGAAGATAAATTTAGAAGGAAAATTGGTCCAAACCCAGTTTTAATGAAAGAAGGAAACATCATAGTATATCAAGATGTTCGCGGACGTTGGATGAGTGAAGGAGTGTATGACAATATGCGTGCTTACATTCCTAATAAAACAGAAAAACAAACCGATGAAACTACCGATACCTATGACACTATCGATTGGCTAGTGAACAATGTAGCTAACAATAATGGTAAGGTAGGTACATGGGGAATTTCATACCCTGGTCATTATGCTACTGTTTCAACCATTGATGCACACCCTGCTTTAAAAGCTGCTTCACCACAAGCGTGTATTGGTGATTTCTTTTTTGACGATTTTCATCATAACGGAGCTTTTTTATTAAGCTATTTCAAAGCTATTTCTTTATTCGGAACTTACAAAGATCAACCAACTGATTCAGCTTGGTACTCTTTCCCTGATATGAAAACTCAAGATCAGTATCAGTTTTTCTTAGATAAAGGACCTCTTAAAAACTTAAACGAATATTTTCAATACGATAAGCTAGACACCAAAGTTACCGACAATAAGGAGCGTATTGATGATTTCTTTTGGAAGGAAATTGTAGAACATCCTAATTACGACTCTGTATGGCAAAGCAAAGGAATCATTCAACATTTAGATAAAGTTCCTTCTACCGTAGCAACAATGATTGTTGGAGGCTGGTTTGATGCAGAGGACTTATACGGACCTTTAGAAACTTACAAAAACATTGAAAAAAATCAACCAAACAACTATAATACAATTGTTTTTGGACCTTGGGATCATGGCGGATGGTCTAGAAATAAAGTAGCTAACAAAGTTGGTAACTACTACTTTGGAGATTCTATCTCTTTAAAATTCCAAAAAGAAGTAGAAACAAAATTCTTTAACCACTTCTTAAAAGGTGATGGTTCTAAAAACTCTGGATTACCAGAAGCCTATGTTTTTGATACAGGTAAAAAAACGTGGAAATCATACGATGTATGGCCACCAAAAAATGCTCAAAAACAAACATTTTTCCTTTCAGAAAACCAAGAATTAACGGCAACTCAAAAAGGAAATAATAAAGTTAGCTTTATTAGTGATGTTAAGCGACCCGTACCCTATTCAGAAGATATTAAAACGGTATTTACTCCGCGTAAATATATGACAGATGATCAGCGTTTTGCTGCTCGAAGACCTGATGTATTGGTATTTGAAACAGAGGTATTAACAGAAGATTTTACCCTTGCTGGTGATATTTTAGCAAAGCTACAAGTAGCTACTACAGGTTCAGCAGCCGATTGGATTGTAAAGGTTGTTGATGTGCACCCTGCTGATTTAAAAAACGACAACAAAGAAATGCAATCACATTTAAAACTAAGCAACTACCACTTAATGGTACGTAGCGAAGTAATGCGTGGACGTTTTAGAAATAGTTTTTCAAACCCAGAACCATTTACTCCAAATCAAAAAACAGCCGTAAATATTAAACTACAAGATGTTTTCCACACGTTTAAAAAAGGACATAAAGTGCAAATACAAGTACAAAGTACTTGGTTTCCTTTAATTGATTTGAATCCGCAAACCTATGTAGATAATATTTACAAAGCAGACGAAAAAGATTTTAAAACACAAACACACTCAGTATTTACCGATTCTAGTATAGAATTTACTGTGTTAAAATAACAACAAACTTTTTTTCTATTTAAAAACTCACAACACTTAAGTATTGTGAGTTTTTTTAATCAAAAAAACAGCTTATTTATTACTAGATTTTCTACGCAACCTTTTTACACTTTAAGCATCTATTTTAAAATGTATAAACTCTTAATAAGTAATATGATAAAGCAACTACTACTTTCAATAACCATCGGAGCTTTTTTCTCTTGCTCCAAAGACAATCATAAAGTTATTGATGATATACCAGACTCAAATAACATAGAAGAACAAATAGTAGGCAGGTGGATGCCAGTACAAACACTCCTAAACAATCAGGTGACATACGATAGAAATATCCATACTGGATTAGAAAATGACACACATTACGAACGCAGATTATATAAAGAAGATAAAACAGTTCGCTTATCTAATAGCGACGGTAGTATTAATTTGTTTACTTGGGAGCTAAATCCAGCAGCCGACTCTATCACCATAGCTAAAGGTTTATCTAATGAACGACGTTATTTAATAGAATATCTTTCAAAAGATAGCTTATCCTTTTCTATAGAACCTTTCTCGGGTCATAAAGTAGTGTATAATTTTAGTAAAGAACATAATGAAGCCATACACCGAAGCGACTTAATAGCCAAAGACTGGAAATACGATTTCGTTTGGGCTCGCTTATTTAGTATGGATGGATATAAATATGTTAGAAACGGTTCTGTTTCTAACGATTTTTATGAAAATGCAAAAGTAAGTTTTCACGACGATGGTTCATTTATCATAACTTCTGGTAATAATACTATACACGAACAAGGAACTTGGCATCTTAACTTAGATGACATGCAACTGGTAATTGAAGGTGATTACAAAAGAGAAGCAACCTTATTAGAACTGAACGAACATAAAATGGTTTTTGTGTTTAAAAACCCACAAGACAATAACACAAACTATCAAATGGATTTCTCCACTTATTAAACAGTAAAATTCATCACTTTAAAATAAAACAGTATATTTAAGACACTGATAAATAAAGGTCTTAAATGAAAAGGAAAGCTGAAATCATTGGGTTTTGTATTACCTGGTTTGCCATTATTACTCAGTTTGTTTTAATGATTATAAACAGACAAACTGATGTCCAAGAAGCAATTATTCGTTTTTTCAGCTTTTTCACTATTCTAACCAACACACTCGTCGCTTTATTCTTTACTAATAAGATTACAAGAAAAATGAATACTTTTAATAAAAACGGCGCTTTAACAGCTATTACTTCCTTTATTTTAATAGTTGGACTAGTATATCAAGTTGTGCTTAGAGCAACATGGAACCCCACAGGGTTACAATTAGTTGTTGATGAATTACTCCATACTATTATTCCCACTTACATGTTTATATATTGGTTATTATATGCAAAATCAAATAATTTAAAACTCAAATATATTTTACCTTGGTTAACCTACCCTATTTTCTATATCGTTTATATAATGATTAGAGGTAACCTATCTGGATTTTATACTTATCCTTTTCTAAATGTTACAAAAATAGGGTTGCAACAATCAATAATTAATATTTCAGTAATACTAATCGTTTCACTCATTCTTATGAGTCTATTAATTTTAATCGGAAAAAAACTAAAATCAATAAAACTATAAACCACTAATAATGAAAAAAAACATTTTCATAACACTTTTTGTATTCTCTTTAATTTCTTTTTCTTGCGCTTCGTTAAAAGATGCGAACAATAATAAACTTTACGAATCTACTTGGGAGTTAGAATATATTTCAGGACCTCGAATTGCTTTTCAAGGCTTGTATCCTAACAAAAAGCCTACCATTTCTTTTAACAAAGAAACCCAAAAAGTTGAAGGAAATAATAGCTGTAACGGATATTCAGCTCCATACACTTTAGAAGCTAACTCAATTTCTTTTGGTCAACCAGGACCTACTACTTTAATGTTTTGTGGGCAAGGTGAACAAGTGTTTTTAAAAACAATAAAAAAAATTAATAAGTATAACATTGATGCTGAAGGTAAGCTTAACCTAATGATTGATGACGTGCCAATGATGCGATTTAAAAAAACCAAATAAAACATGAAAAACCTTATACCAATACTACTAAGTGCTTGCCTAGTAATTTCAGCATGCTCAAATAAAAAAGAAAAGAAAACTTCTGAAGAAAAAACCGTTACTACTACCGATTCTGTTTCAAAAACGCCTACAGCTACTAAAAATACTATAACAGATGCTTATTTTAAGGGGCATGGTGTTGAACCTTTTTGGAGTGTGACAATTTCTGACAAAATGATTACCTTCAAAACACCTACCGATTCTATTTCTACTCCACACATTGAGCCTATCTATGCGCAAGACAGTAACGTAAAACTATATACTTTACACACCGAATTGGCAGCTCTTAAAATAGAAATCATTCAAATGGAATGTATTAATGCGATGTCGGGTAAATCATTCCCATATTCGGTAACTTTAAAATACAAAAAAGGAAAAGAAACGGAGTTTACAACCCTAGAAGGATGCGGACAATACATTACCAATTATCGCCTACATGATATTTGGGCTTTAGAAGAATTGAACGGTGTAAAAGTTAATAAAGATGATTTTGGTAAAGAATTGCCGTATATAGAAATAAATGCTGCTGAAAATAGTTTTATGGGAACTTCAGGTTGCAACAGAATTATGGGTAAACTATTTTCTGAAAGAAATAAAACTCGATTTACCAATATTGCTTCAACAGAAATGTTATGTGCTAAAGGAAATGAAAAAGAGCAAGAGTTTACAAAAGCGCTAGAAAGTACTATATCTTACACAATTGCTAATAATCGATTAACACTTTTAAATCCTGATAAAACCTTATTGGTTTTTAAAAAAGTAGACTAACCAATTAAACTATAAAAGATGAAAAAAATTCTAATTCTATTCTTAGTCACTACACTAGCTATAAGCTGTAAAAAGAAAGAACCTAAAAATGATGCAACCAAAGAACCTGTAGAAGTTGTCGTTGAAACTCCAACAACTTTAATACAGATAGGATGTTACGAATACAATAAAGATGGGAACCAAATTTTATTCGAAATTACAGAAATTAATACTACCGTAGAAGGGACTATCAACTATGCTTTAGCAGAAAAAGATGCAAACACAGGTACTTTTTCAGGAACACTAACCGATAATAAATTAATTGGTATCTACACCTTTTCTTCTGAAGGAACAGAAAGCACAAGAGAAGTTGCTTTTATGGTAAAAAACGGTCAATTAATAGAAGGCTTTGGTGAATTAAATGAAACAGGAAATGCTTTTAAAAATAAGAACAATATTAGTTATACTTCTACAATGCCATTAACCAAAACTGATTGTACTAAATAAATTAAAAATTAATATAAAATGAAAAAAATAGGATTGGTAGGTGGCATTAGCTGGACCTCTACTTTAGATTATTACAAATACATTAATGAAGGAATCAACCAAAGGTTAGGTGGTTTAAATTCTGCTGAATGTTTAATTTACTCACTAAACTTTTCTGATGTTCAAAACAAAGGTTGGACAAACTCTTTTGATCTAATTTATAATGCCTGTTCAAACTTAGCATCTAGTAATGTTGATGCTATAGTTTTAGGCGCTAACACAGCTCATTTATTTGCTGATGAAATTCAATCAAAAATTAATATTCCAATTATCCATATTACAGAAGCAACCGCCAAAGAGATAAAAAAAGAAAAACTACATACAGTAGGTTTATTAGGAACAAAGTTCACAATGGAAATGGACTTCTATAAAAACAAGCTAAAAGAAAATAATATTGCAACCATTATTCCCTCTGATAAAAAAGACATTGAAGAAATACAACATATTGTTAAAAATGAACTTGGGAAAGGAATTGTAAGTAAAGAATCTAAGCTTAAATTTATGCAATACGCAAACGAATTAGTAGAACAAGGAGCCGAAGGAATTATTTTAGGATGTACTGAAATTCCCATGCTAATTGGACAAAATGATTTTGACTTCCCTGTATTTGATACTACTAAAATTCATGTTGAGAGTATTATAGATTTTGCTTTAACATAATTAGCTAATCGTCATTATTAATGTATTTTTACATTGGTTTAGGTATATGAAAATAGATACATTCATTAAAAACCACCAAGATGACACTAAACGAAATAGAAATAAAAACTGCCAATATACAAACAGTCAAGGCTTTTTATACAAATGTCTTGGAGCTCCCAACTACGCAGATTAACAACAAATCGATACGTATCAAAATTGGTACTTCCTATTTAAAATTCATAGAAGATTCTAAAAACCCTTCACCTGCCTACCACTTGGCTTTTAACATTCCTGAAAATAAATTACAAGAAGCAATCGAGTGGTCTGCTGGCAGGTTCGAATTTGTAAAAAAAGAAAACGAGGTACTGATTACTAACTTCGAAAACTGGAATGCCAATTCGGTATATTTTTATGATGTTGACGGAAACATATTAGAGTTTATTACTCGACACGATTTAGACAATGCCACTACAGAACAGTTTAATAGCAATCAAATTTTAAACATAAGCGAGTTTGGAATTGTTAAAAACCGTCCTGATATATACGGAAAGTATTTGATTGACACTTACGGACTCCGTTTATTTGAAAAAAATCATAACAGTGAAACATTCACCGCCCTTGGTGATGACAACGGATTATTAATCATCGTTAAAACCAACCGAAATTGGTACCCAACAGAAACCCCATCTAAAGCTAGTACAGCAACTATTAAACTTAACAATTCGGGTACCGATGTTATTCTAAAAACAACAACATAAATAGCTTTGACTTCACTCTAAAAGCTTATTAAAAGCATTATTAGCAAACCTACTGCTCCTCTCATTTTATACTTAAAAAAAGCACTTTTATTCCTTTATATTAAGATGTAAGAACATCAAGAGTATATATGTAAACTAGTTATTAGTAACTTGGAGAATGTTTTCGCTATTAAATTCACGTATTATAAATTCACTGACTATTTAATTGCTAAAACAAATTCTTTTTCAACTTTAAAACTAACTAAAACTATGTCTAATCAAACCACTATTAAAGGAGATGTATCGTTTAACCAATCTAATAATATTACTGCAATTGTAAAATTGTGGGAGGCAAATAATAAAGCAGCAATTGGTGAACACATCATTTCACCTGAAGCAAAAGGAAGGTTCACCATAAAAGCAACCCCTAAATCAAAAGATACTGTTCTCTATATTACTGCTGAACTGCAAAACTCTAAAGTAATGCTACTCTCTGTACTGTCACCTAATTTTGAAGAAGACATTACAAAAAAAGGTGCTGTTGTAAATGAATTAACTACAGTAGCCTCTGCCTTTACCTGTGCTCAGTTTTTTAACGGACTTCAGTTAACAGGGAATCTACACGGAATAAGAATTGCCGCTAAAAACACTCCTAACCTCATCAATCCTGTAACAGGAAGTTATGGAGAAGTTTTAATGGATCCTTTCAATATTACACAAAACGAAACACTCGCGCGATTAAATACATTAGCCGCATTAATCACAGCCTACGGAACGGTAGAGATTGAAGGGTACAACTGGAAGGAAAGTTTCATGAAGTACACAACACCGTTAGGTGGTAAAAAACCACAAAATACTGCCGAAGCTATGATTGGTGTCGCCCAATCTCCTTGGTTATATCCAACGAATTTATTTCATCTTTTTGATAAAGCCTATCCATCACCAGAAGATGGTTTCCCTGCTAAACCTAATAGCAAAGTTCCTACGAGTCGACGCAATGCTCCTTTTGTACCTTATCTAAGTTTTGCTCCAGAAGATTTCGCTATGATTTTAGCTTTCGGTCAAGGAGGAATTTGCGCTCCTGGAAAACTGTCTCTTGACAAAGAAGGAAACTTATGGACGGGGTTAAACTGGATGCCAGGAGCACAAAATGGCGTGTATCAAGGTATCGGGGGCGGACTTGTAAAATTGGACTCTACTGGTAAATTAGTATCTCCACCAGTTACGGGTTATACCGGAATGGGCGTTGATGGTGCTGGTTGGGGTACAGCTGTAACCAAAGACGGTACTTGCTGGGTAACGAGTTTTAACGGTTCTATTGGAGTGTATAAATTAGAAGACGGTTCACCAGTGGTCGAAAAAGCTCCAGAACATATAGCGGAAGCTTTAGATGAAATTGGAGGCTTACAAGGTATTGGAGTAGCTCCAAACGGTGATATTTGGATTGTTGGAACCTCATCTAACATCATGCTTCATTTTCCTGATGGAGATCTTACCAGAGGTAGAGTTGTTATAAATGAAAAACTTAATGAATCTCTTTCTGCTCCGTTTGCTGCTTCGATAGATACTAACAATCGTGTATGGATTAGTAATACCAACGGTGTATCGTTAGTACGTTATGCTCCAAATGAAAAAAACAGGCCTGTAGAACGTTTTATTCTTGCAGGTGGCGGACGCGGTGTTGCTTTAGATTCAAAAGGAAATTGTTGGGTAGCCTGCAATACGAGTCCAGACTTCCCTCATACCACTACTACAGATGGCGTTTCTATTATTGAAGGATTTGCGCTTGGATATCCGCACTTACAACAAACAGTGGGACGTAAGCATAAAACAGGTTCCGTTTTTATGATTCCTGCGGATGCTACACCTATAGATACGATTGATAAAATTACCCATAAATCTAACTTAACACCTTACGGAGATGGTGAACTAAATGCTCCTTGGGGAGTATCAATTGATGGAAATGATGATGTTTGGGTTGCCAATTTTATGGGAAGAGGTGTATCGTTTATGGCTGGTGCTTCACCAACTGGACGAACTGAAGATTTTACTACAGGAGAGGTGATTCACACCATTCATTCAGGTAGTATACAAATGCTAACCGATGTAGTAGTTGACCAAGCAGGGAACCTTTGGTGTGCCAACAACTGGAACCTACCTCAAACGGTGATGGAAGCAAAACCTGACCCTGCTTATTCTACTTGGGGTGGTGGCTCTGGTGTCGTAGTAGTTTACGGAATTGCTAAACCTGCTCAAACTCCGCTTGCTGGTCCTGTGAGTGCAGTATAAAATTTATAATACTAAATAAGCGTCTTTAAAACAGACGCTTATTTCTTCAACACTTTTTTAGATTCTTCTTCTCTTTTATCTTTATATTTGGATAAAATAGCACGTATATATATAAACAAGCTTGCGGTAATTTCGGAAAACATCTAAAATTTAGTATTTTTCTTCAAAAAAAGACAAATCCTTATTAACAAAAAACTATTGAACCAAAAATATAACATACCAGATTTTGCTAAATATCTAAATATAGATAGCCCAAAAGACGAAGATATTTTAATGGTTCTCTATGATTATAAAAGTAAAGTTCCTCTTAAGTCTGAACCAATAAAAATAGACTTTTACCTTTTGGCTATAAAATTGGATTTTGACGAAAGTATTAATTACGGACAAACAAACTTTGACAAAACAGACTCACTTCTTTATTTTGATGCACCAAATAATAATATAGAATGGGATTTGGAAAAACCTATGACTGGTTATAACATCCTAATCAGCTCTAATTTTTTCGACAAATATGCAAAGCGATATAGTTTTATGCACTATAATAATCACGAAGCTTTGTTTGTAAGAGATGAAGAGAAAAAAATTTTATTAGATTTATTTGAAAAAGCATACTCTGAATACAATAAAACACAGTTTTCAAAAGAGATTATAACATCGTATGCTAATTTAATTTTAACGTATATTGAAAAGTATTATAAACGACAGTTTGATACAAGAAGTTCATTATACAACAAAGTAGTAGCCGATTTTCACAAAAATTTAGATGCGTATTTTAATGATGCTACAGAAATCAAAAAACTACCAACTGTAAGTTATTTTGCAAACAAATCTAATCTCTCTTCAAATTATTTTGGGGATTTAATTAAACATTTCACAGGAAAATCAGCTCAAAACTATATTCAGCAATACATTTTACAGATTGCCAAATCAAAATTAAAACAAACAACACTTTCAATAAGTGAAATTGCTTACAGTTTAGGTTTCGGTTATCCAACTTATTTCACTCGATTTTTTAAAAAAGAAGTCGGTGTAACACCTACTATTTTTCGCAATCAGTAATTTGTTTCAGTCTTCAAGTAATCTGTTTTAGTACTAAACAGATATCTCACTGTAATTTTGTTGTATTATTAATTTAAAATTAAAATACAATGGAAAATCAAGTAAATTTTGCAGGAAGCGAAAGAGCTTCAACTCATAAATCAAGAATGTCTAAAGAAAGAATAGAAAATGCTATTAAACAGTTAAATGAAATTTCAGAAGCAGATTATGAGAAAGTAATAGGATTGGCTAATGTTTGTAAACCCTTTAGAAGTGTAATTCATAAAACACCAGACGACTATGGAATGACAGATTGGGAAGATGTTTTCCTTAAAGGTGTTGATGGTGTGCCTTTAGATGGTTGGTACATTCCTGCAAAAGGCGGAGAAAGTAACAAATTAGTAATCTTCAACCACGCATTACCTATGTGTCGTTCAGGATTTCAAGGGCATTTTGGTTTACCTTTTAGTGGATACGATAATGTTGAGATTGACTTTGTAGTACAAATGAAACATTTAACAGATGCTGGTTATAACGTATTGGCTTATGACATAAGAAATCACGGAAGGAGTGGCTCATCTAACAATGGAATAAGTGGAATAGGTCAATTAGAATGGAGAGATTGCGTTGGTGTAAAACAATATGTAGACAATCATCCAAGATTAAGCAAAATGAAAGTTGCTCTTTATAGCCAATGTATGGGAGGAAATTCACAGTACGAGGCAATTAGTCGCTACCCTGAATTATTTGAAAATGTAAAATGTATGGTAAGCCCAATGGTGGTATCTATGAGAGCTATCTACGAAGCTTTTTCTGGACTACAAGGTGTAAGTCAATATTTAGATTTGGTTGACTTCGAACTATTAAAAATGGGAGGATGGTTAATGGACGAAATGACACCACATACAGCAGCACCAAATGTAAAAATGCCAGTATTTATGATACAAGTAAAAGACGATGCTTGGACTAAAAATCCTGAAGATGGACAAAAAACTTTTGACCTTCTTGGTAGTAAAGAAAAGGAAATCCATTGGATTGAAAATACGCCTTTTAGATTTAAAGATGGTTACAATTACTTTGGTAGAAATCCCGAAAAAGTTCTTTCGTTCTTGGATAAGTATATGAACTAAATTAATAGGCGAAAAAAACTACCGCTAACAAAACGTATAAGCAATAGCGGTTCGGGTGACAACTCGAATCGCTATTTCATTTTAAAAAGATATATTACATTCCGAAAAGTAGTTGCGTAAAACCCGCTACTACTCATACACAAAACCGTTCACAACCACTTCAAAAACTCCTCTCTAGGAATTTCTCTCGCGCCTAAACTTGCTAAATGGTCATTATATACTTGACAATCGATGAGTTTGTAGCCTCCCTTTTGAGCTAAATGGATAAACGCAACTTTACTCATATTGCTTACTTTACTAAACATACTTTCGCCACAAAAAACGCCATTTCCTAAATCTACTCCATACAAACCTGCAACCAGTTTGTCGTCCATCCATACCTCAATAGATTTTGCATAGCCTTTATCGTGTAGGTTTATATAAGCATCTTCCATTTCATCGGTAATCCAAGTACCTAATTGGTCAAAACGATTGATGTGTCGGCAATTAAAAATCACCTCATCAAAAGCTTTGTTTTCCGTTATCGTAAAACCACCTTTTCGCAATACCTGTTTCATTGATTTGGAAATTTTCACTTCCTCAGGAAATAACACCATACGCTCCCATGGAGAATACCAAACAATCGGCTCCCCTTCATTAAACCACGGGAAAATTCCATGTTGGTAAGCATACACCAATCGTTCAGCCGATAAATCACCGCCCAAAGCCAGTAAACCATCATCAGTAGCCAACTCATACGGAGGAAACTCTATTTTTTCAGAAAGCCAAATCATTCGTTACATTCTTTTTTACAAAAATACTATATCCGTGAATTCAACATCAACGTTTTATTAATAAAAACGTGGTATAGTCGCCATCAGCGAAGTTCGTTGGCATTTCCTCAACACAACGAAACCATCAACGTGACGCGCTGATGTTTCCTCAATAAACTCTTAAAACAAGGTAAGTCCTAACAAATAAATTACGCTACCTACCACCATTGCAATTAACGTATAGGGTAAAATTTCTTTTGCTTTTAGTTTCGTAATTCCTAATAAGGGTAATGCCCAAAAAGGCTGTAACATATTCGTTATTTGGTCTCCGTATGCTAATGCCATAATTGCTTTAGGCAACGGAACCCCTAATTTTAACGCACTTTCTACCACAATAGGTCCTTGTACAATCCACTGCCCTCCCCCACTTGGCACAAAAACATTGACCAAACCAGCACTAAAAAATGTAAATATGGGTAAGGTCGTTGCAGTTGCTATCGACACGAAAAAATCAGAAATTAAAGTAACCATCCCCGTACTTTTCATCACGCCCATAATACCAAAATACAATGGAAACTGAATTAAAATTCCAGATACATCACTAATTGACTCTCCCACAGCATTGGTAAACTTTTTAAAACTTCCGTGTAGTATAATTCCTAATCCTAACATAAAAAAGTTAATTAGGTTAGGCGTAATTTTTAACTGCTGAATGTCTGCCCAATAACGATAACCAAACGCCACTAAAATCAACACACCAAAAGCAATGGCTAACCATTGAGAACTATCCAATCTTTCTGCTTGTGTACTAACCTTTTCATCGGTATGCATTTGATATTCTGGTAAATTAATCGCTGTTGGAGCTGCTTTCTTTCCTAAAAAATAAAAGGTTGCCGATACCGCCGCTACTACCACGAAAAAAATCAGCAAATTCCACCAACTAAAAATCGTTTGAGAATAATCAATCACATCAGGTATTTGAGCTAAAACCTCATCCGAAGAAACCGATTGCATAATACTTTTAATATGTCCGCTTTCGTTAATTTTTATCGGTGCCGATCCTGAAATTCCACCATGCCAAACCATCAATCCCATATAACCCGCCGCTCCAATCATTGGATAATTTAGTTTGATATTGTGTTCTTGTGCATGTTCTGCTACTTTACGTGCCAACAAAGCACCAAAAATGAGTCCTAGCCCCCAATTAAAAAAAGCTACCAACATAGTAGTACAACTTACAATAGCTGCGCTGTTTGCTGTGTTGGTACAGAATTTTGTTACTTTTAAAATTAAATTACTCACAGGCTTACTCAACACCAATACATGCCCTAATACCAAAATCAACATCATTTGATAGGCAAAAACAAGTAATCCGTTAGACCAAATTCCGTTTTCCCAAAATTGTAACACCTCTAAAGAATAATTAACCACAGAACTTTCTTCTGGTTTTGTAAAAAACAGTGCTAATAAAAGAGTTAACAGTGTTAATAATATAGCGATGGTAAAAGGTGAGGGTAAATATTTTTTAAAAACATTTTCTATAACCTGCGTAATCTTCATTGTTTAAAGTTTGATTTGCTAAAAATAATCAAATAGAATAAATAGTTTTTTACCTAGTTTTGCAATATGGTAAAAGAACTTCAATTACGTGTTAATTTAGTAGAAGAACGCAAAGACAATATTTTACAGCTAAAAGCTGCTAAAAAGCTAGGTATTAGCATTGCTGATATTACTAGCGTAAAGGTGTTACGTAAATCGATTGATGCACGTAAAAAGGAAGTTATCTTTAATTATAAAGTAGCGGTGTACATTAACAAACCGCAACCTGATACTCCTGATTATATTTTTGAATATCAAGACGTATCAAATGCGAAAGAAATTCATATTGTAGGTTTTGGTCCTGCGGGAATGTATGCAGCACTTCGCTGTATTGAGTTAGGCTATAAACCTATTGTACTTGAACGTGGTAAAAATGTACAAGATCGTCGTAGAGATTTACGTGCTATTAATCAATTTCATGAAGTAAACCCAGACTCTAACTATTGTTTTGGTGAAGGTGGTGCAGGAACGTATTCGGACGGAAAGTTATACACCCGTAGTTTAAAGCGTGGTGATGTTCGTAAAATATTTGAAAATTTAGTATATCACGGTGCTACCGATCAAATTTTAGTAGATGCGCATCCGCACATAGGAACGAACAAACTTCCGAAGATTATTCAAAATATTCGCGAAACGATTTTAAAACATGGTGGTGAAGTTCATTTTGAAACTCGTGTGACCGATTTTATTGTTAAAAACAATAAACTACAAGCTATACAGTTACAAAACGGGACTGAAATGGCTGTAAATGCTGTTGTTTTGGCTACTGGGCATTCTGCAAGAGATATATACGAGCTATTGCATAAAAAAGACATTTTGCTAAAAGCGAAATCGTTTGCTATGGGGGTTCGTGTAGAGCATCCGCAAGAAATTATCGATCAAATTCAATATAGTTGTTCAGGTCAACGTGATGAGTTATTACCTGCTGCTGCATATAGTTTAGTACACCAAGTAGGAAACCGTGGAGTGTATTCATTCTGTATGTGTCCTGGTGGATTCATCGTTCCTGCTGCAACTGCTAATGGTGAAGTGGTGGTAAACGGAATGTCACCATCGCGTCGTAATAACAAGTTTGCAAATTCGGGTATTGTCGTTGAAATTAATGTTGATAAAGACTTACCGAAGTATGAGAAATATGGAGTTTTAAAAGGCTTACAATATCAAAAAGATTTAGAAAAGTTAGCGTTTAACGCAGGTGGAAGAAGTCAAGTTGCTCCAGCACAACGTTTAACCGATTTTGTGGAAGGTAGATTGTCTTCTTCTTTAAATGACTGTTCGTATCAACCCGGATTAAATTCTTCTCCGCTACATTCGTTACTTCCTAAATTAATTGGAAGCAGATTACGTAAAGGTTTTGCGGCTTTCGGACAAAAAATGCACGGGTACTATACTGCGGAAGCAAACATTGTTGGAGTGGAGTCTAGGACTTCATCACCTGTAAATATTCCAAGAAAAGAAAACCTTGAACATCCACAAATTGAAGGGCTTTTTCCTTGTGGTGAAGGTGGTGGTTATGCCGGTGGTATTATTTCAGCTGCTATGGACGGTGAACGTTGTGCTGAGGCTGCTATTACAAACCTGTAATAATTAACAACTATTTGTTAGTGTAATTTCTAATTACCTCGTACTTTTGCTATTCCTAAAAATTAGATGCTTTTTTTAGCGATGAGTAAAAAGAATAAAAAAAATAACAAAAAGAAAATAGATAAACCGCATTATAAACGTTTACACAACTATTATAATCGCACTGGTTTTTATATGTTTATATGGGTAAGCTTAAAAAAAGCTTTTTGGCCAATTGTAGGCGTTATTGTAGGGTTATTATTATTTAACAAGTATGTTTATAATATTAACGATGGTTTACAAACCATGACCGAAACCTTTTCTAGAACAGGAGTTTTAATTACTTTTTTTATCTCTGAAACAATTTTAGGATTAATTCCGCCAGAAATTTTCATCGCATGGTCTAAGAAAACTGAAGATCCTATTGTAAATATTTCTTTGTTAGCGACACTATCTTATTTAGGAGGTTTGTGTGCTTATTTTATAGGAAGAGCTTCTTTAAAGATTGACTCTGTAAGAAATTATTTAGAGGTTAAAATGGCTAAAAACCTTAAAAACACAAGTAAATGGGGAGGTTTTTTAATTTTGGTAGGTGCACTATTACCACTACCCTTTGCCATTAGCTGTTTAACTGCTGGTATGATTAAATATCCTTTTAAAAATGTAGTTTTTGTAGGTTTATTTCGTTTTGCTCGTTTTGCTATTTATGCATGGGCTATTTTTTCAGTAGTAAATTAACTTAAAATAATTATGGGACTAACTAACAACGATATTTTTAAAAAGCTACGAGTAGCACATAAATTAAGAGATACTGATATTATTGACATCTGCTCTTTGGTAGATTTTAAAGTTTCTAAATCGGAAATCAACGCTATTTTTAGAAAAGAAGATCACCCTAAGTATATGGAATGCGGTGATCAGTTTTTACGTAACTTTTTAAACGGATTAATTATTCATTTAAGAGGTCCGATGCCTGAGAAAAAGCCAACAAAAAAGTAACCACACCACTAACACTTATATAATTAAAAAACCTTCTGATTTAATATCAGAAGGTTTTTATTTCCCCTTAAATTTTTCAATCAATAATTATTTATTGAATGATTATACTACAAATATATAACTGATTTTTAACTTATTAAAAGGGATAACCGTAAGTAAATATGTAGTTTTCCGCAAAACATAAAAAGAGCGCAAATTTTGCGCTCTTTTTTGTTGTATTCATATTTTTTCTAAGTATTCTTAGAAAGGTAGGTCATCTGGTTCGTTTGCAGATAAATCTGGAGCTGGTTCAAATTGATCAGCAGGTGGAATGTTTTGAGGAGCTGCTTGTGCTAAGTTTTCAATTCTCCATCCTTGAACAGAATTAAAGTATTTTGCTTCTCCTTGTGGGTTAATCCATTCTCTTCCTCTTAAATTAATAGAAACCTTTACATCTTGCCCTACTTGATAATTATTTAATAAATCACATTTATCTTGAATAAACTCAATCATTATCATTTGTGGGTACTGCTCATCAGTAGTTACAACCATTTCACGCTTTCTAAATCCGTTAGATCCAAATGTTTGCGTTTCGTTAATTAATTTGATTTTCCCTATTACTTCCATTTCTTATCTATTTAATTAAAAGTACCTTCCAAGCACTTTCTACATCATTGTTTTGTAAATACTCTTGTGCAAAAGTATGTTTTTTTTCAGTTGAAATACCCACAAATTGTGAATGTTCTTTTGCAAAGTTATTAACAGCTTCTTCTGTAGGTAGCTGTTCTACATTACCTAACATCCCTAAATTATTTCCTGTTAATATACTACTGTTTCTTATTTCAGCAGGTATTTGGTCTACTCCAATTCCTAAGGTAGTTAGTGGTTTTGGTATTTCAAAAAAGCCATCTCTGGCTCTACTGTAATAATTTCCTCCTGCTCTGGCTACTAAATCTATTTTATGTTGATCTATACTGCCATCTTCTGCTAACACATTTTCGTTTACGTGTAGTTTTACTACTTCACACACAATTAAGTTTCCTGCTCCGCCTTCTTCACCTGTATAAATAATGTCTTTTACTTTACACTCAAATTGTACAGGAGATTCTGCTACTCTAAACGGCTTTACCTCATCTGAAGGTAACATTGTAAAACCAGCTTTTATAAATTCATTAACTCCTTTAGGATACATCGTACTACTCAACGACATTTGCTGAACAATATCGTAATTCACAATATTAATAACCACTTCTTTTGTAGCTTCAGCATTATCTAACGTATGTTTGGTTTTATTTCCTCTTACACTACGTGCTGGAGAAAAAATCATAATTGGTGGGTTTGCCCCAAATACATTAAAAAAACTAAATGGTGATAAATTTGGGTTTCCATCTGCATCTACAGTACTTGCAAAAGCAATAGGTCTTGGTGCTACTGCTCCTAATAAATATCCATGCAGTTTAGAAGTTGGTATATCTTTAGGGTTTATTGATAACATTCTATATAATTTTAGTGTAAATATACTACCTATTTATAAATTTAGTTATTCTAGAGAATAGTTTATATTTGATTGATGGCTTTTTTTACAAACACTTATTGGGTAAAGCGAATTGCAATTAGTATTTCCTTACTTATCGTTTTATTTATTTTATGGAATACCTATGTGTTTTTTCAAAAATTTAAAAAAGATGAACGCGCTAAAATGGAGATTTATGCTACTGCAATTAAGGAGGTAGCTTCAAACCCTGACTCTAATGGTAGCTTTAATTTAGTAAACAAAGTTTACGAAACCATAGAGAACATTCCTTCTATTTTGGTTGGTAAAGATGGCGAAATAAAACAGTTCCATAACTTAGACTCTATAAAGTCTACGGATCCTAAATACCTTCAAAAGCAATTGAGCATCATGAAAAATCAAAATGAGCCAATTGCGATAGAATACTTAGGAATTAAAGAACATATCTACTATAGAAATTCTGACCTTTTATACAAGCTCAAATACTATCCGCTTGCCTTAGTACTAATTTTAGGGTTGTTTCTTACCATCATTTACATGGTGTACAAGTCTAACAAAGTAGCTGAACAAAATAAGTTGTGGACAGGAATGGCTAAAGAAACGGCACACCAAATAGGAACGCCACTTTCTTCATTATTAGGCTGGATAGCTATTTTACGTGCTGAAAATGTAAGTAACGATTATGTTGATGAAATTGAAAAAG
Organism: Tenacibaculum mesophilum; assembly: GCF_003867075.1. Classification (NCBI taxonomy): domain Bacteria; kingdom Pseudomonadati; phylum Bacteroidota; class Flavobacteriia; order Flavobacteriales; family Flavobacteriaceae; genus Tenacibaculum; species Tenacibaculum mesophilum. The sequence continues at coordinate 3,098,790 of NZ_CP032544.1, read as the reverse complement.
ATGTGCGACGCTTAAATACCATCGCAAATCGTTTTTCTAAAATAGGGTCTCTTCCTGAGTTAAAACCCAATAACGTTGTATCGATTACTAAAACTGCTTATGACTACTTAGAAAATAGAAGTTCTAAACAAATTTCTTTTTCTTTTACTACCGAAACTGAAGAAATCCGAATCAATATAAATACCGAATTATATGGTTGGGTAATAGAGAACTTAATTAAAAACGCTATTGATGCTATGCAAGGCAAAGGAAGTCTATCTGTTAGCATTAGTGAAAGTTCTAAAAATGTAAAAATCTTAATTTCAGATACTGGTAAAGGGATTCCTAAAACACAATTTTCACAAATATTCAACCCAGGATTTACCACAAAAAAACGTGGCTGGGGTCTGGGTTTATCGCTCTCTAAGCGTATTATCGAAGATTACCATAACGGAAGAATACATGTGTTAAAATCTGAACTAGGAAAAGGAACTACTTTTGAAATCTTATTGAATAAGGTTTAACTGTCTCTCTTTAGTTTGTTCATTAAAAAACCGTAAAAGAAGCCTCCTGCTCCCCATATAAGCGCTCCTACAAGCATTCTTTTTAATGTAATTTCCTCTCCATCATACCACGGAAAGAATATTACCATTATTATAAACATAATTACTCCCCAGGTTAAACCTTCTTTAACCCACTTTTTCATAACTCTTTTTATTTATTCAAAATTCTTAGTAATTTCTTCTGCCACTGCTACAAACTCTTCATTTGTTAATTTTTCCTTCTTTATAAAACGGATATCCTCCATCGTTTTCAACGGAATTAAGTGTACATGTACATGAGGCACTTCTAAACCAATTACACTCATTCCTACGCGTTCACACGGAATTGTTTTTTCAATAGCTTTGGCTACTCTGTAAGAGAAAGACATTAATCCGTCGTACTCTTCTTTCGATAAATCAAATAGTTTATTTTCTTCACGTTTAGGAATTACTAGCGTATGTCCTTTTGCATTTGGATTGATATCTAAAAAAGCAAAATAGTTGTCATCTTCAGCTATTTTATACGATGGAATTTCTCCGTTTATAATCTTTGTAAAAATACTTGCCATGTCTCTTTAATTTAATTTTACAGTAAAAGTAAAAAAGAAATCGGGTTCTAGCGAAGCTAAAACCCGAATAAATCTTTACTCTTTTGTATTTGTTTTTTCTCTTATCGAGAAATCTCCATTACTTCAAACTTCATAATTCCGTTAGGCACTTGTATTTCGGCAACATCACCTACTTTTTTACCTAACAATCCTTTACCTATTGGTGAATTAACAGATAACTTTCCGTTTCTTACATCACTTTCGCTATCTGCTACTAGCGTATACGTAAACTCCATTCCGTTTACTGTATTTTTAATCTTCACTATTGAGTGGATTAAAATTTTAGAGGTGTCTAACTGACTTTCATCAATAATACGAGCGTTAGCTACTACGTTTTTTAATTTTGCAATTTTTGTTTCTAACAACGATTGCTCTTCTTTTGCAGCGTGATATTCTGCATTCTCACTCAAATCTCCTTTATCACGAGCATCTGCAATTTCTTGAGAAACACGTGGTCTTTCTACTTGCTCTAAATGCGCTAATTCTTCTTTAAGTTTCTTTAATCCTTCTTCCGTATAATATGATACATTACTCATCTCTTCTCTCTTTTTAAAATCAACAAACTTTTATACACTTTCTTTAACGTTTTGTAAGAAGCATATAACTTTTCTTCCTATAACCCTGTGGGTTAAATTTAAAAATCTCACGCCGTTAGGAATGAGATTGTCTTACAAATGTACAAAATATTTGTAACTTCGTTGCGTTACAATAACAACTTCTATACTAAAAAATGAAAAAAATATTTTATTTATTTCTTGTTATAATTTGTTTTAGCTGTAGTGATAACACTCCTATTAACAACTGTTTTTCTGGAATAAAAATGAATGCTATTATTGATTTATCTCTTCCAGAATTTAGTGGTTTATTAGTTCCTGGAGGAGAATCGCAAAACGTAATACAAGGGCGAAATGTTTTTATTTTTAGAACAGGAACTTCTGGTTACAGAGCTTTTGATCAACAATGTCCTGAACAAAACTGTAACTCTTTAATGACTTTCAACGGAGTGGAAATAACCTGTCCGTGTGATGATAAAAAGTATAACTACCTTTCAGGTGGTACTCCTTTAGATGGTGAGGGCTGTAATGCATTAATGTATTTTGTTACTCCTATTAGTAACAATCAGTTAAGAATATCTCGTTAATACTATTTGTACTAACAATTAGATTCTTATTTTTGCAGCAACAACAACACAATTAACACATTTATCGTGAAAAATTACTTTTCTTCAAACTTTAAATTGGGTGTACTCGGAGGCGGCCAATTAGGAAGAATGTTACTTACCGAAACGCAAAAATTCGACATTTATACTGTTATTTTAGACGGAAACGCTGATGCTCCTTGCGCTCAGATATGTAACGAATTCCATCAAGGAGATTTATTAGATTATGATACTGTTTACAATTTTGGAAAGCAAGTAGATTTGTTAACCATAGAAATTGAAAACGTAAATATTGATGCTTTAGATGCTTTAGAAGCTGAGGGACTAACCATTTTTCCAAAGCCTAAAAACTTAAGAACTATTCAAAACAAAGCACATCAAAAGGTGTTTTATCACGATAATAACATCCCTACTGCTGACTTTTCTAGGTTTACTTCTTTAGAAGAATTAAAACATGCTATAAGTAATGAAGCTGTTAGTTTTCCTTTTGTATGGAAATCTGCTCGATTTGGATACGATGGTAACGGAGTAAAAATAGTTCGTGCCATCAGCGATTTAGAAAACCTACCTACTGGTGAGTGTATTTCTGAAAAACTAGTTCCTTTTAAAAATGAATTAGCTGTTATTGTTGCAAGAAATGCAAGCGGAGAAACTAAAACTTACCCAGTAGTTGAAATGGAATTTCACCCAGAAGCAAATCAGGTAGAGTATGTAATTTGTCCTGCTAGAATTGAAGATGCAGTTGCTAAAAAAGCGCGCGAAGTTGCTTTAAAAGTTGCGGATGCATTTGATTTTGTTGGATTGTTAGCTGTGGAAATGTTCCAAACTGAAAATAACGAAATTTTAGTTAATGAAGCGGCTCCAAGAACTCATAATTCAGGGCATTATTCTATTGAAGCAAGTTATACTAGCCAATTTGAACAACACTTACGTAGCATCTTAAACCTTCCGTTAGGAAATACCGAAAGTAAAGTAGCTGGAATTATGGTGAATTTAGTGGGGGCAGAAGGCTATACTGGTGATGTAGTATACGAAAACATTGAAGAAATTTTAAAGATTGACGGCGTTACTCCTCACATCTACGGAAAAAAGACAACCAAACCTTTCCGTAAAATGGGACACGTAACTATTGTGAATGAAGATATAAATGAAGCGAGAAAAGTCGCTCAACAAGTAAAAGAAACTATTAAGGTAATAGCAAAATAACCTCTCGACTACGTTCGAGATGACAAAAACATAAATTTATGGTAGGAATTATCATGGGAAGCGATTCAGATCTTCCAATTATGCAAGAAGCAATTGATATTTTAGAGAGTTTTGATATTCAAGTAGAAGTAGATATCGTATCTGCACACAGAACTCCTGAAAAATTATTCGATTACGCTAACAATGCACACAAGCGTGGCGTACAAGTTATTGTTGCCGGTGCTGGTGGTGCTGCTCATTTACCTGGAATGGTAGCCAGTATGAGTCCGTTACCAGTAATTGGAGTTCCTGTTAAAAGTAGAAACTCTATTGATGGTTGGGATTCTGTGTTATCTATTCTTCAAATGCCAGGGGGTGTTCCTGTGGCTACAGTTGCTTTAGATGGGGCAAAAAATGCAGGAATCTTAGCAGCTCAAATTATTGGAGCTTCAGACAAATGTGTGTTAGACAAAATTATCGCTTATAAAGAAGGCTTAAAACTGAAAGTTGAAAAAGCTTCTGAAAGCGTAAAAAAATAAGTACCTTAGTACAATATTAACTTGAAGGCCTCACAGATTTTTTTATTTGTGAGGTTTCTTCAATTTTTTAAACTAAATTTTCATGACTAAAAATCCACTTTTACAAGATTTTAATACGCCCCCTTTTTCTCAAATTAAAGAAGAAGATTATAAACCCGCTATAAAAGAAGCTATACAAATAGCTAAAGACGAAATTGATGCTATTGTAGAAAACTCTGAAACTCCAACTTTTGAAAACACTACAGTCGCTTTAGACAATACAGGTAATAAGTTAGATAGAGCTACTTCTATCTTTTTCAACTTAAACTCTGCCGAAACAAATGAAGAAATTCAAAAAATAGCTAAAGATATTTCTCCTTGGTTAAGTGAGTTTAGAAACGACATGATTTTAAATGAAAGGTTGTTTAAACGTGTAAAAACTGTATACAATCAATTGTCTGATTTAAACTTGACTCCTGAACAAGAAATGTTGCTAGATAAGCAATACAAAAGCTTTGCGCGTAACGGAGCAAATTTAAATGAAACTGACAAAGCTGAGCTTCGCAAAATTGATGCTGAGTTAGCAAAATTATCGTTACAGTTTGGGGAGCATGTATTGGCTGAAACCAATGCTTTTGAATTATTAATTACCAATGAAGATGATTTAGCTGGCTTACCTGAAAGCGCTAAAGAAGCTGCTAAAGAACTTGCGAACTCAAAAGGTAAAGAGGGTTGGATGATTACCTTAGATTATCCAAGCTATATTCCTTTTATGACCTATGCTGATAATAGAGAATTGAGAAAAAAGTTAGCAATAGCTTTTGGTAAAAAAGGTTTCCAACAAAATGAATACAACAATGAGCAAATTGTAAAAGATATTGTAACCTTACGCCACAAACGTGCCAACCTATTAGGTTATAAAACCCACGCTCATTTTGTATTAGAAGAGCGTATGGCTGAAACTCCTGAAAAGGTTATGGAGTTTTTAAATGAATTGTTAGAAAAAGCGAAACCTGCTGCGCAACGTGAATTTGATAATTTAGAGGCCTATGCTAAAAAACTAGACGGAATAGACCAGTTACAAAAATGGGATGGTGCTTACTATTCTGAAAAACTAAAAAAGGAGTTGTTTAACTTAGATCAAGAATTATTAAAACCTTATTTTAAGTTAGAGAATGTAATTGATGGTGTATTTACTGTAGCTAACAAATTGTATAATTTACAGTTTGAAGAAATTGACACTATTGATAAGTATCATGAAGATGTTAAGACGTATGCTGTAACTGATACTGATGGTAATTTTGTTTCGTATTTTTATGCTGATTTTCATCCAAGACCAGGAAAACGTAACGGTGCGTGGATGACTTCTTACAAATCACAATATAGGAGTAACGATACTAACGAAAGACCACAAGTCTCTATCGTTTGTAACTTTACCAAACCAACACAAACCAAACCTTCTTTATTAACTTTTAACGAGGTTACTACCTTATTCCACGAGTTTGGTCACGCCTTACACGGAATGTTGGCAAATACTACTTATAAGAGCTTATCAGGAACTTCTGTTTCTTGGGATTTTGTGGAATTACCTAGTCAGGTTTTAGAAAACTGGTGTTACGAAAAAGAAGCGTTGGAATTGTTTGCAAAACATTACGAAACTGGAGCAATTATTCCTATGGAATACGTTGAGAAAATTAAAGAATCTGCGAGTTTCCATGAAGGAATGCAAACCTTGCGTCAATTAAGCTTCGGATTATTAGATATGTCTTGGCACTCTGGAGATTCTCCTGAAACCATTACTGATGTAAAAGAGTTTGAAACGAATGCTTTTGCTGAGACTAAATTATATCCTGATGTAGCAGAAAATTGTATGAGTACTTCTTTTTCTCATATTTTTCAAGGCGGATACTCAGCTGGATATTATTCATATAAATGGGCAGAGGTTTTAGATGCCGATGCTTTTGAATATTTTAAAGAGGAAGGTATTTTTAATAAAGAAGTTGCAGATAAATTTAAAAACAATGTATTATCTAAAGGCGGAACAGAAGAGCCTATGGAGTTATACAAACGTTTTAGAGGTAGAGAACCAAAACCTGATGCTTTATTAAGACGTGCTGGATTAATGAGCTAAATCTCTTTATTACTTTATCTAACAAAAACAGCTTCCTCTTATTAGAAAGAAGAAGCTGTTTTTTTAATAAAAATTAACATAATTTAATATAAAAAAATACAACAAGCATTTATTTTTGCCATTTATCAGTTATAAAAAATGAGCTTATATAAAAATAGCATATTTCGTAAAATCACCTCTTTATCATTGGTGGTTCTTCTTATGCTTCCTATTCTTATAAAAGCTACTCATCATCATGATAATGAAGCACACCACCATAACTGTAAAGAAAAATCTACTCACTTACACGAATCGGTAAACGACCATTGTGATATTTGTTATTTTTCTTTTGCTTCTTTTGATGTACCTACACAAAATTTCTCACCAGCTTTAGCTATTCTTCCTAGCAAGACGATAGTAGATAATTACAAGTCAATTATCTTACCTTCTTACCAATGTCTGAATAGAAAGCTTAGAGGACCTCCAACTTACTCATAACATACTAAATTTAGAACATACTTAACTTTCTTGTATTAAGAATTGTTGTAAATATATATGCATATAAACCTACTAAGTCTGTACTGTATTTACCATTTACTTTTTCTATTAGTTAACTATCTGTTCTATATTATTTAATCAATAGTTGAGCGCTTACAGTTCAACTACTACAATTCGTTTAATTCTATTTACAATGACAAAACAAAGCTTAGGTGCTTTATTTTGTGTATTGTTTCATACTATTCTTTTTGGTCAGAACACTAATTCTGTTACTATTAAGGTTATCGATGCAACAACACAAAGTGAGTTACCCAATGCTCACGTGAGTATCGGTTCAAAGCACGCATACACAAACACTAGAGGAAGTAGTACTTTTTTTAAACTTTTAAACAAAGAATACCTCTTAACTGTTACTCATGTTGGGTATGTTACTTATAAAGAAAGTATTTCTCCTACTAATTCAGTAATAGTTATTCCTCTAATACAAGACAATTCAGTATTAAATGAGGTGGTTATTGCACAAAACCCTAAAAAAACACTAACAAAGTTCTCTAGCAACACACAAAGGATTGATGTTGATTTTTTAGAGAAAAACAGGGATAATAGTTTAATGCAAACTCTTAAAGACATACCAGGAGTTAGTACAATAACTATAGGTTCTGGTCAATCCAAACCTACCATTAGAGGTTTAGGTTTTAATAGAGTTGTTGTTGTTGAAAACGGTATAAAACACGAAGCACAACAATGGGGAGCCGATCATGGTTTGGAAATAGACCAATATAATATTGACAATATAGAAGTTACTAAAGGAGCTGCTTCTCTACTCTATGGTTCAGATGCAATATCGGGTGTAATTAGCCTGAAAAACAATTTACTACCTGATGTTAATTCCTTTACTGGTGAACTAAACCTTACCAATAGAAGTAACAACGATTTTTATGGAGTTTCTTTAGGTGTTAAACAACGTTATAATCATTGGTATTACAAAGCTAGAATAACTCATGAAGATTATGGCGATTATAAAGTTCCTACCAAAAAAATAACGTACGATAATTACATTTTTGATTTGCATAAAAATTACTTACGTAATACAGCAGGATTTAATCATAATGTTGGAGTTTCTATAGGTTATGTATCTGATAATATAAGCTCTATAACTTCTTTTAGTAATGTTAATTCTAAAAACGGTTTTTTCGCTAATGCTCATGGTCTGGAAGTGAGAACTTCTAAAATAGACTACGATGTTGACAATAGAGATATTGATTTACCATATCATAAGGTCAATCATTTTAAAATAACAAATAATACCAGTTTTCTATTCCCCAATTATACGTTAGATGTTGAGCTTGGGTTTCAAAATAATCATCGCGAAGAACACTCAGAACCTGTTCCACATGGTTATATGCCCAAGCCGTCATCTACAATGGAACGCTTATTTAAAAAGAATACCTATAGTCTTAATGTAAAAAGTCAATTACATAACTTTAATAAACATAAAGTTACTACAGGTGTTAATTTAGAGTATCAAGATAATACTATTGATGGTTGGGGGTTTCTTATTCCTGAATATACTCGTTTTACAGCTGGGGCTTTTGTGTACGATCAAATAAAACTCAACGACAAATTATATTTAGATGGTGGTATACGTTACGATTATGGTATAATAAAAACACAGCCATATTACGAGTGGTTTTTATCTCCTGTTACTGACGAAAACGGAAACACTACTCAGCAACAACTACAGCGATCAAAAAGAAAGAGCTTAACTTTTGGAAGCTTAAGTGCTTCAGCTGGATTAAGTTATGGACTTAAAAATACATCATATAAAATAAATATAGGCAAGAGCTTTAGAATTCCACTGGCAAACGAATTGGCTTCAGACGGAGTAAACTATCACATGTATCGATACGAAGAAGGAAGTCTTGACTTAGAACCTGAAAGTTCTTATCAAATAGATGGAGAGTTTAAAGCTAACTTTAGTAGAGGATCTATTCAAATCACGCCATTTGTCAATTATTTTGATAATTATATTTATTTAAGTCCAACGTCAGAGTATTACGAAACACTTCAGAAGTATCAATACAATCAAAGTCGTGTTTTTAGATATGGTGGCGAAATTATGGCGCAATATGAACCTATTGATAAATTATCTATTACAGGTTCTTTAGAATATGTAAAAGCAAGACAGTTAAGTGGAAAAAAGAAAAACTTCACACTTCCTTTTTCCCCTCCATTAACAGGAGTTGTTTCGCTTGAATACACATTGAATCCTTGGTCTACTTTTGGAGAAACTAAAATATTCTCTAGTGTACGATTAGTTTCAGATCAAAACAATATTGTTCCTCCTGAAAAAACTACAGGAGGGTATTCTTTATTTAACATCGGTTTACATACTAGTGTAGATCTTTTCTCAAAAAAGCAGCCTCTTAAAATTCAAGGTAGGCTAAATAATATTTTAAACAACAAAGTATTCGACCATACAAGCTTCTACAGACTGATAGAGGTTCCTGAACCTGGAAGAAACTTTTCAATAACAATTATACAAACATTTTAATTATTTAATTTTTTTAATCATGAAAAACACATTTAAATCAGCAATCTTATTTTTCGTAAGTCTTTTAATCATTTCTTGTAGTGATGAAGATAACATCCCAGATACTTTTGATGAAAATATTAATACAGAAAATTTCAAAGGCTTGGAGTTAGGTAATTCTGATTTTGTTTTACCACAATCGAACATAGATGTTCATATTGAATTTGGCTATGAGGGTACTAGCAAAGTTTCTAAAATTTATTTTGACGTAGAATCTTACGATGTTCCAAAAGTTAAAAACGGTGAACTAATTTGGGAGTTAAAAAACCATTTAGTACCTGTTGACCGATATGAAGGCCAATTAAACCCTCATATACATTACCATGTATATTTTGATGAAGAGAACAAGTACACTCCTTCTTTTACACCTGCTGAAGGGATTTATAAATTCAAAATTACTGTTGAACATGAAGACGGAACTAAAAGTGCTATTACTAAAAAGTTACATATCATTCAAAAATTTAAAGACTTAGAAATTGGGGAGAACAACTCAATCGCTTTTGGAAAAGATGAGTTACACACAGAATTTGAATATGTTTCTGGTAATAATACTGTTACTGAAATTAAATATGAGTTTTGGTTCGAAGAATGGAGAGAAGGACAGAATGTTGAAGTTGGAAAGTGGGACAAAGTAATTACTGTTTTACCTAAAAATTTATATGAAGGAGTTAAAAACCCACACATACATTATCACTACGATTTAATTCCTGGAGCTCCTGTAGGAAACTACTGGTTAAACATTTACGCTAAAGAAAGTGGTGAAAGTGAAACAGTAAAGCTGTCTATTCCTCTTGAAATAAAATAATTATAACTAATTAAAGACTACTTGATTTTCTCAAGTAGTCTTTTATAAATAATAAACTACCATGAAATTATTAAAAATAACAAGCGCTTTACTCTTCTTAACTTTGGTAAACTTTGGTTGTAGTAGTGATTCTGAAGAACCAGATACTGAAAAACCAACTATTACCATAAATTACAACGAAGGGTTTCCTAAATCGTGTGCTGTATTAGAAAAAGGAAAAGAGTACACAATACGTGTAAAAGTGTCTGACAACATAGCTTTGGCCACTTATGCTATTGATATCCACCATAATTTTGATCATCACACGCACGATGACCAAGGTTCTAATTGTGAATTATCTCCTATAAAAGATCCTGTTTCTCCTTTAATTTTTATGGAAAATTACACAATTGATAATAATCGTAAAGAATATGAAATAGCACAAAACATTACAATTCCTACTGATATTGATTCTGGTGATTACCATTGTCAAATTTCTGTAATTGATGTTACTGGATGGCAAAGTAGAACCTCTGTAGATATTAAAATTGAATAAGTTCTATTTTTTATTCTTCTCTTCAATCCACTTGCTCATAAACTTAGTAGTCTGTAAAGTTTGATGTTGCAACAAACTTCCAAGAAAATTTTGTGTACGATGTATTTCAAAATTTTCTTGGATTTTTTTAATCCCCCTAATAAAAGTAACACCTAACTTGTCTTTATCATATAGTGAATTAATTATTTCTATACCTTTTTGTTGAGACTTTTTCCAAAGAATATCATAAGTATATAACTCTATAGCTTTGTTAGCAAACTTCTCAAAATTATCTTCTATAAATCCGTTCCAAGGTAAGTTGTCATACATTCCTTCTGCTCCTATCGAAGTAGTAACACTTGGAGTTCCACATTCCATTGCTTCGGTTAACTTTCCTTTAATTCCCGCACCAAAACGAATGGGAGCTAACACGACTCTAGCATTTTTAACTACTTCGAGCGCATCTTCTGCAAAACCTTTAATTATAAATCCTTCTTTTGGTTTATGCAATTGTTGAATTTGTTGCGTAACATAGGCTCCGTAAATATGTACTTCTGCTTTGGGTAGTTGTTTTCTGATCTGCTTCCATATTGTTTTTAATTGCAAAACAGCATCAACATTTGGAGCATGAAAAAAGTTACCTATAAACACAAAATGTTTTCGTTCTTCAAAAGATTTCCATTTCTGAGTAGTTTCAGCATCTATTGTATCCAACAAAAAAGGCAAATGATATAGTAAAGATTCATCAACTTTAAAAACGTCTTTTAATAACTGCATTTCGTAAGTTGAAATAATCAAACTCATATCACAACGTAAAATAGCAGCGATTTCTCGTTTTGCTTCATTCGACTTCAACAATGCTTCTGTAGAAAATTGTTTTCCTTTTTTTAATTGTTTATGGCGTGTTTTACGTAAAAAGTGTAAATCTTCTGTATCTAAAACCCGTAAAGCTTTCGGGCAATGTTCTGCAACACGCCAACCGAATTGTTCTTCCATCATAAAACGATCGAACAACACAACATCAGGTTGCAGTTCTTTAACAAAATCATCAAAAGAACTTGAATTCAATTCGATAGCTTTTTCTTCAATTCCTAATTCAGCTAAGTTTAGAGAGTTTTCAGTTTTTTGAGCTGGTGTGGCAAAAGTAATGATATAATTATGGTTTTTAAAAACATTGATTAGCTGTAACATTCGGTTACCAGCTCCTGTTGTTTTTTCTATCCAAACATACCCAATAATTAAAAGTTGTTGCATTAATTTAGTTCGCTAATTGCGTTTGGTAGTTATTTTGAACGCTTTTTGCCCACTCAGTGATTTGTTGTACTTCTTCTTTAGACAAACGAGCATCGGCATGCGTCCAAGTATATGAATCTAATGGCATTTTTCCTTTTTCAACTTCTACCCAAACCTCTTTCATTTTGTGTTCCTTTCTTTTTAAAGAATAGGTAGCCCATTCAGAAAAATTCAATTCTTCTTTTCCGTGATTTACATGATCTGCCAACCAATAATTCACAGGCGTAATACTGCTATACCAAGGATAACGTGTTGAGTTACTATGACAATCAAAGCAAGCCGTTTTTAAAATTTTATGCACTGCATCATTTGGCTTGGTTTCTTCTATAAAATACTGAACAGAAGTAATTTCTCCTTCATTTTTTTCTGGTTGAAAAAATTGTACTATTACTAACAATAGTAATAAAACTATGATTATTTTTTTAAAAATTTTCATACAATGCGTTTAAGTTTTAAAGATATGAAAACTAATTTTATCGACAAATAATTGTACTTTTGTACTTCATTTTTACGAAAGCCCAAAATGGGCAATTGCAAACAATGGTTAACATAAACACAAATAGTTGAACTATTAGTAATGGACATTGTGCAATATAAATAGATGAAATTATAAAACACAACTCATGAAATACGATTTAATCGTTATTGGTTCTGGTCCAGGAGGATATATCGCTGCTATCAGAGCCGCTCAATTAGGTTCTAAAGTTGCTATCATTGAAAAATACTCAACTTTAGGTGGAACTTGTTTAAATGTTGGATGTATTCCTTCAAAAGCTTTATTAGATTCTTCGCACCATTACTATGATGCAGTAAATCATTTCGAAGAGCACGGTATCTCTGTAGAGAAACCTTCTTTTGACTTCGGAAAAATGGTAGCTCGTAAAGCAAATGTAGTAGAAACTACTACAGGAGGTATCAAATATTTAATGGACAAAAATAATATTGAAGTTTACGAAGGTTTAGGATCTTTTGAAGATGCTACGCACGTAAAAATCACTAAAAATGATGGTACTGAAGAAGTAATTGAAGGTACTAACATTATTATAGCTACTGGTTCTAAACCATCTTCTTTACCATTTATTACTATTGATAAAGAGCGTGTAATTACTTCTACAGAAGCTTTAAAACTTCCTGAAGTTCCTAAGCACTTATTAGTTATTGGTGGTGGTGTTATTGGTTTAGAGTTAGGTTCTGTTTACAAGCGTTTAGGTGCTGAGGTAACTGTTATCGAATACGCTCCTACGATTACTCCAACCATGGATAAAGATGTTTCTAAAGAACTGACTAAAGTTTTAAAGAAACAAGGAATGAAAATTAATGCTAGCCACGGAGTTACTTCTGTTGAAAGAAATGGTGACGAGGTTGTAGTAAAAGCTACTAATAAAAAAGGTGAAGAGGTTACTTTCACCGGAGATTACTGTTTAGTTTCTGTAGGTCGTCGTCCGTATACTGAAGGATTAGCTTTAGAAAAAGCGGGTGTAAAAGTTACTGAAAGAGGAATGGTTGAAGTAAATGATCATTTACAGACTAATGTTTCTAACATTTATGCAATTGGTGATGTAGTTCGTGGAGCTATGTTAGCGCATAAAGCAGAAGAAGAAGGTGTTGTGGTTGCTGAATATTTAGCTGGACAAAAACCTCATATTGACTATAACTTAATTCCTGGTATTGTTTACACATGGCCAGAAGTAGCGGCTGTTGGTAAAACTGAACAAGAATTAAAAGATGCTGGTATTGATTATAAGTCTGGAAAATTCTCAATGCGTGCATTAGGACGTTCTCGTGCAAGTGGAGATTTAGACGGATTTGTAAAAGTATTGGCTGATAAAAACACTGATGAAGTATTAGGAGTTCACATGGTAGGTGCTCGTGTTGCTGACTTGATTATGGAAGCAGCTGTAGCAATGGAATACAGAGCTTCTGCGGAAGATTTAGCTCGTATTTGTCATGGACATCCAACCTACTCTGAAGCTGTAAAAGAAGCAGCGAAAGCAGCTTGGGATGGTAAACCATTAAACGCTTAATAAAAAAGCTTTAAACATACTTTAAAAAGCAATCTCGTATGAGGTTGCTTTTTTGTTTTACTTAAATTAACTTCGTTAATATAAAAACAAGAATCATTCTTTTAAAAGTTATAATAAATTTGATATTAGAAACTATTCATAAATATTTAAAATATATTTCTAACGAATGTGACAGACATTTAAGAGATAAAGAGGTTAATTACGATGAAATCAATCAATTGAGTATTGAGCTAGAAAGATTTATTAATATGGTAAACGAAAGTGAACTTTCAAAAGAAACTAAATCTCTAATCAATGAACTTTCATTTGAGACTGACAATAAAAGTATTCGAAAAAGCTGGATTAAAAATTTAATAAATAGTTTGTTATTAAACGATGAATCTCCAACGAATATATCATACTACAACACTCAAAAAACTAGAACAGAAAGTCTCAAAAAGTTGAAAAATGATGTTTTAAATTTAAGTTTGAAATTAAAGATAAAATAACAAATAAAAATCCCGAACTGAATAGTTCGGGATTTTTTTATTGGTATGACGTTATTTCTTATTGAATTCCGTAAAAAGAACTCATGTTATCTTTAATTTCAGACGCTTTTTTAACCGCCTCATACATTTGAAATGTCTTATTCTGTCTTTCAGCAACAATACGCTTTCTATACGTGTCGTAGTTAGGTAATGCTGTTGGCTCTTCTCTCTTTTCTACTACAAAAGCAAATACACCTTTATCTCCTGCAACATTTTTAACCACCTTGTTTTCTTTAGCGTTCATCATTGCTCCTACTACTTTAGGCTCAAATCCTACACCAGAAATTGTTGGTGATTGTAAGTTTACATCGGTTGCTGCTCTCACTGACTGATTCACAGATTTTGCGATTTCTTCTAAAGTAGCTCCGCTCATCTTATCTTCAATCATTTTGGCTTTTCTTTCGTTTGTTAATATAGGACGAACAGAAGTAATTGCCTTATCAACAGGCATTAAACCTTTAGCTGTTTTTGCTGTTAGTACCGCTACAATATATCCTCCTTCAACATCAAAACGCTTGTAACTTCCTTCTTCAGTCTCTGGTTCAAAAGCCCAAGTAATAATTTGTCTTTCGTTACCAACTCCTGGTACGTTTTCATCTAAAGATTTTAATCCTACTGCTGGTAGTGAAGTTAAGTTTTTTTCTTTTACAGCTTCTTCAAAAGCTTTTCCATTAGCTAATTCTAAAGCTAATGTTTCTGCATTTTGGAATACTGCATTCTCCGTTTCTTCTGAAGCTTCTATCTTACGTCCAAAAGTAGCTAACTTCACTACTGGTTGGAAATTCTTTTGCCCATCAATTTTAATTACATGGAACCCAAATTGAGTCTTTACAACCCCCATATCTCCTTCTTTACCTTCAAAAACGAAATCTCTGAATGATGGTACCATTCTATTGTAAGCAAACCAATCGTAAAATCCTCCTTTTTCAGCAGAACCTTGATCAGATGACATTTTTTTAGCTAAATCTGCAAACTTAGATTTATCTGCTTTAACAACAGCTAATAAGCTATCTGCTGTTTTCTTAGCTTCCCCTTCCGTTTGAACAACAGTAGCATCAGCACTAGCAGAACCAACAAAAGGAATTAAAATATGACTTGCTTTCGCAGAGTCTGGTAATTGTTTTACCTCAGTAATTTTAGATAACTTAAAGAATCCTGCATCTTTGTATGGTCCGAATACATCACCTTCATTTCCATTGAAAACCTCTTCTGCAATTACTTGAGGAACTTGTATTTTAAATTTATAACTATTATCTAATCTTAAATCAGAATCATTTTCTTCTAAAAATTCATTGTAGTTAGTAGTATTTTTTAACCCTTTAACTGGAGTGTTATTTACTACAGAATCATCAATTAATTTGGCCACATTAGCCTTAATAGCTTCTTCATCTTTTGCTGAAGGTTCGATATTAAATTTTACAAAGTTAATGTCTCTTGAAGCTTCTACTTGAAAAGCATCTTGATGTTCGTTTATATAATTTTGAATATCGCTTTTCTTTAAAGTTACTAAGCTATCTGCAATTGTTGTATAAGGTACATATACATACCTACCAGATACTTTTGTGTTTTCAGTTAAATATCTAGACTCCCCTTCTTTTAAAGAAGCTCCTAAACCAGCAGCTACTAAGTTGTCGTATGTTGTTTTTTCTATGTTACTTTTAATAGAAGCCATGTAATTTTGCCATGCAGCCCATTCTTGTCCATTTTCTTCTTTTATAGTAGCTAAATGTTCTTTTAACTTGTTTTTATCGAAAATACCTGAAGTTTGGAATCTAGCATCATTTTGAACTACAGGAGTTTCATATAAGGCATTTAAAATATCTACATCTCCTACAGTAATTCCAGCTTCTTCTAATTGTTTTTTGTATATTTTTTGACGGATTAAATTATTCCATACTGCCTTTGCTGCTTGCATCTCAGACATACTATTTCCTGTTTGCGCTTTGTAAGCTTCTAGTGCTTCAGCAAACTCTTGACGAGAAATGGCTTCTCCATTTACTTCACCTATTTCGTTTACTTTACTTGCGCTGAAAAAATCTGATATTGTAGAAGGGTCTAATACAAAAGCAAAAAGTGCTAAACCAATTACAAGAATTAAGAACATTGAACGTTCTCTAATTTTCGATAAAATTGCCATACGTAATTTATTTTATTAACAGTGTGCGAAAATACAATTTCACATTAAATAATGCAATGTTTTTTTACGCTGTTTTTGAGGGAGTTCTAAGTAAAAGAGGCTAGCTTAATCTTCTTTGTAAATTACTTTAAAATAAATTTCATCAATCTTAGTTGCACTTACTTTTAAAATTTTGATTTGGAAATTTTCTATATCTAATACCTCATCTTGTAATGGTATTGTTTCTGTATGGTTTAAAATAAAGCCTCCTAAGGTTTCATAAGCTTCTTCTTTAGGAATTCCTAAACCATATTCTTCATTTAAATAATCTACCTCTAAACGAGCTGAAAAATTAAATTCATACTCACTAATTCGTTCTTCTAATAATTGTTGCGTATCATGTTCATCTTCTATTTCTCCAAATAACTCCTCTACAATATCTTCAACTGTAATAATACCTGAAGTTCCTCCATACTCGTCAACTACAACAGCAATACTTTTACGCTTTTTTATTAAATTATTAAGTACATCATTAATAATCATTGACTCAGGAACAAACTCTACTGGTAACAAAATCGACTTAATAGAACGTGGTTTTTTAAAAAGCTCAAAGGCATTTACATACCCTAAAATATCATCTAATGAATTTTTATAAACCAAGATTTTCGATAACCCAGTTGTAATGAACATTTTTTTGAGATTACTTACCGTTTCGTGTAAATCAACCGCAACAATTTCTGTCCTAGGCACCATAATTTCACGAGATTTAACCTTATGAAACTCTAATGCATTTTGAAATATTTGAATTTCTGAATCAACTTCTTCTTCATCGTTTCCTGAATCTAATTGTTCTAAAATATAATTTCCTAATTCTTCTTTACTAAATTCGGTCTGAATTTCATCTTCTTTTGTTCTAAAAAATACATGTAGAAAAAAATCTGATATTCTGGTAATTACCCATGTAACCCCATAAAAAATAACATAAAAAATATAAGCTGGTAGTGCAAAGAACTTTAGCATTTCGTTTGCATAAATTCTAAAGATAGCTTTTGGCAAAAACTCTGCTGTTACCAATATAATTACAGTCGAAATAAGGGTTTGAGTTAATAAACTTACGTCTGATAACACATAGTTTACAACCGCATAATCTGATGGTAAAAAAGATTGAAACCATTTCATTAACAGCTCTCCCATAAAGTAACTATAAATAACTAAAGCTACATTATTACCTACTAACATAGTGGTAATAAACTTTGAGGATTTTTCAGTTAGCTTAGTTAGAATTTTAGAGAGCAAACCGTCTCCCTTTTTTTCTAACTCTATGTGAAGTTTATTTGCAGATATAAAGGCTATTTCCATCCCAGAAAAAAAGGCTGAAAATAAAATAGAAGTAAGAATTATTAAGAGTTCGGGTTGCATTAACGTTCTTTGTTTCTTTTTTCTACTTTTCTTCTAAAGTGTCGTTTGAAGAAGAAAATTAATATGATAAAGATAGCAAATCCAAACATAATAAATGCTTCTTGTCTGTCTGAATTCCATTTAAAGATTCCTTCAACAAAAAAGATTATTCCTATAATCAAGTATCCGTATTGTAAATATTTCCAAAGTATGTTCATTATATATCTTTTTGTGTAGTTTCTACATCTCCAGTAATATCTTTAGCTATCCATTTAGTTAAGTCTTCGCTCGACTCAAATCCAAAACCATTAATTACAGATTCAGGTGTTGTAAATCGAAAACCGTCTTCTGTAAAAAAATAATGCTCCTTTTGATCCCAAAACAACTGGTTAGTTTCTAATTTTGTTTGATTGCTATGGTTAGTGATAACAACATTACCTCTAATTTCAGATATTTTTGTTTTATTATAGGTTAATGCATAATTACCAGAAATTGTTGTTGAATCTGCTCCTTTTTTTTCTATTGTTACTATTTCTATTCCTTTTGGAAACTCACTGTAAGGGTGTTCTTTTCTATTTGAATAGTCATAAAAAATAGGTGCTTTTGTTTTTGAACTTATTCTTCCAGAATCTTTGTGAACATGATAAATATTTACTGCCGAACCTACTGGTAAATTTTTATCAGCAAGAAAATCTCGCACCTCCTTTTTAGAATTAGTACAAGAAAAAAACATTGCCACCAAATAAATGGTAGCAATGCTATTGTATATATGTTTTGCTCTTTTAAGCATTAACTTCTATTAAGGTACACGAACAGTTTCTCCAATCCAACATCCTACTCTATAACTTGCACCTGAAGACATTCCTTTTTGGAAAATTAACTTTTTAGATGGTACATTTTTTTTGTAACTAGAAATATATCTTCCTGCTCCACATCCTGGATCAACTTTTTGTGCTTTTAAAGCTTTATTTAAGGCTGCTACATATACCATTCTTTTTTCAAACTCGTCGCTACCACATGAATTTGCGCTTCTTTGGTATAAACTTGCAATAAACAAATATGCTTTACCCATATTAGGATTGTATTTCAAAGCTTCGTAAGCTAAAGCTCTTCCTCTACTTCCACCAGCATTTTGGGCTTCTCTTAATTTATACTTAGCTTTTTTAAATGGATCTGTTTCTAAGTCAAATGCTTTTTTTCTCATCTCAGCAGCTCCACCTTTATCTCCATTTTTAGCCAAAACTCCTGCTAAGAAGTTATATGCATCTGCAGACTGTGTTACTTTAGCATACTCGTTTGCTAATTTTTCAAATAAAGGATCTGTTTGACACTCTTTGTTATACATTCTTGATACTGCTCTTTTTAACCAAACACCATCAGTTTTATTTTCTTCAAAATCTCTAGAATAAATAGGTATTAATCTCTCGCAAGTTGCTATCTTAGATATTTTAGCATCTAAACCACCTTCTACTTGACCTAATGAAGAAGAGTTAATAGTATATGCTCTTAAAAGACTCTTTTCTCTTGATGTAATAGTACCCACAGAATCTTTCTCTTGTAACTTTGCTATCTTCTTACTGTAATCTTCCAGCTTTTCATCAACCGATTCCATTACATCATCATAAGTATCAAATACTTTTTGTGGATTTGTATCTTGATACTTATCAGCTATCATTTGGAAGTATCTAAAGATATTTTTTACCCCCATATCTTTAGGAGAAATATCATAAGCCTTTTTTAAGATTTCAAAAACTTCATCATCAGAAGCTAATTTATTATCTATTAAAAACTCAGCGTAATCACTATGCGCTTTTGCTGCCCCTTTCTTTGGATAATTAGCTAATCTTGTTTCATATACTTTTTTAGCTAAAACAGGATCTTTTAAGTTCTCTGCAACTTTTGCTCCATACTTATATATGTTAATAGACAATGTAGCACAGTTATCTAATAAGTATTCTAAATTAGGTTTTGCTTGGTCATATTTTTTAGTTGTAGCATCTCCTTTAAAAAGATTGTATTTAATATGACACTCTTGACTTGCTTGCGCTTTCGCTCCACTTACGGCTACAAACAAAAATAATCCTGTTAGTAAATACGTAATTTTTTTCATCGTTCTCAGTTTATGTTAATCTATTCGTGTTTTTTGGAACCACTTAATACTATTTAAAGATAAACTTAATCTTACATTAAAGTAGTCTTCTTTTATTAAGTTATTGTTAGTAGTACCTCTTTGCCCATACTCAAACCCTATATTAACGTTTGATAGTTGTCTTGGCAACGGTAATCCTAATCCAACATTTATGCCAAAGTCTTTCACAGAAGTAAAATTATCGGTAGTTTTAACTAGCAATCCTGTATCTTCAAAACGCAAACCAGCCCTATAAGTAACTCTATCCCAATAACTTGAAATAGAATTTATTTTCGGTATAAAATATCCTCCTATTGCAAATTTATTTGAATCTTCATATTTATGAGATGATCCATCTGCTATAAAAACACTATTACTTTCTAAAGCTGTTTGAAATTCTTGATTAATTCCTACATACCATTTATTTTCTTTTCCTAAACCAAAACCATAAATACTTTTTAAAGGCATGTTGATATTACCATTTAAAGTTCTATTGAATAGTTCATTTCTAGGAACTTCTTGCCCTGATCCATTAAATGACAATGAATACATTTTCTCAGATCCTTTAGCAGATAAATCTGTAGACAAAATAAATGATGCTCCTGTAGATAGTTGTAGTTTATTTTTAAGTTCTGTTTTATATTGTATACCTAACTTAAACTGTCCTCCTCTTAAATTGAAAGACTCTTCATGTTTAGTTGCTAATGCTACATCTGCTCTTTGATTTAAAACGCTATTATCTATGCTTCCAAAAATAAATCCCGCTTCAGCACCAATAGACAAGCCTTTATAAACATACATACCATAACTAGCATATATCTTATTGGCTCCTCCTTCACCTGTGAATAAAGTAACATTATCAGCATTTTCATCATTTAGCAAAGAGTAGCCTACAGATGAAAAAGGTTGCAAACCAATAGATAAACCTGCATTTTTTCCTACAGGAAAACCTAACGATATATATCTTAAGTTTGTTGAGTTACCTGTTTGAGAAGCATTTTGTTCTTTAACTGTTAAAAAAGTCAAACTACCACCTATTGCGTAGGTTGCTGCTTTTAAATCAGCATTTGAAGCTGGGTTTGTAAAATTTAGGTGATGATAATCTTTCATTGCAACACCTATACCTCCCATAGAAGCTTGTTCTACTGTTACTGCCTCAAAACTCTCACCAATACCAAAATAAGAATAAGGTGATGCACTATTTCTTTGTGCTATTATTACTGATGAAGTAAGTACAAAAACTCCTAATATAAATCTCTTAATCATTCGCTAAATTGTGTATCAAAATAGTATGTAACCCCTCCAAAACAAAATTTGGATGGGCAAATATGACACTTTTTAATTGTTTTGACAAAAAATATGTATCTCCTCCTGTTAAAACTACTGTTAAATGTGGATATTTTTTTTGATATTGTACTATAATCCCGTCTATTTCATTACAAACTCCATTGATAATCCCTGAATGAATTGAACTTTCTGTATCTGTACCAATAAAGTTTTCTAATTCTTTTGCTTTTAATAACGGTAATTTAGAAGTAAAAGTATGTAGTGCCTTATACCTCATAGTTATCCCCGGTGAAATAGCCCCTCCAAGATAATTTCCTTCATCTGTGATAAACTCATATGTTATACAAGTACCAGCATCTAGTACCAATACATTTTTATTTGGATATTTTTTTATCGCTGCTGATGCCAATGCTACCCTGTCTACTCCTAATGTTTTTGGCGTTTTATATAAGTTCTTAAATGGAACTTTGGTATTTGAGTCTAAAAAAACCGGATTCAAAAGTTCAGCTATTTTTTTCGTTTCCTCATCTGTAAAATTAGCTACAGACGATATAATACTATTCGAAATTGAAAAATTTGAAATTATTTTTTTTAGCTCTGAAATTATATTTGTTTTTTCAAAAGTAAAGACTTCTTTAATAGTATCTATTTCAAAAACAGCTACTTTAACTCTTGTATTTCCTACATCTATAATTAGGTACATATTTCATTTCTTAGAGCTTGTAAATTTACGTTACATTTTTTTAAAGTTTTTACTTTGTATAATTAAAAAACGATTGTATATTTGCATCCGCTTAACGAAAGTAGCAACTGGTGCCTTAGCTCAGTTGGTAGAGCAAAGGACTGAAAATCCTTGTGTCCCTGGTTCGATTCCTGGAGGCACCACAATAAAACTAGTAAAATTAGTTGCGAGTTTTATTTTAAAGATGTTACTTTTTAAGTTATGACTGGTGCCTTAGCTCAGTTGGTAGAGCAAAGGACTGAAAATCCTTGTGTCCCTGGTTCGATTCCTGGAGGCACCACGATAAAAACCCGAACAAAATTGTTCGGGTTTTTTAGTTTTAACAATAAATCAAAATGTTCTCATACATTTTTATTTTTAATACAAATTCTTGCAAAATTCTATCATCTAAGAGGTCTTAATATTTATTTCAGTTTCAAAAAATCAGGATATATAAGTAAGACTATGCATCTACCGCTGAACACCTCACTAAACATGATTTATAAATACTTACTTTTTGAAAAAACTTATATATTCTTTAATTTTCTTTAATCGTTTTTGTAATTATATATTTGTTTATTTTTAAATTGGTCATGTTAAAACAAGACCAATAAATACTTAGGAACCTTATCGTATGAAAAGAACAATGAGTCATACTCTTGAGATACTTCTCAGGTAGTCGAGTCTTGATAGTGTGTTAATTAGTAAGGTTAAGGAAGAAGAAAAAATTGCAAGACATAAAAATATTAATCAACTCATTTAGTTTCCAATCTAAATACAGTAAACGCTATGATACTTTAATTAACAAATTAAGCGATATATAACAGTTAATTTAGATTAAGTATTAAACGCTTCAAAAATTGTAATAAATGAGTTAAAACAAAAACAAGAATGAATAACACCAAACCTCGATGGCTACAAGACTTTAGAAGGTTTGTTCCTTTAAAAAGTCAATTTTTTCTTTCGGGTAATATTAAGGATTTTCAGTTACTGGAGAACGATTTTGGCAGCTACAGTTGGCATCGATTAGAAAATGTAATAGATTCTGAATTAAAAAACATAGGGTATACACATGTGGTTTACTATAACCCGTTAAGTGGTTTTGACATTCCCTTTTTTACAGGAAATTCAGATGAAAAAAAAGTGTTTTTTCAAAAACTTCAAATTCCTCTTCAGCAAGAAGGTGTCTATAACGATTTACAAACCTTTAATACGGTACTGCAAAAGATTATTCACTATCCTGATGAACCCATTGGGTTGATTGTCGATTTCGCTTCTCAGTTTTTAATGAATCCTGAAAATTTGGTAAAAGCAGAACACGATTCTTTTAGTATAGCTCATATCTTATCTCAAACCACAGAAACCAAACCTTACGGTAACCCTCCTAATCCGTATTACAACATTGTAATATGGTTAGTTGATAAAGAGGGAGACTTACCCGATTGGATGGTGGTTAACAACCCTAAAATAAGACATATACCTATTGGAAAACCTAATCACATTGCTCGTAGAAGATTGGTTCACCCGATTGTGGAGAGCCTAAGCAAAGATAAAGCTAATGTAGATGCTTTAGTTACTGAATTTGTGGAAGAAACTGAAGGTCTTTTATTGTTAGACTTAGTGGCAATTATAGAACTAGCAAGGTCAGAAAACATACCAATATCTATGATAGCAGATGCAGTACGGCGATACAAAGTAGGTGTAACTGAAGACCCTTGGATGAAAATTCAACGTAGCAAAATTGAAAACGGAGAAGCTTTTATCAAAGAACGTGTTATTGGACAAGATCATTCTGTACAACATATCATGGATATTGTAAAGCGAGCCATCACTGGAGTGGGTAATTCTAAAAGAAATAATCGCCCAAGAGGTGTAGTTTTCTTAGCAGGGCCTACTGGTGTTGGAAAAACTGAATTAGCTAAAACCTTAACCAGTTTATTATTTGGTGATGAAAGTGCCTATATTCGGTTTGATATGTCTGAGTTCAGCGCTGAACATTCCGATCAACGGTTAATCGGTGCTCCTCCAGGATATGTGGGTTACGATGTTGGTGGCGAACTCACCAATGCTATAAGAGAAAAACCATTTAGTGTAGTCTTATTTGACGAAATTGAAAAGGCACACCCTAGAATATTAGATAAATTTCTTCAGATTCTAGATGATGGGGTTCTTACGAGTGGACGAGGAGACACCGTTTATTTCTCTGAGACACTAATAATTTTCACATCAAACCTTGGAATTTATAAAAATTCAACTACTGGTGAACGATTACCAAATGTGACTTATAAAGATAGTTTTGAAACTGTTGAAAAGAAAGTACGACATGAAATTGAGCGCTATTTTAAGTTTGAACTCAATCGACCTGAACTCCTCAATAGAATTGGAGACAACATTATTATTTTTGATTATATACGTAAAGATGTTGGTGAAATGATTTTTGATATGATGATGAAAAATAATATCAAAGGGATTCAAAAACAATTAAATATTACACTAAATATTCACCCCACAGTGATGCAAACATTAAAAGAATTATCTGTTGCTGATTTAAACAATGGTGGTAGAGGCATTAGAAATAAAATTGAGTACCATTTTATCTCACCTTTCTCTAGAGCTTTGTTCTCTTTAAATCCAGACAAGGGAGAAACGGTAGAAGCAACTTCTATTTCTTTTGAAAACCGAAGTACTACCATTCATCTAACTAAAAAATAATTGAATGAAAATAGGAATCTCTCGTTTACACTTTCCAGTAACTACACTTGGTCCAGGGCAAAGAGTTGGCATTTGGTTTCAAGGCTGCTCTCTACATTGTGAAGGATGTATCTCAGCAGATACCTGGCAATTCAAAACCAATTCAATAAATATAGAAGAAGTAAAAAATCTATTAAAAAAGTGGCTTCCAACATGCGATGGAATTACTATTTCCGGCGGAGAACCCTTTGATCAAGAACCTGCTTTACAAAATTTGCTAAAATTTCTTAAACCTTATAAACTTTCCTTGTTAGTTTACAGTGGATACTCTTTCCAAGAATTAAAATATAAAAAAGTTGTTCAGGAGAAATTAATCGATGTGTTAATTTCTGAACCTTATGACTATACAAAAGCCCAAACCCGAGCTTTATTAGGAAGTGACAATCAACAAATTCATTTTCTTACTAATTTAGGAGCGCAAAGCTTTGCTAAATATTTAAACAAAAAACCCGAAAGTAAATTAGACATTCAGTTTAATAATGAGACTCTTTGGATGGCAGGCATACCTATTAATGGAATGAATAAAATAACTGAAAGTTTTCGACAAAACAACGTTGAAACAACCAATACTCAAGCGGTGATAAAGCAACATAAGAAATGAAACACATACGACTTTGTCCTGCATGTAATACTGAACGACCAGTAACCGAAATGTATTGCCAAAACATAATCAGTAATTCAACATGTAGTTGGTTATTAATGAATGTACCCCAAACTCCAGTAGGCGGTCGAATCGAAATTCATCCTGAAGCTGAAGAATCAATCAAACGCCTTTGTGAAAACGGGCATGAAGTTGGAGAAGACGATTTTATGTGCATGGAATGTGGTGCTGACATTCAAGAATTAACAATTAAAGAAGAAGCCCTCAAGAAAATTGATGCATACACCATTATTGAACCTATCGAGATTTCAGGAGCTACCAAAGAATGTTTTTTAGTTAAAGACACTAATGAAAAACACTTTTTTTTAACTTACTATCATGAAAATTCTGAGCCTGATAAAACAATTTATGATGTACTGCACCGAGCAGATGTTGATCATATTGCTAGATTAGTAAAAACAGGTTATTGGAACAATCGATTTTTTGAAGTTTCTGAGCATATCGAAGGAGGATCACTCAATGATTTAGGATATATAAAAGAAAACAGACTCGAAACTTTAGTAAACGAAATCGGTCGAGCACTACGAGATTTCTCAGAAGCTGGTTTTAGACATCGTAATTTATGTCCTAAAAACATTCTAATCCGTGATAATGAAACCTTCGATTTGGTAATTATCGATTACAGTTCTGCAAGGTTATCAGATTATGATCTTGATACCGATACCCCTATACAATTAACTCGGTATACAGCTCCGGAAGCTATCATTGGCGGAGTAAGTCCTGCCTCGGATTGGTGGAGTTTAGGAATGATAGTTTTAGAGCAAATTACCAAAGGAGCGTTCTTTGAAAACATTAATGACAAGGCGTTCATGATCCATTTGGTAACCAGAGGCGTTCAAATTCCAGAAGGTATTGATGAACGTATACTTTTATTGCTAAAAGGCTTGTTATGTAGAGACCCTCTTAAACGTTGGCGCTGGGAACAAGTAGAAAAATGGCTGAATAAAGAATATGTTGCTCCTCCTATAGAAGCTACTTCGGGGACTGATCAAAAAAAGGAAAAAACCATCCAACTTGGAGATACAACTTACACCAATGTAAGCTATTTTGCACTTGCGGCAGCAGAGGAAAATAATTGGAAAAAAAGTTTGACCTTATTTACTTCTGGTGAAATTTCAAATTGGGTAAAAGAAATCCTTGGAGAAGGAAAAATAGCTGCTACTATTAGAAACTTACGCTCTAAAGAAGATATCGATTTGGAGTGGAGGTTTTCCTTAGCTTTAATGCACCTCAATGAAGCTTTACCACTTACTTGGCGAGGACAAATTATTATTCCTGCATGGTTACTTGGCAATCCAACACTCGCTTCAGAGCTTATAGAAGGAAACATTCCTGATTATTTAAACACACTTTCACGTGAAAAATGGTTGGTTAACCTCAAGAGTAGAAAACAAAATGTTTTGCAAAAAGCAAAGAGTTTAGGTATTGAATTGGATAATGACAAGCTCAAGATTAATACACTAAGTACTTCTAGGGTACGATTAAAATCTGAATTGAATCTGTTACGTCAAATTTATCCTGATGCCAAAAACATCAGTTTATCTGATTTAATGGGAGACATCCGACTTAGTGAAGAAGATTTGATACTTATTTTAAGCGCTCAACAAGATCAATTTATCTCCTTAAATCAATTAGTAAAAGAAGCTACTAATTTGGCAAGAGAAATAAAAATTGAATCTAATGAAAGTTTTTTTAGAGAAACTCTAATAAAATCCAGACTAGAAATTTACGAATCTCTACACGAGCTTTTAGAAGGGTTTTCACTAAGTGATAACAATAACTTAAATCGTTGGGCAGATCGTTTCAGGATAGAAAGACGATTACCCATATTGCAATCAATTTTATGTTTATCTATTCCCAAAGATAAATGGATTACACCACCAAAGCATGAATATGCTTCTAGTTTATTAAACTTTTTTGAAAAAAAGATTATTCATACTTCCTCTAGAGGTCCTTTAGTTAGATTAGTTATTTCTAAACATTCACCTCGTTTAGATTTAAAGACATTAGGAACCTCATTAAAACCTTCAGAAAAAATACTCAATAGTATTATTAATCGCTCATCTAGTACGGAAAAAATAGATCCATTAAGTTTCAGCCAAAACCCATTACTTAGTTACCGAACAAGGAGGTTAGTTTTAAGAACAGCAAACTTTAAACGCGATACCGGTTTAGACTCTTTATATTTAGGGTTTCCGTTCCTAATTAGTCAGTTCAAAAAAAATAATCGTCCCCGAATATTACCTATTATTTTATGGCCAATTACACTGGAATTTAAATACCGATCAAACCCTACACTAAAAATTGGTTTCGACAAAGTTCGTGAAGAAATTCGACTAAACCCAGCTCTTTCAAGCTCCTTAGAACCTGAAAATTACAAAAGAATAACACAAATTTATAATGAGGTTTTAAGTAGGCAATCTCTAAGTGTTTCTGAGGTTATCGATGCCTTCGGTTCATTTGTAAAACACAAAACTTCAAAACTTGTTACTCATCCTGAAGTTACTTACATGATGGAAGATATAGGTCTTGAACTACATAGCTCTGGAGTAATTTTTAATGCCAATTTTACAGGTCAATCAATTAGTGAAGATTTGCGTTTACTTCAAAAATTACCACATTCGGGAACAGCTATGGAACCAATTTTAAAAATAAGCACGCCACAAACACCCGAATATAAGCCCATACAATCAGAAAATAATCGATTTACTGTCGTTAATGTAGATCCTTCACAAGAACACGCAGTAATGCATAGTCGATTAAAACCAGGTATTGTCATTGAAGGTCCACCTGGAACAGGGAAAAGCCAGACGATTGTTAATATTATTTCCGATTGTATTGGTAGAAAGGAAAAAGTATTAGTAGTCTCTCAAAAAAGAGCAGCAATTCAGGTAATTATGAAACGGTTAGAGGCTGTAGGTCTAGAAAAAAGAGCTCTTTCTATCACTGATATTGCTAAAGATAGACAAGAAATTATTCGAAGTATTCGTGAACAGGTTTCTTTCGATTTAAACAAATCTGAGCAACAAAATATTCTTGAAAAAATCACATTCAAGCGAAATAACTTGGCAAAACAAATTGATAGAATCGAATCGAAATTGAATATAATTTCTAAAGAGATTCATGTACTGGACGATCAAGCAGGCGCAAGTTATCGAAACATTTTATCTGAACTCATTGAAATTCAACATAGTGATTATATTGATATTCCTGAAGCCCGAAATTTTCTAGAAAATACTTCAGCAGATGATTTGAACATTCTTGAAACGGAAATCAGTACGTTAATGCGTGAATGGGTGCCTTCAAAATATGAAAATAATGCGCTTTCCAATTTAAAAATAACACAATATGATGACGCAACAAAAAAAGCAATTAAGCAAGATATAGAGCTTTTTAATGAGATTGAAGAAAAAAGAGTAGATTGTATAAAACAAACCACAGGAGTCTATGATAATGAACACGCTCAATTTTATAAAGCATGGCTGTATAAAAACGAACAAAAACTCCTAAATATTACTGATACAGAAGCTAAAAATGCTAAAATTTGGCTTGATTTTATTTGGGATGAATTCAATGAAAAGTCCATTGGTGACGATATTCTTGATGAACTAAAACAATTACTATCAGACCTCAAAATACTGATTTTCAAATACAAAAAAATCTATTTTTCGAGTTGGTTAATACAAACTGATAATGAAATCCTAGAAGAAGTAATTCGAGCTTGTGACAGCTATCTAAATACATCCATTTTTAAGTTTCTTAATCCTTTAACATGGAAACATCAATTTCTATTGAAGAAAGTCTTAAAAGAACTTGAACTTCACTCCAATAAAGAAAATATAAAACTATTAAAAACAAATTCTGAGTACGAAATTACTTTTAGAGCTTACCGAAATCACTTTAATGATATATTAATAAAGTTAAACAATACAGTAGAAACCATTACAAACCCTAAGTTTCTTGCTGTGAAAATTAGTGATAAAATCAGCGAACTATTAGACACGATTGTTTTAGTAAAAGCATTAAAAAAATGCCCTTTAAAAGATGAAGCTAAAAAAGTTTTAAAATCCGGAAAAGAATCTGAATTTCAAAATTTCATAAAAGAATTAAGCAGTGCTAGTAATCGTTTTGAAAAAAGACAAGAATCCTACGAAAAACTAACTGACTTAAAACAATGGTTAATAGATTCTAGTTTTAATTTTTTCCATTCAAACATAAAAAATAACAATACCGATTTATCTGTCATTCAAAAAATGTCCCAAGACATAAACCACTTTATTCCATATCAAAAATTTAGGATAAGACTAGGAGATAAACTTCAAGAAGACAAAACATTACAACTTTTAGCAATTTTTAGGAATTACGAAAATAAAATTACTCAATACACCTCTGAACGTTGGCCTAAAATTATCCAAAAAACAATACGACGAGAAGGTTTATTGGGTTGGAAACAACGTATTGAAAAAGAAACACCAGCCTTACTAATGGCTGATAGTGAAATTGACCAAAATGTACGATTGTTAGAAAATAGTTTAGCTGAAATAAAAACATTAAACAAAGAACTACTTAACTTAAACTATGACTTTGAAAAAATTGGCTCAAAGTCACAATGGCATGGTATTACACGTCTACGAGGGCAGAACTATAAAAAACTACGAGAATTTATTCATTTAGGCAACAATTTAGGCTTAATGAATATTCGTCCAATTTGGTTGATGAGCCCAGAGGTAGTTTCACAAGCTTTACCTTTACAAGCGGGATTGTTTGATGTAGTAATTTTTGATGAAGCTTCTCAAATGTTAATTGATCATTCAATCCCTTCACTTTATCGTGCAAAACGTGTAATTGTAAGTGGTGATGAAAAGCAAATGCCTCCGGCAAACTTCTTTGGTCATAAAATGGATGATGACGAAAGTGAAGGCATAAATATCGAACTCAGTGAGGATAATTCCGAAGAAGAATTAACTCTATATGAAGAGGCTTGGAATAAAAAAGAAGTCAAAGATTGTCCAGATTTATTAACATTAGCCAAAACGGTTCTTCCCACCACAACACTTCAAATTCATTACCGTTCTCAATACAAAGCACTTATCAACTTTTCTAACCATGCCTTTTATGCTGGTCAATTACATATTCCTGCTTATCATCCTAAAAACGAAATTAAAAAAGTAAAACCTCTAGAAGTCATTCGAGTTAATGGTGTTTATAATGAACAAACCAACGAAACTGAAGCTGAAGTGCTAATTGAATACTTATATAACCACTGGCAATTAACTGAAAATGAAATTTTAAGTACAGGTATTGTAACCTTCAATAAAAAACAAGCAGATCTTATTGAAGATAAAATTGAAGAAAAAGCGCTTTCAGATGATGCTTTTATGGAAGTTTTAAATCGTGAACGTAACAAACAACAAGAAGGAGAAGCCATGGGCTTTTTTGTTAAGAATGTAGAGAATGTTCAAGGAGATGAACGTGATATGATTTTATTTAGCACTACATTTGGTTTTAATAAACAAGGAGTTTTCCGCCGCAATTTTGGAGCTTTAGGGCATCGTGGTGGAGAAAGAAGACTCAATGTAGCTATTACAAGAGCAAGACATAAAGTAGTTATTGCCACCTCAATGCCCATCAAAGATATTTCTGATATGCTTTCTACAGGACGATCTCCATCAAAACCAAGAGATTATATTCAGGGCTATTTGAAATATACCGAAACACATTTTAGTAATCAAATAGAGGTTGCTAATCAATCGTTAAAAAGGCTTTCATCAAGAAAAATAGAAGAAAGTAAAACACTAAATAACGATGGTTTTAAAAATACTGTTAGAAATTACATTCACAGCTTGGGTTATGAAACCGTGGAAAATAATGATAACAATGTTTTTTATTTAGATTTAGCCATTGAAGATAAAAACACAGGACGATTTGTTATTGGAATTGAATGTGATGTACCTCAAAACTCATTACTTAAAGATGCAAGACATCGTGAAATATGGCGCCCATTGATTTTAAAAAAATCGATTCCTCATATACATAGAACTACCTCTTATAAGTGGTTACAAGATACAGATAATGAAAAATTAAGGCTGAAACACGCCATACAAAATGCTTTAAACAACACACCATGAGCGGACCAAAAGTTGTACGAATCGTTACCCCAGCTGAGCGAAAATTGATAAAGAAAAGGTGGTTAACTAGATTAAAAAACAAAATAGAACACGTGAAGGCTTATGCCATCAAACATAATATGTTTACAGAAGAACTTCAAGGTGCTTTGGATGAAACATTGGAGTATTACCAAAATATTTCAGAAGATGATTATAGAAAAATAGAGCGAGAAGTTTCGGGACAAATCGAGTTTCTAGATAAGGAAAAAAAGAATTTGGTAAAAAAAGTAGTTAAAATTAGGACTTCTAAATGGGAATCTTTTAAGAACCTAAAGAGTACACATAACGAATTACGCTTTTTACTTAAAAACAAAAGCATTGATTTCCAAGATTTCGACACTCCTTCAAATATAAATGAAATAGAAGAATATCGTGAAAAAGTAGATTATTTGTATAGCCTTTTAAAAGAAGCTTCTTTTAATTCTCAAACACTGACAAATGAACAAAAAGCAATTCAAGAACGATTATCTTCTGGTGACAGTTTGCTGTCTGTACAAAAATGGCGTTCCAATCGTCCTAAAGTAATTTCCAGACTAAAAAAATTGGAAAACGCGTTAAAGGAAATGTATATTTCTGAAATTCCTCAGAACAAAATACACGAATTTATGAATCGTTGTGCCGAATTAGAAGAAGAAGCTCCTAATTACGATTTGTTATTGGATTCATTAACTATTCAGGTAGCCGAGTTCAGTAAAAATCAATTGGCATTACGGGAAGCTAAAGAAAAGCTCAAAACAGCCATTGACCAATTAGAATCTTTAGAATTGAATCTGAGTTTTATTGATAAATGGATAGCCTTACTTAATTCAGATAATCTAAATGATGTAAAAGATGCCTTAGAAAAAGCCAAATACTTGTATACTGAAGTTTCGGAGAAAATCATTATTGAAACTCGACGAAAGGCTATTAAAAAGGCATTACAAAATGCAGGTTATGAAGTTAATGACACAATGGAAACTGCATGGGTTGAAAATGGGAGCTTAGTGGTAAAAAAAGCTAAAAATTCGTTATATGGTGTAGAGTTTATGAGTCCCAAAAACCTAAGCCGCATTCAAGCACGAGTTGTTGCCGATAAAAATAGAAATAATGAACGAAGTCCAAATCTAGACAAAAATCAGGAAGAAATTTGGTGTGATGAATTTTACGATATTAAAACTATTTTAGAAAGCCAAAATTTATCTATTGTTGTGGATAAAGCAGAAGAAGCAGGTGCAGTAAAAATGAAAGAAATTGCTCTAGGTAATGATTATGTAAAAAGAGAAAATCAATCCAAGAAAAGAAAAAATGTTTAAATTCAATACAAAAATATGTATAACTACATACCACTATAGACAGTATCTTATTGTAAGGTAGCTATGAAAACAACTCTATATTTAAATAAAGAAGCTTGGAGCTTTACCAAGCTTCTTTATTTTTTTAATTTAAACTTCATTTCAATAGGCAAATGATCTGATGCCTGTCCGAACTTTTTTAATACACTTCCCTCTACATACTCTATAAAATCCTTGGTGTAAAAAATATAATCAATACGTTCTTCTGGATTTTTTGTATCAAAAGTATTCTCAGGATTTTCAGTTGAAAAAGCAGCATTTCCTACTCCATCCATTGCAAACATTTTTTGAATAACGGCTTCACTATCTCTAGCTTTTGAGTTAAAATCTCCTAATAAAATTGTAGGGTATTGACTCTTATACTTATTAAAAAGATTCAATACGTACTCAAACTGTCTTACTCTCGTTGCTTTATCAAATGCTTCTAAATGTAAATTTATTACTACCACTTCTTTTCCTTCTACCTTAACTTTTACCACTTGTACCAACCTGTCTAAATACAAAGCGTCTCTATAAAAAGGGTTATCAGCTACTCGTTCTAAAACGATACGCTCATAGTCTTTTAACTCATATTTACTTAAAATTGATTGACCTGAAACTATTTTACCAAAGTGCATACTTGGTGGCCAGTATGGAAAAGGCACATAATTCTCATCCCAGTTTACACCTCTTGCTACATAATTATAACCTAGTTCTGCTAGTTTTTCTTCTTGGTTTACTTTATAAGATCTAGCTGCATTGTAATCAACTTCTTGAAGCGCTATAATATCTGGATTTACTTTTTTTATTTCAGTTAATACCTTTTTCATATTTCCTTCAAACAATTGCTTAGGTTTTGCTACTGCTCGGTTATTTGTCATCCCACTTAAGTACCCAATATTGTAGGTTACTATGCTATAGATTGAATCATTATCAGTTGTACTCGCATACTCATGCGTAATAACTTTAGCATACTCTGCTTCATCCATTGTTGGGGATGATGCCCAGAAAAAAAAGATTGCAAACACTCCTATAACCACCAATAAAAACCTTACAGCAATTCTGAAAATTAACTTCATAAAAAATAAAAAAATGTTAAATATAGTTTCAAATTTAAACTTTTTTAATCTGCAACGGTCTTAGAAGCGTAAATAATTAATAAACCTTAAAATTTAACAACATGAAGAAAGCACTAACACTCTTGATTTTAGCAGTTGGTTTTACTGTTACTACTCAAGCTCAAAAGAGAGATAAAACTAAACATGAAAAATTAACTGTAGAGCAAAAAACAGAATTAGCTGTAAAAAAAATGACCTTACAGCTTGATTTAACAGAGTCTCAACAAAAACAAGTGAAGCCTTTAGTAGCAGAGCAAATTTCTGAAAGACAGGAAATGTGGGCTAAAAGAAAAGCTATGAAAAAAAGCGGTACTAAACCTACTGCTGATCAGAAATATGCTATGAAAAGTAAAATGCTTGACAAACAAATTGCTTACAAAACTGAAATGAAACGTATTTTAAATGAGCAACAATATGAACGTTATGAAAAAATGGCTGCTCGAAAAATAAAGAGACATAGCAAGAAAGGTGATCGCAAAATACACAAAAAAAGAAAGCATCATAAAGAAAATAAAAGCGATAGGTAATATCGATTTATAGTAGATTAGTTTTTGATTGAAAAAAAAGCTCGGTTTTGGAAACAGAACCAGGCTTTTTTATTTTTCATTATTCTTTAAACCAACTTGAATATTTCACATAATTATTGGCAATTCGATCAATTTCATCTGAAATAAGTTCTTTGGAAATATCTTTTACTTTTTTTGCTGGAACCCCAGCGTACACACTTCCACTTTCAATATGTGTATTTTTAGTAACTACAGCACCTGCTGCAATAATAGAATTTGACTCTACTACACAATCATCCATGATAATACTTCCCATACCTACCAACACATTATCATGAATAGTGCACCCATGTACTAAGGCATTATGACCAATAGACACATTATTTCCAATAGTTGTTGGTGATTTTTGATATGTTGCATGTATTACTGCACCATCTTGTACATTTACTTTATCTCCCATTTTTATATAGTGTACATCTCCGCGAATCACTGCATTAAACCATACACTACACGACTCCCCCATTTGTACATCGCCTACAATAGTTGCGTTTTCTGCAATGTAACAATCATTTGGAATTTGTGGGTGTTTTCCTCTTACTGGTTTTATAATTGGCATAAATTTTTATTTAAAATATGATAATAAATTTGCTTTTTTTGATGCTGAAACCATAATTTCTTTCTCGTTTGATAGCACAACACTTCCTCCTTTTCCTTTTTTATACTTTACTATTTCATTAACGTTGACTAAATACGATTTATGTACCCTAACAAAAGAACTGTCTTTTAAAGCTTCTTCAAAATATTTAAGTGTTTTACTTACCACTTTTTTAGAATTATCAAAATAGATTTCCGTGTAGTTATCATCTGCTTTGCAAAATAAAATTTCCTCAACAGCTACTACTTCAAATCCATCTTGTTGCGGAATCGTAATTTTCCCATTTACTTGATGAGTCATTTTGGGAGTTAACACATTAGTTTCTAACTCATTTTCTTTCTCTTTAATTTCAGTTACAATACCTACTGCTTTAATCAACTCGTCGATTGAAATTGGTTTTAACAAATAATAAGTTGCTTGATTATTTAATGCCTCAATCGCGTAATGATCGTAAGCAGTTACAAAAACTGTTTCAAAAGTTTGATTTTCTACTTTTTCTAACAAGTCAAAAGCATTTCCAAAAGGCATTTCTACATCTAAAAACACCAAGTCCAATTCGTGTTTTTCAATTAGTTTTAGTGCTTCTTCAATATTACTTGCTTCTCCTAACAAGGTTACATTAGGACAGTATTTAGTAATATAGTTTCGTAAAATATCTCTACTTATTTGCTCATCTTCAACTATAATTGCTTTTATTTTCATTGCTAATTTTTATCCTTTTTTAGTATCAATGCTACTTTAGTTCCGCTTCCATCTTCAAAAGCATTTAAAACCACCACAGATATTTTATCCTGATACATATTATTTAAAATAGCAATTCTATTTTTTATTGTACTCATTCCTTTTGATTTTTGTTTGAGTTGGTTCTTCGTCTTCATTTTTATTGATTTCTCTCTTCCAACCCCATCATCTTCAATTAAAATAGTAATAGAATCATTATTTTTTGGAAGCATTGAAATTTGAAGTTTTCCCTTTTCTTGTTTGTATCTAAGTCCATGCCAAATTGCATTTTCTATATACGGTTGCAATAACATTGGTGGAATCGAATATTCATCTAAAGGTATACTTTTGTCTATATTAATAGTATAATCAAACTTATCTTTAAACCGGTTGTGCTCTAACTTCACATACAATTCTAACAACTCAATTTCTTTGGTTAACGGTATGAAATCTTCATCTGAATTTTCTAATACCGAACGCATTAATACCGAAAACTCTGACAAATATCTATTTGCGCTTCGCTCGTCACTTACTGCAATAAAACTGTTAACTGAATTCAATGCATTGAAAATAAAGTGCGGATTCATCTGTGACCGCATCGATTTTAAAGCCAATAAATTATTGGCTAACTTTTGTTGTTTATTCGTTCTAAACATAAAATACACCAATAAAACCATTAATAAAAAACCTCCAATTAATGAATAAATAATCCATTTTTGACGTCTATTACTCTCCTCTACCAATTGCTGGTCTTTGTATGCTAAACTTATTTTACTATCTGTTAATTCTTTGTCTTTTTCTAAACTTACTATTCTGTTTTGGTTATCTGAAATTCGTTTACTAAAACGTTTTACTTGTTGAATTTCCTGTTCTTTTCGTGAATATAAAGTATCTACCAATTTTACATAATCTTGATACGTTTTTAGAGCTTCTGTGTAATCTCCAACCGTAGCATATACTTCCGATAAACGCTTAGTCGCGTCTTTTTGAATAATTAAGTCTTTGTTTTTATCCGCATCTGCAATACTCTTTTTTAAATACGGGATTGCCTCTTCATATTCAGATTTTTGCATGTAGGCATTTCCTATTTTATAGTTGATTTTTTGTGAGGTAATTGAATCTACCAAAGATTCGTTGCTTTCCGCTTCTACAACTATATTATCTGCTTCTTTTAGGCTTTCTTTTCGCAACTGAATTTCTTCGTCGTATCGTTGAGATTTATTATAAAAATCGGCTACTTTTTGCTGTTCTTTTAACGAGCGCTTTTTGTTTTCTTCGGATGCTAATTTTAATGAGTTTTTAAAATAGCCATCTGCTTTTTGTGTGTTTCCTTGGGCTGCAAAAACTTCTGCTAGCTTAGAGTTTAAGTCTGTTATTTTAGGTGTGATTAAATTCTTTTTCGCAATTTCTAATCCTTTTTCGTAGTTTGCTTTAGCCTTGTTATAGTTTTTTTGAGCTAAGTACACATCTCCCAATCCTTGGTATGCAGTTAAACGTAAGTAATTATTAAGCACCCCGCTTTGTAGGCTTTGTATATAGTTTTGTTCACTACTGTTATAATCTTCCGATAAAAATGCTGCTTTTGCCAGTTTCAAACGAACCCTAGGCGAGTTTACTTCTTGTAAGGAAATTTGATAATTCTCAACCGCTAAATCGTACTGTTTCCAATAAAAGTACACCTCAGCTAATTCTTTAAACACAGTAGCTCTTTGGCTTTTATTTGGGTCTATCAACAACGTCTTTTCAACAAAAGACAAGCTCTTATCAATATTTTTCTTTTTGTAAAACTGAACAGAATCTAAATATTGTGAATATAAACCTGTTTGTTTTCTTGTACTATAAGAGCTTAGTTTTGATTTTTTTTGGGGCGTAAAATCTTCTACTTCCACCTTTATATCTTCATCATCTCTAATTGTATAAAAAACACGATTAAAACTAGGATGTGATACTTCTAATTGGCTTCCTACTGTGGCTTTTACTGTATAGCTTCCCGTTATTTCAGAAAATCGATATGTTCTTCCATTTACTTCTACACTCGCATCTTTTATAGGCTCACGCGTCTCTTTACTAACTACTTGAACTTTTACTAAAAAATCTTTAGCTGTATTTTCCTTTGTTTGAGAAAAAGCAGCGAATGAAAGGAAAAGAAATACTATGTATATTTTTTTAATCATTTACTGGAAAATATTCAACCACATTAAAATTTTCATTAGTTAAATCAACATAAAAATAATGTATTTGTAATTTATCTTCTTCTGATTTTATTTTTTCTGTTGTTTTAAAATACAGTCTTTTATTTTCAACTAACTCCTTAACATTTATTACTTTTTGTTTTTGAGGTGAAATTTTAATAAAATTTGTACCATCAATTTTACTTAAGTACAAACTTATATCATCCTCATAACCGAGTTTTTTATCATCATTAGTATCGCTATCAATAACTTTATACATTAATATTTGCTGTTTTGTAACATTAAATATCTCTCTTAAAAAGCTTACAGAAGATATATGGATATTTTCTTTCGTTAATGATGTAAACTTATCTGACCCTAATTTTTGAAATTTAAGGTTAATCATCATTCCATTAATTTCATTATCATAGAAATCTGTCAAATGATATGTTTTTCCTCCTTTGCTTAATGAAAAATAGCTTTTATTTACTTCCTTATTATTTCCATATCCTACAGGGTGTATAAGATAATTTGTACTATCAATATGTATAGGTAAATCAGCTATTTTAATTAAAGAAGTATCGACTTTAATTTCTTTTTTAGTTTTATCTAAAACAGTTATTTCATTAGTTTCATTTCTGGTTTTCGGCTCACAACTCAAACATATAATTCCTAAAAAAAGGAATATTAAAATTACTTCTTTTCTCATGTTTATTAATTTTTTATTTGTGTAAACATACTCACAAAAAGCCATACAAAAAAACACCTAAACCATTAAAACTCCACAAAAAACAGTCAAAAAATAGATGTTGCTCATTTAACTTGTTATTTCCCTAAATGAAACAACCTATTCACTCATTCTGTATTTTTTAAGAAGAAAGTTGGAAGTAATTTTGAATAGAAATTAACACCAATCAAACTTATACCCAATTAATAACTAAAAATAAAAATTATGAAAACGTACACATTAAAAGTATTTTTCTTTTGCTTAATACTACTAACAACAACTACATTTGCCAACAAAAACACCCCTATAAGAAAGGTAAAAAAACAAACTGTTAAAGTTGCTTTGTTACTGGATACCAGTAATAGTATGGATGGACTTATCAATCAAGCAAAAGCTCAACTATGGGAGATTGTAAATGAGTTATCATATGCTAAATGTAATGGCATTACTCCTAACTTAGAAATTGCTTTATACGAATACGGAAATTCAAGTTTATCTCCTAAAGAAGGATATATCCAACAGGTTTTACAATTTACGAGTGATTTAGATGAGATTTCTGAACATCTTTTTTCTTTAAGCACTAATGGCGGAAGTGAATATTGTGGTCAAGTAATACAAACTTCTTTAAACGAATTGGATTGGGGAACTAATAAACGTGATTTAAAAATGATTTTTATCGCCGGAAACGAGCCTTTTACTCAAGGAAAAGTAAACTATAAAGATGCTATTACTAATGCTAAAGAAAAAGATATTATAGTTAACACAATATTCTGCGGTGATTATAACCAAGGGATTACTGGAAGATGGCAAGACGGAGCTATTTATGGAGATGGTGATTATATGACTATTAATCAAAACAAACACATTGTACATATTGTAACACCTTATGACAACGATATTATTATTTTAAACAAACGTTTAAATGCCACCTATATTCACTATGGTTCTTATGGATATTCTAAATATAGTAACCAAGCGAAGCAAGACATGAATGCTGAGAGTTTAGATGAAGCTGTAGTTGTAAAACGTGCCGTAACTAAAAGCTCTAAACTATATAAAAATGCTGAATGGGATTTGGTGGATGCTTCAAAAGAAAAAGAAATTGATTATGGTTCTTTAAAAAAGAAGCAGCTTCCTAAACAGTTACAAAACAAATCTGCCAAAGAAATTAAAATGTATGTGGAGAAAAAACGTAAAGAGCGTACTGAAATTCAACAAAAAATTCAAGAATTAAATAAAAAAAGAAAAACGTATGTAGCTAAAAAACAAAGGGAAAGTTCTAAAAAAAATGAGTTAGAAAGTGTTATGATTAAAGCTATTAAAAAACAAGCAGAAAAGAAAAATTACTCTTGGTAGTTTTAATTGGGGTTTGGTTAGTTAAAGCGGAGTAAAACTCCGCTTTTTTTATTTTACCAATAGATCTTGCCCAATACTAATGTTATTATCACTTAAACCGTTCATCTTTTTCAATTGTTGTACCGAAACATTATATCTTCTTGATATAGAGTATAGCGTATCTCCTTTTTGAACTTTATGTGAAGTTGTTTTATACGTTGGCGTTTTTACTGCTAAAGAACCATCTCTTCTAACTCGATCGTATTTATCTAAGTTATACTTTGTAATAATAGAAATTAATTTTTGAGGATATTTTCTGTCCGTTGCATATCCTGCTCTTTTTAACCCGTATGCCCAACCTTTATAATCTGTATGCCTTAATCTAAATAAACTTGCATATCGTTTACGAGTTAGTAAAAACTGTGAGTGATCTTCATACGAAGTTTCAGGGTATTTATATTTTCTAAAACATTCTCCTTTTTCATCATCATCATGAGTTACACTATTACCTTGCCAACCTCTATGACATTTAATGCCAAAGTGATTGTTTGATCTTCGAGCTAAAGGGCTTCTTCCACTCCCCGATTCCAATACTCCTTGCGCTAAGGTAATACTAGCAGGAATACCATGTTCGTGCATTTTCTTCACTGCAATTGGTGCAAATTTTTGAATATAGGCCTCGGTATGGTTTGTAGTTGTTGATATTGGCTTTTGTATTTGCTCTAACTGTGGTAACTCAGGCATTTTTTCTTCTCTAGGTTCTAAAACCACCTCTTTTGGTGTATTTTTTACCACATTTTTACCCGACCCGCAACTTGTAAATATTGCCGCACAAACTACTAAAAAAACTACCTTTATTTTCATTAAACCTTTATTAACTCTTTATTTTTATTCTTTAATTTCTGGTTTACTCCTGCTATTCCTTGTAAACCTCCTGTATGAATTACTAGTATTTTACTGTTTTTCGAAAACATATCTCTTGCTACTAAATCTAGTATTCCAAATAACATTTTCGCTGTATAAACTGGATCTAATAAAATACCTGTTTGCCCTTTAAATTCATTTATAAAACGGATTAACTCTTCAGTATATTTTCCGTAACCTCCAAAATGATAGTTGGTTTGCAAGTTCCAATTTTTACTTTCTTTTGCATAAGGTGTTATTTCTTCTGCTAAGAAATCACCTTTTAGTGCAGGAAACCCAATTACCTTTTGATTCTTTTTGGCCGAATTTATCAATCCAGAAATCGTTCCTCCAGTACCTACTGCGCAGCAAATATAATTGAATTTTTCATCTTCATTTGTTAAAATCTCCTCGCAACCTTTTACAGCTAAAGCATTTGTTCCTCCTTCAGGAATTAGGTAAAAATTACCAAATTCTTTTTTTAACTGATTAATAAATTCTTCAGATGTTTTACTTCGGTAGGCTTCTCTAGTAATAAACTTAAATTGCATACCACTTTCGTAAGCTTTTCTCAAGGTTTCGTTTTGTAAAAGTGTTTTGGCTACATCCTTTCCAAGTTCATCACCTCTAATAATTCCTATTGTTTTAAAACCTGCCATTTTTCCTGCAGCAGCAGTAGCTGCAATATGGTTTGAAAAAGCGCCTCCAAAAGTTAATAAGATTTCTTTTTTTTGTTGTTTTGCTTCTGCAATATTATACTTCAGTTTTCTGAATTTATTGCCTGAAACGAATGGATGAATAGTATCTTCTCTTTTTATAAAAAGTTCAACCTCTTTTGTTGTTAAAATAGGTAAGTGAATTTGTTGGTTTTCTGGTATGGGAATTTCTAGTTTAAACAGCATTTTAAAAAGTTATCAATGCAAAAATAAGCCTTTAATCTATTTTAGTTTATCCCCTACTATACCAATGGTAATTTTTAAAAAAAATAACAACATAGTAGTGAAAAGTATTAACTAATCGTGCCGTGGTGTCTTCGGAGCATGCCGTAATATCAGCGACCCATGCCGTGGTGTCTTCGGAGCGTGCCGTGATATCAGCGACCCATGCCGCAGTGTCAACGGAGCATGCCGTAATATCAGCGACCCTTGCCGCGGTGTCTTCGGAGCACGCCGTGATATCAGCGACCCATGCCGCGGTGTCTTCGGAGTATGCCGCGGTGTCTTCGGAGCACGCCGTAATATCAGCGACCCAATAAGGAGACTATTCAATAAAGTGTGTCAACTTGTTTAAAGTTGCTCCTATTACTGAAAGGGAAGACAACCCCTATTAGACTTCGTTTATAATCCCGATAAAAAAGTTACCCTTTTTATCTTATTTCTTTATATTTGAAAGTGTTAATAAAATTGCTAAAAGTTACGCATATCCTACCGTAAAAGGAATATATAAGTAATTTTATTACGCATATAAACTAGTTAGCACACATTTGAACAAAACCAACAGAAATAGAAATGTCATACGAAACAGCTTTGAAAATATCGGATGTTGTAAATAGCATCCACAAGAAAAAATACTTACTTCCAGCAATCCAAAGAGAATTTGTTTGGAATACCTACCAAATTGAAAGACTGTTTGACAGTATAATGCGAAATTATCCGATAAGTTCCTTTCTGTTTTGGCAAGTGGACAAAGAAAGTGTGAACGATTATGAATTTTACGAGTTTCTACGAGAATTTCACGAAAGAGACAGACGACACAATTCAAAAGCTGACGTTAGCGGAGAAGAAGGAATTACCGCAATTTTAGACGGACAACAAAGATTAACTTCAATTTACATTGCATTAAAAGGGAGTTTTGCAGAAAAATTACCTCGAAAAAGATGGGATAATGATTTAGCATATCCAAAGAAAAAACTCTATCTAAATTTAGTAGGCAAATCAGAAGATTCCGAACTTGAATATGATTTTACCTTCTTGACAGACGAAGAAGCATCAGAAAATGACGAGAACAGTTATTGGTTTAGAGTTGGCGACATTTTAAATTTAAAAGAGCCAGGAGAAGTAAATTCATACCTAATAAGAAATCAAATATTTCAAAATTACACGCCCGAACAGGCAGAATTTGCAAATAACGCCTTGTTCAAACTTCATAACGTCATTCACATAACGCCTTTGATAAGCTACTACAAGGAACAAAGTCAATCTTTGGATAAGGTGCTTAACATCTTCATTAGAATTAACAGCGGTGGAACTGTTTTGAGTTATTCAGACCTTTTACTGTCTATCGCAACGGCTCAATGGGAAGAAAAAGACGCAAGGGAAGAAATAATAAAGTTTGTAGATGAAATAAACGATATTGGTGGTGGTTTTAACTTTAATAAAGATTTTGTACTAAAATCAAGTCTCGTAATTAATGAATTTTCAGATTTTGCATTTAAAGTAGATAACTTCAACAAAGCCAATATGCTCAAAATTGAGCAGAATTGGGATGCTCTTACAAGTGCAATCAGAATAGCTGTGAAACTTGTTTCAAGTTTTGGCTACAACCGAGAAACTTTAACTTCTAACAATGCTATCATTCCAATTGCATACTATCTGTATAAAATCGGAGCAACTGATAGCTATCCAACTTCAACAAAAAATTTAGCGGACAAAGAGAAAATTAAGAAGTGGTTAATTCTTTCACTTGTCAAAAGAGCATTTAGTGGACAACCTGACAACGTTTTAAGACCAATTAGAAAAATAATTCTTGAAAACCACGATAATTTCCCGACAGAATTAATAATTGACAAGTTTAAAGGAACAACCAAATCATTGCTCTTCTCGACAGAAGACATCGAAAATTTGACACATTACAAATACGGACAAGGATTTACGTTTTCAATTTTATCATTGCTTTATCCTCAATTAGATTACAGCAATCAATTCCATATTGACCATA
Source organism: Tenacibaculum mesophilum (assembly GCF_003867075.1). NCBI lineage: Bacteria > Pseudomonadati > Bacteroidota > Flavobacteriia > Flavobacteriales > Flavobacteriaceae > Tenacibaculum > Tenacibaculum mesophilum. Next base: position 3,054,824 of record NZ_CP032544.1, on the reverse strand, counting down.
TATTCCCAAAAAGTCTTTTTACAAAAGCAAAATTGCGAAAACGTGGAATTTCGGAAGAAGATATTGAAACGTTTTATGATTGGTTCAACTACATCGGAAATCTGCAATTAATCGGAGCAATTCCAAACATTGAGAAAAAGGATATTGAATTTAAAATTTGGTTAAACAAAATTTATCCAGACCAAAGAAATCAAGACCAATTTAAAGAAGTCCATTACATTCCGAACGTAGAATTGGACTTTGAAAATTTTATCGAATTCTTTGAAGAAAGGGAAAAATTGTTGACAGAAGAGTTCAGTAAAATATTGCTGACCGAAGAAACTGTTGAATAAAAAAAACGTGTGCTAACAATGGCTATAAGTAATGCGGGTTTAAGTGCTAAATCGAAGTTTCGGGCTTCCATTCCGCCAAAGCTACGCTTTGACGTTTTCGGAAAAATAAAAGGTAAAACGCAAAGCGTAGCTTTGGCTACCGTCCGTACCAAACCGAAAGTTTTCGGCTCTGAAATCCCGCACTACTCATAGCCTAGACCGTTGCCAGTAATTTAAAATGACCGAAATTTTAAAGAAATATTTAGTTACAAAATGGAGGATTCCAATATTGCTTTTCGGAATTTCTATTATTCTTTTTATTAGTGGAGCGATTTTTCCAAATACCGATTTCGGATTTTATCTTCTCATATTTTTTGGATTTGTATTACTAATTTCATCGGTTTTGCAATTTTTCAAAAGAAGAATCTTAATTGGATTTTTTCAATTATCATTTTTGGCAGTACCAATTTTGTTCTTTGGATTTATGGCATATATGTTTGCTGGAATAATGAACAAACCTGATGGAGAATTAGCTTTGGACAGAATTGAACCGTTAATTGAAGAAAAAACAGACTTAATTATCCCAGAAGATTTTAAGGTTTTGGAAAATCTTATTGAACACACAGAAGGAGCTTTTGATTCTGATTATTCAATCGGACTGACAATCGAATACAAACAATCTGACGAGAAAAAAATTGTAGAACAAATTCTAAAAAGTACGGAACTGGAATCGAACAAAGGCTCGTGGAAAAAATACGATAGTGGATTTAATTTTGAACATAATAACAACGAAATAAATAGAGCTGAACCGTTTTATTTCAAAGTAGATACTTTAACCAACATAATGGAATTGAATTTAAGTCACTTATGAATAAAAAACTACTGGCAACAAAGAACTGAGGTAAAAAACAAGTAAATTTTATACTTTTTTAAACCAACGTACTTTTATATTTACTACTTTTTACTATGGCAAAAGATTCTTTTAGTAGCTTATTACACACCGTTATTAAAACAAGTTTTTACTTTTATTCTTAATATTAAAAATCAACTAACTGCTCCTCAACTTGTTCCCACTCTTCCATTAGTGCATCAACTTTCGCCTTTTTTGCTTTGTAGTTTTCGAAGAAGTTAGGACGTGAAGATACTTCATCGTAGTTCTGTGCTAATTCTAAATCTATTTTTTCTATTTCAGCCTCTAAATTTGCTATTTGTGTTTCAATTTTATTTAGCTTATTTTTTAACTTTTTTAATTCTTTTTCTTGCTCTCTTGATAATTGATAGGCTTCTTTTTTAGAAGTATCTTTTTCTTTAGTTACTACGGTTCTTTTCTCAGCATCGCGCAAACTTTCCATTTTGTGTTGCTCTAAGAAATAATCAATATCTCCTAAATATTCTTTTATTTCACGGTCTTTAAATCCGTAAACCGTAGTTGTTAATCCTTGTAAAAAATCACGGTCGTGAGATACGACGATTAACGTACCGTCAAAATTTTGTAGTGCTTTTTTCAACACATTTTTAGAAGCAATATCTAAGTGGTTGGTAGGCTCATCCATTATTAACACATTAAATGGCGATAGCAACAACTTACACAACGCCAAACGATTTCGCTCACCTCCTGATAGTACTTTGGCTTTTTTATCTACCGCTTCTCCACCAAATAAAAACGAACCTAACATGTCTCTTACACGCATTCTATTACTATCCGTAGCAGCATCTTCCATAATTTCTAGCACCGTTTTCTCTGGTGGTAATTCTTCCGACTGATTTTGTGCAAAGTAACCTATTTCTACATTGTGTCCTAGTTTTAAGTCTCCTTCAAACGGAATTTCCCCTACCATCATTTTGGCCAAGGTAGATTTTCCTTGTCCGTTTTGTCCTACAAAAGCGATTCTACTATTGCGCTCAATCAATAAATTTACATCTTTTAAGACCTCTTTTTCTCCGTAATTCTTGGTTAAATTTTCAGCTTCAACAATAATTTTACCAGGTTCTTTTGATATAGCAAAACGAACATTCATTACTGAATTATCATCTTGGTCTACTTCAATACGTTCTACTTTTTCTAACTTTTTAATTAACGATTGTGCCATGGAAGCTTTGCTAGCTTTTGCACGGAATTTCTCTATTAATTTTTCGGTATGTTCTATTTCCTTCTGTTGATTTTTCTGTGTTTGCAGCTGCTTTTCTTTAATCTCTGCTCGCAGTTTTAGGAACTCAGAGTACGGTTTTTTATAATCGTAGATTTGACCTAACGAAATTTCTATAGTACGATTGGTTACATTATCTAAAAACATCTTATCGTGCGATACTAAAACGATAGCTCCTGCATAGTTTTTTAAAAAGTTTTCTAACCAAATAATCGACTCAATATCTAAGTGGTTTGTGGGCTCATCGAGTAATAAAATATCATTATTCTGAAGAAGGAGTTTTGCAAGTTCAATACGCATACGCCAACCTCCAGAAAAAGTATCAGTTAACTTATCAAAATCTTCTCGTTGAAAACCTAACCCTTGTAAAATCTTTTCGGTTTCTCCTTGGTAGTTATATCCACCAAGTAACTCGTAACGTTCAGTTTTCTCGTTTAAATCAATAATTAATTGATTATACGCTTCACTTTCATAATCAGTTCTTTCTGCTAGTTGACGATTAATTTCATCAAGCTCTAGTTCAATTTCTTTAATTTCAGTAAATGCTTGGTATGCTTCTTCTAAAATAGTTCTTCCATGTACAAAATCAATATCCTGTCGTAAAAACCCTATACGTACATCTTTATCAAATGCCAGTGTTCCGCCACTACTTTCAATATCTTTTGATAAAACTTTTAATAAGGTAGATTTTCCTGCTCCATTTTTTCCAATCAATCCAATTCTGTCTCCTTTTATTAACTTAAAAGTGATTCCAGAAAACAAATCTGTTCCCATAAATGAAACTGATACATCGTGTACGTTTAACATATTTTTAGCAAATTACTTTAGTTTTGTAACTAGAGTTACAAACGATAGTTTTATTTTTGTTGAAATTTGTACAAACTTACAAAAAGCAAATAGTTAATCGAACTTAATACCCATAAGAAATGTTTGGAAAAGGAAGTAAATTGTATAGTATTTTTAATAGTAAATGTCCTCGATGTCATGAAGGAGACTTCTTTAAATACAAACTTAACTTCAACCCTAAAAAAGTAACTACTTTACATGAAAATTGTCCTCAATGTAATTTTAAGTACATGATGGAGCCTTCTTTTTTCTTTGGTGCGATGTATGTAAATTACGCGCTTGCAGTAGCTCTTTTTGTTGCTATTTTTATTATTGCTAAAGTTTTTATTGGCTTATCTATTTTACATAGTTTCATAGCTATAATAGTTGTTTCTTTAATATTAACACCTATTACATTAAGACTTTCAAGAATTATTTGGATTAACCTATTTGTGGGTTATAAAAAGAACGCCAAAGAATTACAATCAGAAAAATAACTCTACTAGGAATAAGTTTATTATTTCTTAAAATATAAAAAGGTTCGTTATTCAACGAACCTTTTTATATTTATTTCTTTATCCAACTCTTCACCCTTCTCGAGATGATTATATAAGTTTTCTGCAACAGTTGGGGCAATCATTACACCACGTGTTCCTAAGCCGTTTAAAATAGCTAATTTTTGATATTCTGGATGTTTTCCTACTAAAGGTCTTCTATCTTTTACTGTAGGGCGTATTCCTGCTGATTGTTCAATTACTGTATATGGAACTGATATTATCTTTTGTAATTTTTCTTCCAACTCTTTTCTTCCTTCTTCTGTTGGAACTGATGTTTTATCTGTCCAATTAAAAGTAGCTCCTACTTTATATGTATCGTCACCTAACGGCATTATAAATACACTGCCTTTTAATAAAAAATCTATTTTTAGTTCGGGAGCATGAATTGTTATCGTTTCTCCTTTCGTTCCATTTAAAGGCAAATAATTAAAAAATGGGTTTTTCTTTAAACCAAATCCTTCACTAAACACAATTCTTTTTGCTGTAATATTATCATAACTTACTTTATCTTCTTGAATAGTAACTTTTGAATAGTCAAAGGCTTGTTCTAGGAGACTTTTTAATGATTTTATATACTCTTTATAAGACTTTACTAATAAAGGGGTATCAATTCTTCCTGTTCCTTTTAATTCTCCAAATCCATAATTACCTATAATTCCTTTTATTTTTTTTTTTGATATTTTTGGATTCATATAGTAAGACAACATTGGTTTATCTGATGCAATGAACCAATTGTTTTCATCTCCTACACTTGAAAATACTTTTTTAGTAGTAAATTTATAATCTAAGTTAAGTTGTAACTTTTCTTCTAGTTCTTCATAAAAAGGGATTGCCTTTTCTAGTTGTTCATGTCCATTCCAAACTGGCGTAAATCGTTTTAAGATTACAGGATTGTATACTCCACCAGCAACTACTGAAGATACTTGTGAAGTATTTTCAAAAACAATAAAACTTTTATTGTTTTTAATTAATTGTTCTGTAAAGGCTATTCCTGATAACCCTAAGCCAACGATGATATAATCTACCTCTTTATTCATAATTCAAAAGTACTACTATTGTAATAAAAAAGAGCTTGCAATGCAAGCTCTTTTTTGTTTATACTGAAAAGGAATATTAATAATTCCACATATCCATTTCTCTATTACGAATACCTTCTTTAATTCTATTTGCTTCTAACAATTGAAATAAAGAGTTACCACGAACATAATCAGAAATAGCTCTGTCTCCATAAATGTTCTCTTCTCTCAAAATGGTTGAGTTAAAACGTCTTGCATTTAACAAGTTGTCATAAGAAAGTGGTTGTGCTGAATTTTCTGGGTTGAATACTTTCGAACTATGTAACGTTTCACGAGCATCTGGGAAAAACACCCAAAATAATGGATATACATTTTCACTATCGTCAATTTCTTCAACTCCCATTACTTGTACATCTGGCCCCATAGGTGCTAAGGCTAATAAACGATATTTTAACTCACCTTGGCGTTTGTCAAAATACCAAATACCTTTCAATTTAAATCCTTTAATATCCTGAGACTGTACATAATAATCATCCACATAATCTCCATTTTGACGTTGATTATGAACCATCATTTCTATATCGTTCATACCAATCTTTGTAGTAAAATAAGAGTCGTTATAAACCTCAGTTATTTCACCGTTTTTGATACCTTTTAATAAAGTATCAAATAAAGAACGTCTTGTAAGACCTGCATTCATAGTATCAATTGGGTAATAATAAGGTAGATTTATTTTCTGGTTTAAATCTACATATTCCCACACCACTTTAGACCATAACACATCTCTATCACTAATGTAGCCATAAGGAAGTGGTTTGTCATCTTCTGAAGCTATTTGAGCTTCAGATTTAACTCCAATTTCATCTACCTTTTTAGCATTTAAAAGGTTAGCTTGTGCACTTGCATAGCTTGTCGCAGCAAACGCGAATAAAACCATATAAAAACGCTTCCAATTCATACTTTCTTATTTTTTACTTATTAATTTGTAATTTCTACGCTAACAGGTAATACTTTTTTAATTTTGTAGTTAGAACCTGATACTGATGCTTTGATATCAAAAATCGTAATTACATCATTTCTTCTAGCCTTATTTATAGCTGCTTTAGCTCTAGAGTTTAAGCCTCTACCACTAACTGAAATAGCTACTTGTCCTGGTACTTTAACCTTAAAGCTAGATACGTTTAGTTTTAAATCAAATAAGAAGTCTGGTAATCCTGCAGCTACGCTTATTCTTCCTAAACTAGCTTTTGGCATTTTTACGGTACCATATTGACCTCTAACCATACCTACTGCTGGTGGTATGTCTTTAATTCTAAATTTCTTAACAGAACGTACACCTTTTGATGCACCCGTTGGAGTTCCTGTAACTACGATGTTTACCTCACTACCTTTTCCTGGATACATAGTATACTTGTCTCCTCTAACTCTTTTCAATCCTGGAGCTTTTGCAGAAACTTTATTTCCTGGTACTCCTGGAATAGAAATAGTTAACGGGTTAGCTAAACCACGGTATACTACATTCATTTTATCTGCAGAAACTAGAGCTTCATTTGGTCTAGGAATAACAGCATAAGCTCCTTTAATATCTATTTTTACAATAGAATCTCCTTCTTTAAATTGGAACTCTCCTTTTAATTCCTTATCTCCTACATTACCTGCTGGACCGTCTAGAATAACTTGTCCTGCTTGAATTTTTTCTTGCTCAACTTCTTTATCATTAATAATAACTTTCTCTGCAGTTAAATTAGGATCTTTTTTTCCTAATACAATTCTACCTGATAAGTTTTCTCCAGGATAATAAGCACTCTTATCAAAAACAACCATTGCTTCATATTTGGTCATAGATACAGCACTTTGTAATTCTCCTTGTAATAAAGCTGTTAAAGCATCAGATTCTGTAGCTTTAATATCTGCTTGGATTTGAGTTAACTTAGTTAAAGACGCAATTAAAGGGAAACCTTCAAAATGATATTTTAACCAGTCAATTTTTTTACCGTCTTTATTTTCTACTTTACTTGTATTAAAACGAGCGGCTATTACATCTGCTACTTCTGTACCTTCTAAAGCAGCAACAGCATCATTTCTGAAAGCATCTATCTTAGCAACAAATTCTTGTCCTTTTTTTGATATTTTACCTCCTTTAAAGAACAATTCATCTAAAAATTTAGACTTATCCATTGTTTCATATGCTTTTTTATCTTCTAAATCACCAGTCATTTGGCTCTTTAAATCTCCTACGTAAGCATATAATTCATCAGCTGCTACTTTTAACTTATCTGTTTTCTCCTTAGCTTCACCGTATTGCTTAGCTTGTTCTGCTGCCTTTTGAGCTAACGTTTCGTAAGCTGTTTTATTTTTCTCTGTTGCTTTTTGGTTAGCTACTGTTAACTTTTCATTCATTAATCCAAAGGCAGATAATACTTCCTTACTCATGTTCATTGCTAACATTGCAATAAACACTAAGTACATAAGGTTAATCATCTTCTGCCTTGGTGATAGTTGTCCTCCTGCCATATTAATTAGTTTGTTTAGTTAATAATTAGATTAAACTAATTAATTATTTGTTAGACATTGCAGTTAACATTCCTCCATATACTCCATTTAATGAAGATAGGTTTGTTGCTAACGATTGCATTTGCTCTTGTAAACGTTGAGAGTTTTCTACCATAGCTGAGTTTAAATCGGCTTGTTTACTAGCATTTTCTACTTGAGTTTGGTATAAACTATTTAATGATTCCATTTGAGCTGCTGCTCTAGACATTTGTTCATTGTAACTATTAGTAGCTGAAATTGATTGAGAAGCTGAAGCTAATGGCTCTACTGCTCCTTGGAAGCTTTTAATACTGTCTCCTAAACGAGATACTAATTGAGCATCTAATTTAGCTTCACTTAGTATATTGTCTAATTTTTGAGATAACATGCTTTGTGCTTCTTCTGGTGAAGCAGAAACTTTTTTATCTCTTTTGTTACCTGATGATTGTCCATCTGCTAACTCTGGGTATACTTTTGTCCAATCTAAATCGTCTTCAACTGCTTCAAACGCTGACAATGCGAAAACTGCTGCTTCAACAATCATACCTACCATTAATACTTCATTTCCAAAAGGCCAGTGTAAAATTTTAAATAATGCTCCAATAATAACTACTGCGGCTCCTAAACCGTAAGCCATGTTGAACATTTTTTTAGTTGATTTTGATTGTGCCATAATTCTTGATTTTTAAAATTTGGGGATTAATATTTATTCTTGTTTTCTTGTTTAATTACTTTTATTGGTACCTAAATAATCTTGTACGGTTCTAAATCCGATATAACTTCTTGCGGTGTCAGCGTATTCCCAATCACGAGAACTTACCTCTAAGAAATATGCTACATCTTTCCAAGATCCTCCACGTATTATCTTTCTTCTATTTTCTTTTATTTCAACATTAGGGTTCATGGTAGACCCCATATAATAAGACATTTGATTGTAAGCTGTATTTGTCCATTCTGAAACATTACCTGCCATATTAAACAATCCATACTCATTAGGATTATAAGACATTGCTTCAACTGTGTAAAGGGCTCCATCAGCTGCATAATCTCCACGAACTGGTTTAAAGTTTGCTAAAAAACATCCTCTATCACTCGTTGTACTAGGTCCTCCCCAAGGATATTTACCATAATCTAATCCTCCACGTGCTGCATATTCCCACTCTGCTTCTGTAGGCAATCTGAAAGCAGGCACTAAACCTAACTTCTTTCTAGATCTTTGAAAATTATTTTTTGTTTGGGTTCTCCAATGACAGAATGCTTTTGCTTGATTCCATGTTACCCCTACTACTGGGTAATTCTCATACGCTTTGTGTCCGAAATACTCTTGATGCATTGGATCATTGTATGAATAATTAAAGTCTTTTATCCATACTGTTGTATCTGGATACACATTTATAACTTCGTCTTTTAAGAAATCTCTTCTATTCTTACCTGTTCTTGCTGCAGCTTCATTATCAAACCAATAATACCTATAGTTTAATAATTTTGTATTAAATGTTCTAATTCCATTTAAAGCCTCATCTTTTCTAATATATAAAGAGTCCATCACCTCTACATAATCAGCATCAGGATATTCTTGTGAATCCCAAATTAACTCTTCTTCCCAGTTTAATGGTTTTAGTGAATCTAATCCTTCTCCTAATTCGTAATAATTTTCACGCATGTACTTATCATACGGAGTTTCATTAACAGTATCTTTTGATGCAAAAGCATATAATTGTATTCCTTGTGCATTTTTACCTGTATTAGCTGCATCCTCTCCTCCTAAAGAAGCAAATTCTGCTTGATAAGCTAATTTAGTTCTTGTTATGGAATCTCTTACCCAATGAACAAAAGCTTTATACTCACTGTTTGTTATTTCAGTCTCATCCATGTAAAATGGTTGTACCGTAACTGTTTTAGTTGGAGCATTCATAGCCCCCATAGGGTCTTCATCTTGTTTTCCCATAGTGAAAGATCCTCCTGGGATTTTAGCCATACCATATGGTTTTTCAGCAAACCATTTCCTTTTAGATTTCACTCCTACTAACTCTCCCCTATCACCACTTGAACCACAAGAGTAAATGATAGATGCTAACAATGCAAGTACTGTTATTTTTTTCATATTAAATCTTTCTTATAAAAGAGGCGTAAACCTATTATTTTTTTTATTAAAAAACAATTACGAATTATTATTTTTTACAGAACATACAACTTTCTTTTAAACAAGCTTTTGCAAAGCCTTATACCACCTTTCTGGTATTTTTTGTTGTAATGCTTGTTCATAATCTCGATAGTTACATGGTATTAACGCATGTCTTTTGTGTTTATTATTTGATATTAAATTTATTTCCATCCACCAACGACCGCTTTTATCACTCTTATAAAAGTTTATTGGATCATCATCATTTAAAAGTACCGTAAACTTTTGGTAACTTTCTTTGGTTACAAATGGGTAATCTTTAGCTCTTGAATTTACTCCTTCTATGAAATACCAAATTACTTGAGCTATTAATTTTGCTGTTTGATGATTTAAATCTAAAAGGCTATTGTACTCGTATATTCCAAAAGATGTTACCTTATCACTTATCCCTGCATAACGTGCAACAGCACATAACTCTTCTCCATAAAATCCATTTGGCGAAGCATTTTTATTTGCAGGAGCATCGCTTTGACGTACACTGCCTATATCTACGCTTACAACATCTGCGTCACGCATTATTGGCTCTACCAATGTTATGTTTTTAACTTCTCCTAATCTGTAGGCTTCAAAATATAATTTATCTAATAGATTTATTTCTTCTTGAGAATTAAAGTAGGTTTGGTACCCTATATTACTGAAGTTAAACAGATTATTAGGTTCCTCCATTACAATTCTACTTAAATAAGATTGAGAGTTTAATTCTTCTTCTATTGAGCCTAGATCAAACCGACTATCAACAACTACTAAGTTAACTGTTTGCTCTAGTTCGTCGTAAGCTCTATAATTTGCGTAAGTTAAATCTTGTCCTCCTCCAATTATTACAGGAAGTATATTTTTTTTTAGTAAAAATGCTACTGATGATTTAACAGCAAAGTAGGTATCTTCTAATGTATTTCCTTTCTCTATGTTTCCGAGATCTGCTATACGAGTATGCCAGTTACCAGGAAATAATTGATACAAATGTTTACGAATTTCGTGTAATTCTTTACCACTCCCTAAATTACCTGCTGCTCCTCTATCATCTTTAACCCCTAAAATTGCGATAGTTACTTCTGTTAAATCTGGAAAACCATCTTGAACAGTATGTAGTTGAATAGTTCTTCCTAATACAGAAGAAGGCTGTAAAACTACACTAGTAGCTACAGAATCTTCAATAGGGGAAAAGAAGTCTATATTCATTTATTAGGGGAATTTTTGGAGTCGCAATATACTAAACTATTTTTTTTCTGAAAGCTTCTTTATTTTTTTTTGGTTGCTTTCTTTTTAGCTGTTTTTTTCTTAGGTGTTTTTGCTTCAATCATTTTAACAGCCTCTTCTTGTGTTAGTTTTTCTATCTCTGTTGTCTTTGGAAGTTCTACCTTTATCTTTCCTTTTATTACATTAAAACGTCCCCAGCGTGCTTTTTCTACACGAATACCAACCTCTTCAAAATTGTGGATTAGCTTTTCACGCTCTTTTCTTTTTTTATCTTCTATTAATTCTTCTAAATCTGCTTGACTTAAATTATCAAAGTCGTATTTTTTATTTACGTTGATAAAAATAGAGTTCCATTTAATAAAAGGGCCAAAACGCCCTACTCCCTTTTGAATTGGCATTCCTTCATATTCTCCAATAGGAGCATCTGCTTTTCTTTTTGCTTCAATCAATTCAATAGCTCTATCCATATCTACAGACATTGGATTTTCTCCTTTATCTAACGATACATATTTACCATCAAATTTAATATAAGGACCAAATCTTCCATTAGCTACAACTACTTCTTTCTCTTCATAGTCTCCCAATGTTTTTGGCAACTTAAATAAATCCATTGCCTCTTCATAGGTAATTGAATTCATTGTTTGGTCACCTTGTAAACTTGCAAAACGAGGTTTCTCTTCATCAGTTGCCTCTCCTATCTGCACCATTGCTCCGTAACGCCCTAAACGCACATACACATTCTTTCCACTTTCAGGATCTACACCTAATAAACGTTCCCCTTTTGCTTTTTCTGCATTTGCAGCAACATCTTCTACAACAACATGAAAGTTTTTATAAAAGTCTTTAATCATTGCTATCCAATCTTCTTTTCCGTCTGCAATTTCATCAAATTCATTTTCTACTTTAGCTGTAAAACCATAATCTAAAATTGCATCAAAATTTTCTACTAAGAAATCATTTACTATATTTCCTATATCTGTTGGCACGAGCTTTCCTTTATCTGAACCTACTCTTTCAGTTAAAATTTGCTCTGACACTTCTTGATTGGCTAAACTTAATTGAGTGTAATTTCTTTCTTTTCCTTCTACAGTCCCTTTTTCAATATACTCTCTTCTTTGAATAGTTGAAATGGTTGGTGCATACGTAGAAGGGCGACCAATACCTAACTCTTCTAATTGTTTTACCAAGGATGCTTCAGAAAACCTTGCTGGCGGACGTGTGTAACGTTCAGTTGCTGTTATCAACTCGTTTATTAATTCTTCATTTACTTCCATTTTAGGTAACATTCCTGCCTGTTCTTCCTCTTCGTTGTCTGTCCCTTCTAAATATACTTTTAAAAATCCTTCAAAAGTAATTACCTCTCCATTTGCAGTAAACTGCTTTTTATTCTTATTGTTATCTATTTTTACGACGGTACGTTCTAGCTTAGCTTCACTCATTTGTGAAGCTAATGTGCGTTTCCAAATTAAGCTATACAACCTTGTTTGATCATACTCACCTGTAATTTCATGATTCTCCATGTTAGTCGGACGAATTGCCTCATGCGCTTCTTGTGCTCCTTTAGACTTAGTTGCATAATTACGTGGCTTGCTATATTCTTCACCATAAGAAGCTATAACTTCTGCTTGAGCAGCTTTTTTTGCATCATCAGATAAGTTTACACTGTCTGTTCTCATGTAGGTTATTAACCCTGCTTCATACAAACGTTGTGCTACCATCATAGTTTTGGCAACTGGAAAACCTAATTTTCTTGATGCTTCCTGTTGCAACGTCGATGTAGTAAATGGCGGTGCTGGAGATTTTTTTGCTGGTTTTTTTTGTAAATCAGCAACAGAAAATTCTGCTCCTAAACAAGAATTCAAGAAATTTTCAGCTTCTTTTTTTGTTGAAAAGTTCTTTGCTAATTTTGCTTTAAACTTTTTTCCTTCTGCATTTACAAACTCTGCATCAACACGATAAGAAGCTACTGGTGTAAAACCTTCAATTTCTCTTTCACGTTCTACAATTAAACGTACTGCAACCGATTGTACCCTACCTGCTGACAATCCTGGTTTTACTTTTCTCCATAATACAGGAGATAATTCATATCCTACAATTCTATCTAACACACGTCTTGCTTGTTGAGCATCAACAAGATTATAATTAATTGTACGTGGGTTTTCAATTGCTTTTAAAATTGCATTTTTAGTAATAGAGTTAAAAACAATACGCTTAGTGTTTTCATTTTTCAACTTCAATTGTTCCGCTAAGTGCCATGCTATAGCTTCTCCCTCGCGGTCTTCATCGGATGCTAACCAAACAGTTTCTGCTTTCTTTGCTAAGTCTTTCAGTTTTTTTACTACCGCTTTTTTATCGGTAGAAACTATATACTTCGGTTTGAAATCTCCTTCTACATTTACTCCCAACTCCTTAGATGGTAAGTCTGCAATGTGTCCAAAACTCGATTCAACCTGAAAGTCCTTTCCTAAAAACTTTTCTATCGTTTTCGCCTTAGCAGGTGACTCAACTATTACTAAATTTTTTGCCATACGTCTTATATCTCTTATCTCATTTTACACTTTTGTAATATAAGTGTAATTCAGTTTGCAAAAGTATATAGTTTTTTTTTAATGGGTCTTTTTTAACAAAATTTTACTTTTTCTTAAAAAAACAATCCATGTCAATTTGTCACAAATTACACTTTTTGGTTGTATCTTTGCAGCCTATTTTAGTACGATTTAAGGATTTATGGAACACGTAGAGAAAGTAATTGATGAAAAAAAACAAGGAAAAGCCCTTGTTACAGAACACAAAGAAGGAAACAACAAAAAACTTTTTATAGAAAGTTATGGTTGCCAAATGAATATGAACGATAGCGAAATTGTGGCGTCAATTTTAGCAGAGCAGGGTTTTAATACCACTCAAAATTTAGAAGATGCTGATTTAGTATTGGTAAATACATGCTCTATTCGTGAAAAAGCAGAAACCACTGTTCGTAACAGACTCCAAAAATACAATGCTGTTAAAAAGGTAAATCCAACGATGAAAGTTGGTGTACTGGGTTGTATGGCAGAACGATTGAAAGAAAAGTTTTTAGAGGAAGAAAAAATCGTTGATTTAGTTGTTGGTCCTGATGCTTATCGTGACTTACCTAATTTAATTGAAGAAGTTGATGCAGGTCGTGATGCTGTAAATGTAATATTGTCAAAGGAAGAAACGTACGCTGATGTTTCTCCTGTTCGTTTAAACTCTAACGGAGTTTCTGCATTTGTATCAATTACTCGTGGTTGTGATAATATGTGTACATTCTGCGTAGTTCCTTTTACTCGTGGTCGTGAACGTAGTCGTGATCCTAAGAGTATTATTGAAGAAATTCGCAGTATGCAAGAAAAGAACTTCAAAGAAATTACTTTATTAGGTCAAAATGTTGATTCTTATTTATGGTATGGTGGTGGATTGAAAAAAGATTTCAAAAAAGCATCTGAATTGGCACAAGCTTCTGCAGTAGATTTTGCTCAATTATTAGACATGTGTGCTACTGAGTTCCCAAAAATGCGTTTCCGTTTTTCTACGTCTAACCCACAGGATATGACACTGGATGTAATTCATGTTATGGCTAAACACCAAAATATTTGTAAGTACATTCACTTACCTGTTCAAAGCGGGAGTAACAATATGTTAAAAGCTATGAATCGTCAACACACTCGTGAAGAGTACATGGAGTTAGTTGATAATATTTATAAAATTGTTCCTGAAATGGCTTTAAGTCAAGATATGATTGCGGGGTTCTGTGGAGAAACCGAAGAAGACCATCTTGACACTTTAGACATGATGAACTATGTAAAATATAGCTTCGGGTTTATGTTTGCTTATTCAGAAAGACCAGGAACCTTGGCTGCTAAGAAAATGGAAGACAATGTTCCTTTGACTATTAAAAAACGTCGTTTACAAGAAATAATTAATCTACAACAAGAACATAGTTTATACAGAGCTAAAGAGCATGTGGGTAAAATTCAGGAAGTTTTAATCGAGGGAACTTCTAAAAGAAATGAAAACGAATGGAAAGGTCGTAATACACAAAACACTGTTGTTGTTTTCCCTAAAGAAAACTACAAAATGGGTGATTTTGTAAATGTAAAAATTGAAGATTGTACTTCTACTACCTTAAAAGGTACGGCTGTTGGATATTCTGACAATAATTAATTTATAGAAAAGAGTGTAAAGAGAAAAGAAAAAGGTATAAGCTTTTCTCTCTGCTCTTTTTTCTTTATTCTAAAAAAGAAATGGAAAATTTACAAGCTATAAAACAACGCTTTGGCATTATCGGTAACGATATGCAACTAAATCGTGCTATTGAAAAATCGATTCGTGTTGCTCCCACTGATATTTCGGTATTAGTTACTGGTGAAAGTGGTGTTGGAAAAGAAAGTATACCAAAAATAATTCATCAATTATCACACAGAAAACATGCAAAATACATTGCAGTTAACTGTGGAGCGATTCCTGAAGGAACAATTGACAGCGAATTATTTGGACATGAAAAAGGAGCTTTTACAGGAGCTACACAAACCCGAAAAGGCTATTTTGAAGTGGCTGATGGCGGAACTATTTTTTTAGATGAAGTTGGTGAACTGCCGTTAACCACGCAAGTACGTTTATTACGTGTTTTAGAAAATGGAGAATTTATAAAAGTAGGATCTTCACAAGTACAAAAAACAAATGTTCGTATTGTAGCTGCAACCAACGTTAATATGCACGAAGCCATTTCTAAAGAGAAATTTCGTGAAGATTTATATTACCGTTTAAGTACTATAGAAATTCCACTACCTCCTTTGAGAGAACGTGGTGAAGACATTCATTTATTATTTAGAAAGTTTGCTGCCGATTTTGCACAAAAATACCGAATGCCTACCATCAGGTTAAATGAGAATGCTGTAAAGGTTTTATTGAACTATCATTTCCCTGGTAATATTCGTCAATTAAAAAACATTGCCGAACAAGTATCAATAGTTGAGGAAGATAGGCTAATTACCCCTGAAAAACTAATTCAATATTTGCCTGAAAACCGTAGTAATCTACCTGCTGTTGTAGGTGACAGAACTACAAGTCAATCAGATTTTGCTAATGAACGAGACATCATGTATAAAATCTTGTTTGATATGCGTAATGACATTAATGATCTAAAAAAGCTAACGCTAGATTTAATGCAAAACGGAGACTCTGAACAGGTACAAGAAGACAATCATCGTTTAATTGAACGTATTTATCAAGATCAAGATTTATCAGAAGCTTCAAACATTGAGGTAGTACAAATTCCAAAATCAACTTCTCATCAAAATGATTATGATTATGCGGAAACCATTGAGGAAGATGAAAGTTTATCGTTACAAGAAAAAGAAATAGAAATGATAAAAAAGTCTCTCGAAAAAAACAATGGTAAGCGTAAATTAGCTGCCAAAGAATTAGGAATATCTGAGAGAACCTTATACAGAAAAATAAAA
This sequence comes from Tenacibaculum mesophilum, assembly GCF_003867075.1. NCBI lineage: Bacteria > Pseudomonadati > Bacteroidota > Flavobacteriia > Flavobacteriales > Flavobacteriaceae > Tenacibaculum > Tenacibaculum mesophilum. The sequence continues at coordinate 3,038,577 of NZ_CP032544.1, read as the reverse complement.
CAATACGATTTATAATAGCTACATTGTTTACTTTTAAAAAATTATTCAACTTTAAATGAAAAAAACTCTTTATATAGTATCGTTACTTATTACTTTTACAACCATTATTGGTTGTGGAGCATACTCTTTTACTGGTGGAAACACAGGAAATGCAAAAACAATTCAGGTTGATTTTTTTCCTAACCAAGCACCTTTAGTTGAACCAATACTTAGTCAAAAATTCACACAAGATTTACAAGACTTATTTACACGTCAAACTAATTTAACCTTGGTTAGCACTAGTGGTGATTTACATTTTTATGGTGAAATTGTTGATTATCGCATTACACCAATGAGTGCCACAGCTCAACAAACAGCTGCTCAAAACCGATTAACAATTACTGTAAATGTTAACTTTGTTAATGCTTTAGAAGAGAAAGATAATTTTGAAAAACGTTTTTCTTTTTACTACGATTATGGAGCTAATCAACAATTAACTGGAGGAGTTTTAGAAACAGCTTTAAATGAAATCATAGAACGTATTACGCAAGATATTTTTAATGCCTCAGTGGCAAAATGGTAATTTTTTGAATAAGGATTTATACATACAGTTATTAGAAAAGCCTGAATTAATTTCGCAAGAACATCTTTCAGACATTACTGATATTATTCAAGAATATCCTTTTTTTCAATCAGCTAGAGCGCTTCGTTTAAAAATTTTAAAAAACCAAGAAAGTTATAAATACAACAACGAGTTAAAAATAACGGCAGCTCACACCAGTGATAGAACTATTTTATTTGATTTTATTACCTCTGAAGCTTTCAAAGAAGCTCCTATAAAAGAAGAAAAGATTAGTTTAAAAGACAAAATTCTTCCTAAAAGGAAACAAGTAAAAGTTTCAGCAATAGAAGAAGATTTAGCTATTGGCAAACCTCTTTCTTTCACACAAAACGAAACCTTTTCTTTTAATCAATGGTTGCAACTATCATCTAAAAAAACTATTGTTAGAACTTTAGATAATAAAATTTCAGAAAAACAAGCTAAAGAAATGCCTGTTAAGTCTGAACATGAAGCTATTATTGATCGTTTTATTGAAACTGCTCCAAAAATTTCTCGTCCTAATAAAACAAATACTTCGGATATAAAAATATCCGAAAATCAACAGAACAACCAATTAGCTACTGAAACTTTAGCTAAAGTATATTTAGAACAAAAGAAATACGACAGTGCTATTCAAGCATATAAAATATTAAGTTTGAAATATCCAGAAAAAAGTGGTTTCTTTGCAGACCAAATTAAAAGAATACAAATTTTACAAAACAATAAATAGATGACAACGTATACTTTACTTTTAGTTTTAATATTGATTGTTGCAATAGCATTAATCTTAATTGTAATGGTTCAAAATCCTAAAGGTGGAGGATTATCTTCATCATTTGGAGGCGGTGGAGCTCAAAATATTGGAGGTGTACAAAATACAAATAGCTTTTTAGACAGAACTACTTGGACATTAGCTATTACTATGTTTGCTTTAATTTTATTAGCAAACTTCGCTATTCCAAGAGGAAATGCAGCTGACGCTCCTCAATTAAATGAAACCTTAAACAATATTGAAACTACAACAACTCCTGCTACACCAGCAGCAACAGATACAGCTAAAGACAGCGCTCAGTAGTTTTTCAAAAAATAGAATATAAAATGCCAACGTAAATGACACGTTGGCATTTTTTTTTATTTATTAATCCAATGTATTAGAAAAATTGTCAGCAAAAATCTAATGGCATAATTTCTGACAAAATACTACCAGTAAAATTAATTTAATCAATCAAAATATATAAAATGGGATTAAACATTAAACCTTTAGCAGACAGAGTTCTTGTTGAACCAGCTGCAGCAGAAACTACTACAGCATCAGGAATCATCATCCCTGACAACGCAAAGGAAAAACCACAAAAAGGTACTGTCGTAGCCGTAGGGAACGGAACAAAAGATGAGCCTTTAACTGTAAAAGTTGGTGATACTGTTTTATACGGAAAGTACGCTGGTACAGAGCTTAAATTAGAAGGAAAAGATTATTTAATTATGAGAGAAAGCGACATTTTCGCTATTATCTAAAATTTCTTTGCTATTAGCTTTTCGCTATTAGCCTATTAAACAAAAAATTTAAAACCAAGCCAACAGCTATATGCTAACGGCAAAAAACTTAAACAAACATGGCAAAAGATATAAAATTTGATGTAGACGCTCGCGATGGATTAAAACGCGGGGTAGATGCATTAGCGAATGCAGTAAAAGTAACTTTAGGGCCTAAAGGACGTAACGTTATTATTTCTAAATCTTTCGGAGCTCCTCATGTAACTAAAGATGGAGTTTCTGTAGCTAAAGAAGTAGAACTAGAAGATGAGTTAGAAAACATGGGAGCTCAAATGGTAAAAGAAGTAGCTTCTAAAACTAACGATTTAGCAGGTGATGGTACTACTACTGCTACAGTATTAGCACAAGCTATCGTAAAAGAAGGTTTAAAAAACGTAGCTGCGGGTGCTAATCCCATGGATTTAAAACGTGGTATTGATAAAGCTGTAGCTGCTATTACTGAAGATTTAGCTAAACAATCTAAAGAGGTTGGTGATTCATCAGAGAAAATCAAGCAAGTAGCTGCAATCTCTTCTAACAACGATGCTATAATTGGTAACTTAATTGCTGAAGCTTTTGAAAAAGTTGGTAAAGAAGGAGTAATTACTGTAGAAGAAGCTAAAGGGACTGACACTTATGTTGATGTTGTTGAAGGAATGCAGTTTGACCGTGGATACTTATCTCCATACTTCGTTACAGATGCTGATAAAATGATTGCTGATTTAGAAAATCCATATATTTTATTATTTGATAAAAAGATTTCTAACTTACAAGAAATCTTACCTATTTTAGAGCCAGTTGCTCAATCAGGAAGACCTTTATTAATCATTGCTGAAGATGTTGATGGACAAGCATTGGCTACTTTAGTTGTGAACAAACTACGTGGTGGATTAAAAATTGCTGCTGTTAAGGCTCCAGGATTCGGAGACAGAAGAAAAGCAATGTTAGAAGACATCGCTATTTTAACTGGTGGTACTGTAATTTCTGAAGAAAGAGGTTTCTCTTTAGAGAATGCTACTTTAGATTTATTAGGAACTGCTGAGACAGTAACTATTGATAAAGACAATACAACTATCGTAAACGGATCTGGTGATGAAGAACAAATTAAGGCTCGCGTAAACCAAATTAAAACACAAATTGAAACTACTACTTCTGACTACGATCGTGAGAAATTACAAGAACGTTTAGCGAAGTTAGCTGGTGGTGTTGCTGTATTATATGTTGGTGCTGCTTCTGAAGTAGAAATGAAAGAAAAGAAAGACCGTGTTGATGATGCTTTACATGCTACAAGAGCCGCTGTAGAAGAAGGAATTGTTGCCGGTGGTGGTGTTGCTTTAGTACGTGCTAAAAAGGTATTAGAAACTATTACTACAGAAAATTTAGACGAAACTACAGGTATTCAAATTGTTAATAGAGCTATTGAATCTCCATTACGTACGATTGTTGAAAATGCTGGTGGTGAAGGTTCTGTTGTAATTAACAAGGTATTAGAAGGTAAAAAAGACTTTGGATATGATGCTAAATCTGAACAATATGTAGATATGTTAGAGACTGGTATTATCGATCCTAAGAAAGTAACTCGTGTAGCTTTAGAAAACGCTGCTTCTGTTGCTGGAATGATCTTAACTACTGAGTGTGCTTTGGTTGACATTAAAGAAGATGCTCCTGCAGGTGGTGGAATGCCTCCAATGGGTGGTGGAATGCCAGGAATGATGTAAGTCGAGAAGCTCGACACCTAGATAGTAAAAAACCTCGAGAAAAATTCTCGAGGTTTTTGTTTGGCGTGATTTTTGCTTTTTTTAAAATTAAAAACTTAATAGTATGAAAACAAAAAAATATTTACTACTAATTCTTGCTTTTATTTCTTTAAACTTATCTGCTCAAGAAGAGAAAAAAACAAAGAAAGAATCATTTGATATTATAATCAATAACAACGAAATCAAATCAAACCAACTGCTTTTAGACTTTTTACAAAGAGATTCTAGACTTAAAGACATGCAGATAAGTAAATTAATTGATTACCAGAGAAAAAACAACACAAGCAACTTCGAAAACGCAAATACAAGGAAATTAAAAAAGTTTGGTAAGCCAAGTCCAACGGTTACTACAATTATTGTTGATAATGAAGTTATTTTAGGAGACGGTATTAACAGACTTTATCTTTTAGATCAAGTAAGGATGAAAAATATAAATAAAATAACTAGATCTAATCCTAGTTTTGATCAAGAAATTCATATTCATATGTTATAAAAAATAAATCCATAAGAAACTCGAGAGCTTCTCGAGTTTTTTATTTACATAAATTTTCTTAGTTTTAAGAAAAATTTATGCAAAAAATAATACTCTATCTAGTTCTTTTCTCTAACATATTTACTTTCTCTCAAGGACCTCTTATTACTCAAAGCTATTCTTCTTATTTTGAAAACACCAGAGAAATACCTTTCTTACATATAAATAAAACTACATTTTTAACAGGACAAGAGCTTTGGTTTAAAGCTTATATACTTGAGCAAAATTCACAAAAGCTACACCCAACAACATCGAACCTATACGTATCTATTTTTGATTTAGAAGGAAAGTTAAAAACTCAAAAATTAATACATATTAAAAACGGGCTTGGTACAGGTAATATTTTATTAGACTCTACTTTTGTAGATAATTCTTATTACATAAAAGCCTCTACAAATTGGATGAAAAACTTCAAAGAAGACAATTCTTTTATTCAAAAAATTTCCATCATAAACAGTAATAATAATAATAATAATAATAATGATAGTAAAATAATAAAAGAGAGTGCTTCATATGAATTTAAACTGTTTCCAGAAGGAGGCCATATTCTTTCCAATACAATTAACAACTTTGGTATTCTAATAAAAAATAAAAACGGAGAAGGAATTAAAATTAACAAAGGAGTAATAAAGAATAACTTAAACGAAATAGTCAAAAACTTCTCTACTAACTCTTTTGGGTTGGGTAATACAAATTTATTAATTAGAGGAGGTGAAACTTACGAATTTGAAGCTGTATTAGAGAATGGACAAACTATAAAATCATCAACCCCGTTACCTAAAAATAAAGGAGTAACTCTCAGAGTTATTAATTCAAATCCAAATTTTTTCTTAATTAATATACTTACTAATAAAAACTCTTTAAATCAACTAAAAAACCGCTCTTTTAAAGTTCTAATTCACAACACAAGGAAATTTATATCTTATAATTTTAATTTTAACTCTAAAGACACTAAATACTCTTTGTTTATTAACAAAAATGATATTGATAAAGGAGTTAATATAATCACAGTTTTTGATTATAAAAATACTCCTATCTTAGAGCGACTTATTTTTATTAATTCTCCTTCCCTTTTTACTGATATAAATATAAAAAACACTCCTGATAACTTAAGTGATTCCACCTCTATTCACTTAAAAAACAACACAAATGAAAAGGTTTTCTTAAGTTCTTCTTTTCTTCCTATAAAAACAAAAAGCTATTCCCCTGAAAACAACACAAATACATCTTTTTTATTAAAACCCTATATTAAGGGAAACATAGAGAACCCTAGTTATTACTTCAATAACATTAACAATAAAAAACTTAGAGAACTTGACCTATTGTTGATAACACAAGGCTGGAGTAAATATAATTGGTTTGATATATTTAATAATCCTCCTAAAACTAATTATTCATTTGAAAATGGTATCAATATTGTTGGAACTCTTTCTAGTTCTTTAAATCAGAAACAGTCACTTTTAATATATTCTTCTAATAATAATATTATTAGGGAGATTAAAGAAAAAAATCAATTCATATTAAAAAACACATCTATTAAAAAAAACACTTACATAAATTTTGGGATAAAGACTAAAAATAATATTCAAAAAGTATCTCCTTATCTACAGTTTTCCAATACTATTTTAATTGATTCAATCAATAAAAATAATTTGCTTTCTAATAGCTTTGAAAATTCAAGCACTGAATTACCTAACTCTATGTTTCAATTAAAGAAATTTGAAACTTTAGATGAAGTTATAATCAACAAAAAGAAAGATATTAAGTCTGAAAATAACCCCTATGGTGCAGCTACAATGCTAACTAGAAAAGTCATCGATAATACAACTATAGCTTCAGGTGAAACAATTTTAGATTATTTAAAAAGCAAAAACTACAAAACAACAACAAAAGATGGCTACCTATATATAAGATCTAGGGGGTTAGGAAAATCTACTTCTAACCTATCACAATTAAGAAAAAACACTGAAGGAGGTGATACTTCCATTAGTCCAGTAAATTCTAGAGATCGTCTTAAATTAGACGTACGAGTTTTTTTGGATGAAAACGAAATAAGTTATGACTTATGGATGCTTGAGAGTATTTATCTTAATACAGTAAAAGAGATTTATTATGGTAGAGTTCATGATGTTAGGTCTAATGAACATATTTATATTTACACCTTATCTCCAAGAGAATATAGCAAGAATAATACTTCTTTCTTTAGTGAGTATAAAGTAGAAAAAGGATTCTCTATCGAAAAAGAATATTACACTCCTGAATATAACTCTTACGTAGACAATACTTATAAATATTATGGTGATATCTTTTGGGAACCAAATATAGAAATAAAAGCAAACTCTAAATTTGATTTTAAAATCCCACAGAATTTACAAGAAAAAGTCATTGTTTATATTGAAGGGGTTTCTGAGTCTGGAAAACTAATATCTAAAAAATATATTATTTCAAAAAAAACTAATCCGTAACAAAAATCTCGAGAAATTCTCGAGGTTTTTTATTTCTAGTACTTTTTTTAAATCTTTCGCTCTACTACATAATCAATCATTTGCAGTAGGGAATTTTTATAATCTGAGTCTGGATAATTGTCTAAAATGGCTAATGCCTTATTTTTATAGTCGTGCATTTTAGCAGTAGTATACTCCAATCCCCCATTTTCTTTGACAAAAGCAATAACTTCTTTTACCCGTTTTTTGTTTTTGTTATGCTTCTTAACGGAATTTATTAACCACGATTTTTCTTTTGGAGAACAAGTATTCAAGGTATAAATTAACGGAAGTGTCATCTTTTGTTCTTTGATATCTATTCCTGTTGGTTTACCTATTTTGTCTTCAGTGTAATCAAATAAATCATCTTTAATTTGAAAAGCAATACCAATATACTCTCCAAACTTACGCATCTGTTGCACTGTTTTATTATTTGCTCCTACCGAAGCAGCACCAATACCACAACAAGCTGCTATTAGCGTAGCTGTCTTTTGACGGATAATTTCAAAATAAACTTCTTCAGTAATATCTAGTTTGCGAGCTTTTTCAATTTGTAATAACTCCCCTTCACTCATTTCTCTAACCGCAATAGAAATCAGTTTTAACAAATCAAAATCTTCATTATCTATAGAGAGTAATAATCCTTTGGATAGTAAATAATCACCTACTAAAACAGCTATTTTATTCTTCCAAAGTGCATTAATTGAGAAAAAACCTCTACGTCTATTACTATCGTCAACTACATCATCATGTACTAATGTTGCTGTGTGGATTAATTCTACTACTGAAGCTCCTCGATATGTACGTTCATCAAAACCACCATTAGAAACCATTTTTGCTACCAAAAACACAAACATTGGTCGCATTTGCTTTCCTTTTCTGCGGACGATATAATAGGTAATTCTGTTTAATAATGGAACTTTAGACAACATCGAATCTTTGAACTTTGTTTCAAAGAGTTCCATTTCTTTAGCAATCGGAAGTTTTATTTGCTCAACTGGCTTCATATAGTGAACAAAAATAAGAATAAAAAATGTTTACTTTTGATTAAAAACAAAATATGAAACACTTAAAGACAAGAGCGATTGTTTTTCTTATAATCTGCACCTGTTTAATATTATTAGGAAGCTACATTTCTGACGGTAATCAACGCTCTTGTTTAGGTAATCCAGTTATTTTACCATACATTTTTTTAGGTCTCCCTTTTGTATTTTTGTTAGGTATACTGGATATTATCGTTTTAACTTTTTTAAAGAAACTAAGACTTTATAAAATTATTATTAACTTAAGTTTAATTCTAGTTTCTTTTCTCATTGCTTTTCTATTTATAGAGTACTAAGATTTATTAGCTAATTGCCCACAAGCAGCATCAATATCTTTTCCTCTAGAACGACGCACATTTACCACAATATCGTTCATTTCAAGATTAGAAATATAATTGTTTAAAGCTCTATCTGATGCTTGTTGAAACTCTCCGTCATCTATTGGGTTGTACTCAATTAAATTAACCTTACACGGAACATATTTGCAGAATTGCACCAAGGCATCAATATCTTCTTTTCGATCGTTAATTCCATTCCAAACAACGTACTCATACGTTATTTTTCGTTTAGTCTTTTCATACCAATACTCCAAAGATTCCCTTAGATCTTTTAATGGAAAAGTAGCATTAAATGGCATAATAGATGTTCGAACCTCATCAATAGCGGAGTGTAATGAAACTGCTAAATTAAAACGTACTTCATCATCTGCCATTTTTTTAATCATTTTAGGCACACCAGAAGTTGATACGGTAATTCTTCGAGCTGCCATTCCCAAGCCTTCTTCTGAAGTTATTTTATCAATAGCTTTAATTACGTTGTTGTAATTCATTAAAGGTTCTCCCATTCCCATAAAAACAATATTTGACAATTTATGATTATGGTATAACCTACTTTGTTTATCAATTGCTACAACTTGATCGTAGATTTCATCCGCATTTAAATTACGCATACGTTTTAAACGAGCTGTTGCACAAAATTTACAATCTAAACTACATCCTACTTGACTAGATACACAAGCTGTAGTACGTTTTTCTGTAGGAATTAAAACTGACTCTACAATTAATCCGTCATGAAGTTTAATTGCATTTTTTATAGTACCATCATTACTACGCTGCATTGTATCAACTTCAATATGATTGATTACAAAGTTCTCATCAAGCATTTTTCTTGTTACTTTAGATAAACTTGTCATATCATCAAACGAATGTGCTGCTTTATGCCATAACCATTCATATACTTGGTTACCTCGAAAGGCTTTATCTCCGTTTTCAACAAAAAAGTCACGGAGTTGTTCTTTGGTTAATGCACGTATGTCTTTTTTCTTTACTATCATCATCAGGTACAAAAATACACAAAACCTCACAAGTAACTTGTGAGGTTTTGTAAATGGTTTAAAAACTGTTTTATAAAATTAACATCGCATCTCCGTACGAGTAAAATTTATATTTTTCTTTAATTGCTTCATGGTATGCTTCCATAATAAAATCGTGCCCTGCAAATGCAGAAACCATCATTAACAATGTAGATTTAGGCGTATGAAAATTCGTTACCATAGAGTTAGCTATACTAAAATCATAAGGAGGAAAAATAAACTTATTCGTCCATCCTTCAAAAGCGTTTAATTGATTGCTTGAAGAAACAGATGATTCTATAGTTCTCATTACAGTAGTTCCAATTGCACATACTCTTTTTTTGTTGGCTATAGCATTATTTACAATATCTGCACTAGCTTGTGGGATAATAATTTGCTCAGAATCCATTTTGTGCTTAGATAAATCTTCAACCTCAACTGGATTAAATGTACCTAAACCTACATGCAATGTTGTTTCAGCAAAATCTACTCCTTTAATTTCTAATCGTTTCATTAAGTGCTTAGAGAAGTGTAATCCTGCTGTTGGTGCTGCTACTGCTCCTTCGTGCTTAGCAAAAATAGTTTGGTAACGATCTTCATCTTCTGGCTCTACCTCACGTTTTATGTATTTTGGTAATGGAGTTTCTCCTAACTCAATTAATTTTTTTCTAAATTCATCGTAAGGTCCATCAAATAAGAAACGTAATGTTCTACCTCGTGAAGTAGTATTGTCAATAACTTCAGCTACTAAACTTTCATCGTCTCCAAAGAATAATTTATTACCTATTCTTATTTTTCTTGCTGGATCTACTAATACATCCCACAAACGATTTTCAGCATTTAATTCACGTAATAAAAATACTTCAATACGGGCTCCTGTTTTTTCCTTGTTCCCGTACATACGAGCTGGAAAAACTTTCGTATTGTTCAACATCATTACATCTCCTTCATCAAAATAATCGATTAAATCTTTAAATAGTTTATGCTCGATTTTTTGTGTGTCACGGTGCAATACCATTAATCGTGCTTCATCTCTATGCTCTGAAGGATATTCTGCCAATAATTCTTTTGGCAATTCAAAATTAAAATTTGATAATTTCATTTGTAAAATTTTCTTAACGGTGGCAAATATACAATTTCAACATAGGGGTTGTCAAGCTATTGCCCTATTATTTTATGGTAACATTCTGAATTCCTACACTCAGCATATCTTTCCAAAAACTTCTATACGATTTAGTTACTACTTCTGCTTCTAAAATTTCTATGGAAACTTTTAATGCTAACGGAGCAAATGCCATTGCCATACGGTGATCATTATAAGTGGCTATTTGAATATTCTCTTTAATTTTTATAGATGATTTTAAGTGTAAACTTTCATTAGTAACAGAAATATCTGCTCCTAATTTTGTTAACTCTTCACGTAATGCTTCTAAACGATCAGTCTCTTTAATTTTTAAGGTATGTAGCCCTGTTAAATCACAAGTAACACCTAATCCGAAACATGTAACTGCAATAGTTTGGGCTATATCTGGTGCATTTTTTAAATTTTCTTTCAATACAGCTGAACTATGTTCTTTTTCTTTGGTTAAAAGAATTGAGTTGTCTTTAAAAGTAGTCGTTACTCCAAAGTGTTTATAAATTTTTTCCAAGCAACTATCTCCTTGCAGACTATCTTTTTTATACGCTGATAATTTCACAAAGGAACCTACTTTACTCAACGCTATAATCGAATAAAAATAAGACGCTGAACTCCAATCAGACTCAACTACAACTGTTTGTTTCTCTAAAGTTAATTTAGGTTTTATTTTAATAACCTGTCCTTTAAACTCAGCTTCAACCTTCAATTGATGTAATAGCTGTAAGGTCATATTGATGTAAGGGACAGACGTTATTTCACCTATTAACTCAATCTCTAATCCGTTTTGTAAACCTGGAGCAATTAACATTAATGCTGAAATATATTGACTACTTACATTTCCATTAATCGAAACCTTATCCTTTGCTAGTTTTTTCCCTGATATTTTAAGTGGCGGGTATCCTTCTTTTTCAACGTACTCTATAGTTGCTCCTAAATCACGGAGCGCATTAACCAAAATTTCAATCGGTCGATTATGCATGCGGTCTGATCCTTGCAATATTTTTGTAACGCCTTCTTGTGTTGCAAAAAAAGCAGTTAAAAAGCGCATCGCAGTTCCTGCATGTCCAATATCTGCAACTATATCATCAGAGGTTAACGCTCCTTGTAAATGGTGTGTATCGTCAGAATCTGATAAATTTTCTATCCGTAAACCTGAATATAATTGCTGTAAAATCAACAATCTATTCGATTCACTTTTTGAACCTGAAATGGTTATGTGAGTACCTGAATTAAATTCTTCAGTTTTTAATCTTAAATCCATAAAAAACTATTTCGTTTTTTTATTTACAATGTATACACTATAAATAAGTGCGATTACTATTTTGCTCAACCAAAAACGAATCCACTGTTTATTTGCGAAATGTACATTGTACACAGTTTCAAAGTCTCCTGAAAAAATAGCCCCTCCTGTTTTAAATAATAAAGAAAATACCGCTACGATTATTAAAAAAGGAGTTCCTACTTTTAAAACATTAATCCAAAAACTTCCTTTTTGTATATTATTAATGAGACTCATTTATTGTAGTTTTTTGTTATTGTGATGACGATCGTGATCTCTTTTAGTTTTAATATCCAACTTCTTATCAAAGGCTTCTTGCAAATTTACGCCTGTTTGATTTGCTAAACACAACACTACAAACATTACATCGGCCAATTCTTCTCCTAAATCTTTGTTTTTATCACTTTCTTTTTCACTTTGCTCTCCATAACGACGCGCAATAATTCGAGCAACCTCTCCAACTTCTTCTGTTAGTTGCGCCATATTTGTTAACTCGTTAAAGTAACGTACTCCGTGATTTTTAATCCAATCATCTACCTGTTTTTGTGCGTCTTGTATATTCATATTTTCTGCTTTCTTATTAAACATTCAAAGATAAAAACTTCTATTTCTTAATCGATTCGCCAAGGCGGATTTTTTCTGTGTTCTCCTGCTTTAAACAGAATTAATTTATTACCATCTGGATCTAACAAGTGGGCTTCTCTCCATAACCATGTTTGATCTTTGGGTAATTGGGTGAATTGAACTCCCTTTTCTTGTAGTTTCTCTACTAATTCATCTAAATTTTCATCTTCAAAATACAATGTAACACCCTCTCCTTTAGGCAGCTTCTCTACTTGATGAATTGAGAAAGTTGTATTACCATCTGGCACTTCAAATCGGACATATCTAGGGCTTGCATCTACAATGAGAAGCAAGCCTAGTTTTTTATAAAATATTACAGATTCATTTACATCTATAGACGGAATTGTTACTTGATTTAAGTCCATGCGATTACTTTCTCTCTTTTTACAATTCGTATTAACATTAATAAAAATAATACTCCTATTCCCGATAATACAATCATAAAATTCCATGTATTATCAAATCCAATATTATCAATTAATTGCATTCCAGAATTGTGTCCGAAAATATGCGACATAGAAAATGCAATACTATAATACGCCATATATTCTCCTTGATTTCCTCTTTTGGCTCGTTCCATTACAAAGGCGTTTGAAAAAGGGAAAGCTATCATTTCTCCAATAGTCATTAACAACATTCCTACAATTAAAATTCCAGCCCAACCTGTTAAATTGATTACTACAAAACTTAATCCTGTAAGTGATAAGCCAAAAAACATTAAGAATTCTTTAGTATACTTACTTTTTTCTAACCAAGTAATCAGCGGCATTTCTAATAGGAAAATGAAAAAACCGTTCATGCCCATTAACAGTCCTATTTCTAACTCTGTTAAATGATGTATATCTTTATAATATAATGGCATGGTAGAGAAATATTGTAAAAAAATAAACCCGAACACAAACATTCCTACAAAAAATATCCAAAAAGCCTTATCTGAAAAAATCGACTTTGGATTTTCTACCTTTACTTCATCTAACACTCTTGCTTTTTTAGGATGTAATACATTTATCAATAATAAAGTTGCTAAAACACAAGTAACTCCATCTACCCAAAACAGCCCGCTATACCCCATTGAGGTAATTATTAATCCTCCAACTGCTGGACCTGCAGAAAACCCCAAGTTAATTGCCAGACGGATTAAGGTTACTGAACGTGTTTTATTTTCTGGTTTACTATAAGTATTTAAGGCTACAAACATAGCGGGTCTAAAAGTATCTGCTACTAGCATCACCAAAAAGATACCAATACAAAACCCCCAGAAAGTTTCTACAAATTGTAAGGATACAAAGAGTAATCCTGTTAAAAACAAACTGGTTTTCATTACCTTGTAAAAACCTATTTTATCTGCTAATTTTCCTCCCAACCAAGAGCCTACAACAGAACCTAATCCAAAGCAAGTCATAATCCAACCTACATCTTTTAAAGTAAACTGTAAACTTTCTCTTAAATACAAAGACATAAACGGAATTACCATTGTACCTGCCCTGTTTATTAGAGTTATTAAAGCGAGCCACCATACTTCGATTGATAAACCTTTAAAGGTATCTAAATAATTAAAATAGAGTTTTTTCATGTGGTTTGGTTTTAGTGTTGATGTTGATATAAAAATAAAAAGTCCGACTATGAAGTCGGACTTTTTATTATCGTTATATTTTATGTGAACATAATTATAATACATACATTGCCCGATCGTCTTTGTGTCTTACCACAGTCGATTTACATTGCTTATATGTATTAAAAATTGTCATTACTTTAATTCTACGGCTGTAAATTTATAAAAAAACAAATTGTTTCTACAAAAATTTTATTTTTTATTTTTTTTAATAGTTTTTACACACTTAAAAGTTTACTTTTAACCATTCGTCTACAGTAACACTCTTTTAATCTTATTTTTTATTTTCACTTTAATATCTACATTATCTTTGAAGTGTAAGTGAAACATAAAGTAAATCTCGCCGAACAGATAGAGATCCCTAAAAAGAAACATTTACTAAGTAACATCAATAAACTATTCTATTTTAAATATTCAGAAAAGCATGCTTATCTAAAACTTTTCAGTAGTTTGTTTTTATCATAACAATTAACACAATTTATAAAGAATTGGCTTACTTGGAGTAGCATCATTTTCAAATGGTGCTATCATAAGGTTCAAAAAGTAAGTTCCATCCTCTATTCTATTAGGTACATATATAAATTCTGTTATTGTTGCCTGCATTCTAATTTCTCCTTGTGTATCCCAAAAAGCATTATGTGCTAACAATTTTCCTTCGTCTTTTTCTTTATCTACAGATGGTAAGTCAATTAATAAATGTTCTATTCCTTTTTCTTTTAAGTATATAGCACCTTCTTCTAACAAATAGGTTGGATTTGTGTTTGAATACCGCATCGATTTTTTGTCTGAAAGGTTTGGTAAGGTTCTGATTACAATTGCATCACGCTTTTTGTTCCCTAAAACATTTTGTAATTGTTTTTTTGAAATTACAAAGTCCTTATTTTTTAACTGCTCAGGAGCAATAGTCACTACTTCTGCTAAGAAGAAAAATTTTGATAGTTCTTTGTTTACTGAATAAACTTCTTCTGTTATATGCCCCACACATTCGGTATGTGTAATATGTGAGTGCGGATTAAACTGTATGTTATTAAAATTTACATCAGCTCCTTGTTGTACACTTCCAATCCAATTCCCATCTGAAACAGGAAAAATTTTAGGATCATCAAGATACCATGCATTTATATTTTCTTTTGAGGTATCAATTGCTATTGAAATGTCTAGTGGTTTTGATAAATCTATTTTGTATTTTCTTGAGTTGTATTCAATTGTTGCAATCATACTCAAATATACTTAAATAATAAATAATTCGGAAGCCAATCCATCTGCTAAGAACTTTCCCTTTTCTGTAGTCTTCAAAACTTCATTTGTAATGACTAGTAGCTCTTGCTGGATAAACTTCTCAGCATTTTTAAGGAGATTTTTTCTAAATTCTTCCCCGAAATCTTCCTCTATTTTCTCTAACGACACTCCCCAAATGGTTCTTAATCCTGTCATCAAATATTCATTAAACTGATCTTTCTTAGTGAGTTTTTCTTCTTCTAAAGGGAGTTTTCCTTCTTGAATTGCTTTTATATATTTTGCATTGTTAGCTACATTCCAACTACGGTGTGTTTTATTAAACGAGTGTGCAGAAGGACCAATTCCTATATATTTTTTTCCTAACCAATAACTAGTATTGTGCTTTGAAAAATAATTAGGTTTTCCAAAATTGGAAATTTCGTAATGTACAAATCCGTTTTTAGTGGTTTCTGCTACCAAAACATCAAAATGTTCTTTGGCTACTGTTTCGTCAACATCAGGATATTTTCCTTGCTTGATAAATGAATCTAATGCTGTTTTAGGTTCTACCGTTAACGCATATGATGAA
Organism: Tenacibaculum mesophilum; assembly: GCF_003867075.1. Classification (NCBI taxonomy): domain Bacteria; kingdom Pseudomonadati; phylum Bacteroidota; class Flavobacteriia; order Flavobacteriales; family Flavobacteriaceae; genus Tenacibaculum; species Tenacibaculum mesophilum. The sequence goes on along the minus strand of NZ_CP032544.1, from coordinate 3,022,838 downwards.
ATATGATTGATCTCGAAATCAAAAGCTATTTGCAAATTTTCTCTCCAACGTTCATTATTCATATTCGGAACTCCGTAAATCAAATCAATAGTAATATTATCAAAGTAGCGTGTCGCGACAGACAAGCAGTTTTTTGCTTCTTGTGCATTATGAACTCGATTCATCAATTGTAAATCTTCTTCAAAAAAAGATTGTATTCCTATGCTTAAGCGATTAACAGGGGTTTTAGATAATTCAATTATTTTTTCTTCTGATAAATCATCTGGGTTCGCTTCTAAGGTGATTTCTGGGTTGGCTATTACTACATAGTTTTGATAAATAGTATCTATTAACAACCTCAATTCTTCATATGACAACAAACTTGGGGTTCCTCCTCCAAAATAAATCGTTTCTATTTCTTCATTTTGTAACTCTTCCTTTCGCAATTCTAGCTCTTTCACCAAGCAAGAAACTAACTCCTCTTTCTTTTTTAATGAAGTAGAAAAGTGAAAATCGCAATAATAACATGCTTGCTTACAAAATGGGATATGTAGATAAATTCCTGCCAAATTATTTCACTTTTCCAGGGTTCTGTTTTACAAACGCTGCCCAACCTGTATAGTTCTTACCTCCTACTTTTGTTCCTGAATTATAAAAATGACATACCGCAGCTGCTAAACCATCCGTTGCATCTAAGTTTTTAGGTAGCACTTTTAAATTCAATAACGATTTTAACATTAAGGCTACCTGTTCTTTACTTGAAGTTCCTTTTCCTGTAATGGCCATTTTTATTTTCTTGGGCGCATACTCGGTTACTGGTATTTGTCTTGACAATCCTGCTGCCATGGCTACTCCTTGTGCACGCCCTAATTTCAACATGGATTGTACATTCTTCCCATAAAAAGGAGCTTCCAACGCTATCTCATCTGGATGATAAGTATCAATCAATTCAATGGTACGTTCAAAAATAATTTTGAGTTTTAAATAATGATCGTCATATTTTTTTAAGAGCAATTCATTCATTTGAACAAATTCCATCTTTTTCCCTACTACCTTTATAATTCCAAATCCCATAATGGAAGTTCCTGGGTCAATCCCTAATATAATTTTTTCTGTCTTCAAACTCTCGTTTATTTAACTTCTAAAGAAGTAAATTTAAATGTGTTCCCATCAAACAAGCCTTTGTCTGATAGTTTTAAGGATGGAATTACCAACAACGCCATAAAAGATAAGGTCATGTACGGAGCTCGTAATTTGCTACCTAGTTGTTTTGCCATCACATCTAATTCTGCATAGGCTTTTCCTATTTCAACTGCTGGTTTATCTGACATGATTCCAGCCACAGGAAGTGGAACAACTTTTTCTTCAGAAGATGTTACAGCACAAACCCCTCCTTTATTTTCAATCAATAAATTTACCGCCTTACAAATCAATTCATCCGATACTCCTACAGCAATAATATTATGAGAATCATGTCCTACAGAACTTGCTATCGCCCCTTCTTTTAATCCGAAGTTTTTGATAAACGCAATCGAAGGCTCTGCATTTTGATAACGATTTACTACCGTCATTTTTAGCACATCGTTCTCTACATCAG